>NZ_JBFABE010000010.1:0-188087 GCF_040640155.1 Streptosporangium sp. NPDC023615
CCCCCGGACGGACGTACCGTTCCGCCGGGCGCGGGTAGATCTCCGAGCCACGGGGCCCGGGTGCGGGGTCGCCGGCCGTCGCCGGACGGACTCGGCCCCGTCACCGGGGCCGGGCCGTCTCAGTCGTTGAGGTGCTGGCGGAGATAGGACTCGACCTGGTCCAGGGCCACGCGCTCCTGGGCCATCGAGTCGCGCTCGCGGATGGTCACCGCCTGGTCGTCGAGGGTGTCGAAGTCGACGGTGATGCAGAACGGCGTGCCGATCTCGTCCTGGCGGCGGTAGCGGCGGCCGATCGCGCCCGCGTCGTCGAACTCGACGTTCCACCGGCGGCGGAGCTGGGCCGCCAGGTCCTTGGCCTTGGGCGACAGGTCCGCGTTGCGCGAGAGCGGGAGCACCGCGACCTTGACCGGCGCGAGGCGGTGGTCGAGGCGCATGACCGTGCGCTTCTCCATGACGCCCTTGGCGTTGGGCGCCTCGTCCTCGGTGTAGGCGTCGATCAGGAACGTGAGCGTGGCCCGGTCGACACCGGCGGCCGGCTCGATCACGTACGGCACGTAGCGCTCGCCGCTGTCCTGCTCGAAGAAGCTGAGGTCGGTGCCGGAGGCCTTGCCGTGCGCGGTCAGGTCGAAGTCGGTGCGGTTGGCGACGCCCTCCAGCTCACCCCACTCGGTGCCGGTGAAGTTGAAGCGGTACTCGATGTCGACGGTCCGCTTGGAGTAGTGGGAGAGCTTGTCCTTGGGGTGCTCGTACAGGCGCAGGTTGTCCTTGGTGATGCCCAGGTCGGTGTACCAGCGGAAGCGCTCGTCGATCCAGTACTGGTGCCACTCCTCGTCGCTGCCCGGCTTGACGAAGAACTCCATCTCCATCTGCTCGAACTCGCGGGTGCGGAAGATGAAGTTGCCCGGCGTGATCTCGTTGCGGAACGACTTGCCGATCTGGCCGATGCCGAACGGGATCTTCTTGCGCGCCGACTGCTGCACGTTGAGGTAGTTGATGAAGATGCCCTGGGCGGTCTCCGGCCGGAGATAGGCCAGGCCCGACTCGTCCTCGACCGCGCCGAGGTAGGTCTTGAGCAGGCCGCTGAACTGCTTGGGCGCGGTGAAGGCGCCCTTGTTGCCGCAGTTGGGGCAGGTGATCTCGGCCAGGCCGCCCGCCGGGGGCTTCCCGTGTTTTTCGGCGTACGCCTCTTCGAGGTGGTCGGCGCGGTAGCGCTTGTGGCAGGACTGGCACTCGGTCAGCGGGTCGGTGAAGGTCTCCACGTGGCCGCTGGCCTGCCACACCTCACGGGCCAGGATCACCGAGGAGTCGAGGCCGACGACGTCGTCACGCCCCTGCACCACGGTCTTCCACCACTGCCGCTTCACGTTGTTCTTGAGCTCCACACCCAGCGGGCCGTAGTCCCACGACGCGCGCAGGCCGCCGTAGATCTCGCTGGAGGGGTAGACAAGACCACGTCGCTTGGCGAGGCTGACGATGGTGTCCATGATGTCCGTGCGGCGTGCCATAAGGGAAAATCTCCATCCGGCTGGAGGTCGGCGAGGAAGTGATGGAGCCTCCAGCTTAGGGGAGACGGGCCGTCCGGACATTCGCATGACCCATCCCGCCCACCTCCCCGGGCAAACCTTGCCCGCTGCCGGGCGCCGCGTCCGGCCCTTGGCTGCCCGAGCCTCCCGCCTCCCCGCCGGGCAGGGCTCCGGCCGCTCCCGGAGGGGAGCACCGGCTCCCCGCCGGGGCGGAGCCGCCGCACGGCCTCAGGGACGGGCGACGTCCTCGAAGGCGCTGGACTCGTTGATCATGAGGGTCATCAGCGGATACATCGCCATCCGTGCCGCGCCCAGCGCCCTGCGGTAGAACCCGGCCCCCTGCCACTCGCTCACCAGGACCCACAGCTCCGGTTCGTCCACCGACCTCGACACCCGGCCGCGAAGATAGCCGGGCTGCCCGGCGAGCGTGTCCACGATCTCGTGGGCCCGGACCAGGAACTCCTCGGCCTGGGCCGGTGGCACCGAGTAACGGATGAGAGCGAGCATCCGCCCAGCATGCCATGCCGGCCCCATGCCGGCCCCACGCCCGCCCCCGGCCCGTTCCCGCCCCGTTCCGGCCTCGCCCCCAGCCCCGCCCCCCGTCCCCGGACCCGTCCCCGGCACGTTGCCGGCGAGTTGCCGGCGAGCTGCCGCCAGGAGCGGGGATACGGCGTCACGCCGGGGGTGTGTCGTCCGCGGGCACCGGCGCGTTAGGCTCGGCCCGTGGCCGACAAGCGCGGGGAACGTCCCGTACACCCTCTGGCGCAGTCCCGTCCCCAGCGGAGCAAGCGCCCGCTGCCCCCGGGCGAGCAGTTCTTCACGCCGGGGGCGACCGGACTGCGGCAGAAGGTCGAACAGCGCAGCGCGGCCCCGCTCGTCTTCCTCTTCCGGCTTCCCCGGTGGATCGCCCCGGTGCTGCTGGTGGTGCTGATGCTGGCCGGCTTCGCCGTGTCCTCCTTCTGGGGCGGGATCGCCGTGCTCCCGGTGATCGGTTTCGTCGGCTGGCTCGCCTACATGTCCTGGCCGTCCCTGGGCACCGGGGGCCGGCTCATGCGCGTCGCGCTGCTCACCTTCCTGATCCTGCTGGCCGCCGACCGCTTCGGCGCCTTCTGAGACCACCCTCCCCCGAGCGTCTCCCCGAGGCCGTTCCCACCCCCGCACCGGCCGTCCCGTCCGCCTGTCGCCGCCCCCGCCCCCGTCGGCGATCTTTCGCGCACGGGCGTTTTCCCGGCGATTTTGACAACCATTTTCATTTACCGGCATACTGTCGGCATGATGTCCGAGTCCTCCCGACGTATATACATACGTAACGCCAGCCTGGTCGCGTCCGCCGCCTTCCTCGCCGCCACCACCGCGTGCGGCGCCGAGGCCGGTTCGACAGGCTCCGCCACCGGCGGCTCGTCCGGGGGGGCACCGAGCGTTTCCGCGGACGGGAAGCCCGGCGTCACCGCGGCCATGTACCCCCTGCAGTGGCTCGCCGAGAAGGTCGCGGGCGCCGACGCGGCCGTCACCGGCCTGACCGAGCCCGGTGTCGAGCCGCACGACCTGGAGCTGTCCCCCGCCCAGGTCGCCGGGCTGTCGGAGACCAGGCTCGTCGTCTACATCAAGGGCGTCCAGCCCGCCGTGGACGAGGCCGTCGAGCAGCACGCCGCCGATCGCGGCTTCGACGTGGCCACCTCGGTCACGACCCTCCCGGCCACCGAGGAGGAGCACGCCGAGGAGGAGGGACACGCGGAGGAGGAGGGACACGAGGGCGAGGAGCACGCCCACGAGGTCGAGTACGACCCGCACCTCTGGCTCGACCCGTCCCGCTTCGCGACGGTCGCCAAGCAGCTCGGCGAGAAGCTCGCCGCCGTCGACCCCGCGCACGCGTCGGCCTACCGCAGCCGTGCCGCCCTGGCCGCGACCGATCTCACCACGCTGGACGGCGAGCTGACCAAGGGCCTGGCCACCTGCGCCTCGCGGTCGATCGTCACCAACCACTCCGCGTTCGGCTACCTCGCCGGCCGCTACAAGCTCCAGCAGATCGGCATCAGCGGCCTCGACCCCGACGCCGAGCCCTCGCCCGCCCGCCTCGCAGAGGTGGCAAAAGTGGCGAAGGAGCAGAAAGTAACTACCATTTTCACCGAGACTCTCGTCAGCCCCAAGGTCGCCGAGATCCTCGCCCAGGAAGTCGGCGCGAAGACGGCGGTTCTCGACCCGGTCGAGAGCCGGCCGGAAAGCGGCGACTACCTGTCCGCAATGCGCCAGAACCTCACCACCCTCCAGGCGGCGCTCCGCTGCTCGTAAAGGTCTCACGTGACGTCCAGCACAACGGTTTTCACCATGAACGGCGGCCAGGTCGACCTGGACCGCCGTCCGGTGCTTCGCGGGATCGACCTGTCCGTGGAGCCAGGGGAGGCGGTGGCGGTGCTCGGCGCGAACGGGTCGGGGAAGTCCACCCTCGTCCGCGCCCTGCTCGGCCTCGTCCCCCTGTCCGCCGGCCGGACCCTGCTGTACGGCAGGCCCCCCGCCCGTTTCCGCGAATGGTGGCGGATCGGCTACGTCCCCCAGCGGCTCTCGGTGGGCGGCGGCGTGCCGACCACGATCCGCGAGGTCGTCGCCTCCGGCCGGATCTCCCGGCAACGGCGCCTGCGGCCGACCGGCGCGGCCGACCGCGAGGCGACCATGAGGGCGCTGGAGACGGTCGGCCTGGCCCACCGGGCCGGTGACCCGGTGCAGGCCCTGTCCGGCGGGCAGCAGCAGCGGGTGCTGATCGCCCGCGCCCTCGCCGGTGAGCCCGACACGTTCGTCATGGACGAGCCGACCGCGGGCGTCGACTCCGAGAGCCAGCACCTCCTGGCCGAGACCCTGTCCCTGCTGGTCGAGCAGGGCAAGACGGTCCTGCTGGTCGCGCACGAGCTGGGCCCCCTGGAGTCGCTGATCACCCGGGCGGTGGTCCTGCGGCACGGGTCCGTCTGCCACGACGGCCCCCCGCCGCGGGCGGTCGGCACGCACGCGCTGCCCGGCCACGACCACGTGCACCCGCACGCCGCGCAGGTGCCCGCGGGCCCGCTCGACTGGAGGCCCACGTCGTGATCGAGCTTCTGCGGTTCGACTTCATGCAGCGGGCGCTGATCGCCGCCCTGCTGGTCGGCCTGGCCGCCCCCGCGATCGGCACGTTCATGGTCCAGCGACGCCTGGCCCTGCTGGGGGACGGCATCGGGCACGTCGCCCTCACCGGGGTGGCGCTGGGCTTCCTCACCGGGACCGCCCCGGTGCTGACGGCCGTGCTGGTCTCGGTGCTCGGCGCCGTGGCCATCGAGCTGGTCCGCGCCCGCGGCAGGACCAGCGGGGACGTGGCGCTCGCGCTGCTGTTCTACGGCGGCATCGCCGGGGGCGTCCTGCTCATCTCGCTGGCGCCCGGCGGCAGCAACGCCACGCTGATGTCGTACCTGTTCGGGTCGATCAGCAGCGTCTCCGTCCAGGACGTGTGGGTGATCGTCGTGCTGGCGGTGGCGGTGCTCGCCGTGGTGGCCGTCTTCGGGCGGGAGCTGTACGTGCTCTGCCAGGACGAGGAGGTGGCCAAGGCCGCCGGCCTGCCGGTCCGCTTCCTCAGCCTGCTGATCGCCGTCACGGCCGCGCTGACCGTGGTGATCGCCATGCGGGTCGTCGGCCTGCTCCTGGTCAGCGCCCTGATGGTGGTGCCCGTGGCGACCAGCCAGCAGCTCACCCGGGGGTTCATGAGCACGATGCTCCTCTCCATGCTCTTCGGTATGATCTCCACGGTCGGCGGCCTGACCTCCTCCTTCTACGTCGAGGTCCCTCCGGGTGCGATCATTGTGATCGTCGCCCTGGTGGGATTCGTCCTCGCCCTCGGGCTCGGTAGATTCGTACGCCGAAGCCGACCTCAGGAGTCCAGCCCATGAGCAACAGACGTGATGCCGTCCACGCGGTCCTCCGCCGGAGCGAGGGCTTCCGCAGCGCGCAGGACGTCTACGCGGAGATGCGCGCGGAAGGCGCCAAGATCGGACTGACCACCGTCTACCGGGCACTGCAGGCGCTCGCCGACACCGGTCACGTGGACATGCTGAGGACCGACGACGGCGAGTCGGTCTACCGGGCCTGCGCCAGCGGTGACCACCACCACCACCTCGTCTGCCGCACCTGCGGCCGTACGGTCGAGGTGGCCGGTCCCGCGGTGGAGCGCTGGGCCGAGACGATCGGCTCCGAGCACGGTTTCACCGACGTCACCCACACGGTGGAGATCTTCGGTACGTGTGCCTCCTGCGCGGCCGCCGTCACCGCCACGCCGGCCCGGGCGTCGAGCCGCGCCTGACCCCGCCCGCCCCCTCCCCCGCCCCGTCGCACGCCCCCGTGCCCGCCCGCGCGCGGGGGCGTGCGACAGGGCGGGCGGGGACGAGAGGTACGGTGCGGCGGGCACGGGCGCGCACGGAGCGTGCCGGGTGCGGCACGCCGGGTGCGGGCGAAGCCGGGCCCGCGAGAGGGCGCCACGGGTCCGCCGGGGGGATACGCTTCCGACACGGCGAGACGCCGTACGCGTTCTCACACCGCAACCCGCCTTCTACTGGAGTCAACATGCCATTCGGACATGACATGGTGCACTCACTCGCCACCGCGGTCGATCTTGTCAACACCTCCCCCGCCACCGGGGGGCGGGACACCCTGGCCGACCTGCGAGAGCTCGGCGACTTCGTGGCACGCTGCGACATCAGCGGGGTCGGTGAGGTGAACGCCACCGATCTCGCCGAGGTGCGCGCCCTGCGCGAGGCCTTCCACAAGGTCTTCACCGCCCCCGACCAGCCCACCGCGGTCATCCGGCTGAACACCCTGCTCAGCGGGACCCGGATCACCCCGCGCCTGACCGAGCACGACGGTCACGCCCTGCACGTCCACTACTTCGCGCCGGACGCCGCGCTTCACGAGCACCTCGCGGCCGACATCGGGGTCGCCCTGGCACACCTGCTGGTCGAGGGGGAGTGGGAACGCCTGCGCACCTGCTCGGCCCCGGACTGCGACCACGTCTTCGTGGACGAGTCCCGTAACCGCTCCAGGGTCTACTGCGACAGCCGCACCTGCGGCAACCGGATGCACGTCGCCGCCTACCGGGCGCGGCGACGGGTCTGACGACGCGCCGCGGCCTACGGGGCCCGGGTTCCCGGCAGGTCGCGGGGCCCGTCGTCGGGCACGACGTTGGGCACGGCGCCGCCGTACCTGCGGTCGCGCTTGGCGTAGGTCTCGCAGGCCTCCCACAGGTCACGGCGGTCGAAGTCGGGCCAGAGCCGGTTGAGGAAGACCATCTCGGCGTACGCCGTCTGCCAGATCAGGAAGTTGGAGATGCGCTGCTCTCCCGAGGAGCGCACGAACAGGTCCACGTCGGGGATCTGCGGCTCGTCCAGGTAGCGGGCGAAGGTCTCCTCCCTCACCCGGCCCGGCTTGACCCGCCCGTCGGCGATGTCCTGGGCCAGGCGCAGCGCGGCGTCGACGATCTCGGCGCGGCCGCCGTAGTTGACGCAGAACTGCAGGGTCAGCGTGGAGTTGCGCTCGGTCATCTCCTCGGCGTCGCGCAGCTCCTGGATCACGCTCCGCCACAGCCGCCCGGGGCGGCCCGCCCAGCGGACCCGTACCCCCATGGCGTGCAGCTCGTCCCTGCGGCGGCGGATCACGTCGCGGTTGAAGCCCATCAGGAAGCGGACCTCGTCCGGGGAGCGCTTCCAGTTCTCCGTGGAGAAGGCGTAGGCCGACAGGTAGGGGATGCCGAGCTCGATCGCGCCCTCGACCACGTCGAAGAGCGAGGCCTCGCCCGCCTTGTGGCCCTCGGTGCGGGGCAGGCCCCGCTGCTTGGCCCACCTGCCGTTGCCGTCCATCACGATCGCCACGTGCCGGGGCACGAGGCCCGGGGGGATCGGGGGCGGGACGGCGCCGGAGGGGTGGGGGACGGGCGGGCGGACGTTCACGTGACGGGCTCCCTCTCTACGTGTCGAAGAGAGCGTATGCCGTGTTCGAGGTGCCACTGGAGATAGGCGGCGACCAGGCCGCTGCACTCGGCGCGGTGCCGGCCGCGGGAGGCGTCCGCGGTGGACCAGTCGCCCCGCAGCAGCGCCGCCATCAGGGCCAGGGTCTCCGCCTCGGGCACGGCCGCGCCCGCGGGGCGGCAGGTCCCGCACACCACGCCGCCCGCCACGATGGCGAAGGCCCGCACCGTGACGGCCCTGCACCGGGCGCAGGCCTCCAGGGCGGGGGCGTAGCCGGCCACGGCCAGGGAGCGCAGGAAGTAGGCGTCCAGCACGAGCCTGGCCTCGTGCTCCCCCGAGCCGAGCGTGCGCAGGCCGCCGACGAGCAGCAGGAACTGGCGCAGCGCCGGCTCCTTCTCCCCCATGATCAGGCGGTCCGCGGTCTCCAGCATCGCGGTGCCGGCCGTGTAGCGCGGGTAGTCGGTCACCAGCGGCCCGCCGTAGGAGCGGATGGTCTCGGCCTGGGTGATCACGTCGAGCGTGCGGCCGGTGTGCAGCTGGAGATCGACGTGGGTGAACGGTTCGAGACGGGCGCCGAATCGTGACATGGTGCGCCGGACGCCCTTGGCGACTCCACGGATCTTGCCCGTCCGCCGGGTCAGCACGGTGACGATGCGGTCGGCCTCTCCCAGCTTGTGGGTGCGCAGCACGATGCCGTCATCACGGTACAGACTCACCCGCACAGTGTAGTGGGGCCGCAGAGGCGGCAGAGGTGGAAGCATGGGTGAACGACACGGTCGGATCACCGGTGCGTGTTGTTCACCCAAAACTCACTAAACTTTGGCCCCTGGCGAAATGCCACCCCCGGTACACCGCCTCACACCCGTCTCCGCACGAAAGGGTGCCATGCCCCGCGTGGTCCTGCTGGGCTCATCGCCCGGCCCCGACGCCGTTCCCGGTCAGGCGACGCCCGCCGCCCTGACCCTGCCCGCGCTGCCCGGCTGCCCCACGGTGATCGGCAAGCTGCACGGCCAGCTCGCCTCGCTCGACCCCGACCCGGTCACCGTCGTCCGCGCCGGCGACGCCGCCGCCCACCGCGGGTTCCCCGGCCGCCTGGTGGAGACCTCCGACCTGGCCGGCGACCTGCGCGCCATCGCCGACGCGGTCGAGGGCGCCACCGAGAACCTGCTCTTCCTGCCGGCGAACGCGCTGATCCACGACGAGCTGATCTACCAGATCACCAAGTCCAAGCGCGGCGCCCTGGCCCTGATCACCAAGGAGCCCAGGGAGGAGGACGAGAACGGCGACACCGTCGTGGCCGACGTCCCGATCGAGGAGGCTCAGCCGGAGATCGGCGACCGGTGGCTGGAGGGCCTGCCCGTCCGGGTCCGCGCCCGCAGGTCCCGCGTCATCTCGGTGGGCTCGGCCTTCCACGCGGTGACCCGGCCCAACGCCGTCCTGCTCGGCCCGCTGCACCTGCACCACAAGCACGCGCCGGTGCTGGCCGAGGCCGCCCGCGAGCTGGCCGACATGGCGCACCTGCTGGGCCCCGAGGACGACCTGGTCCAGCTCCTGGTGCTGGGCCTGGTGCGCAAGGGCGTCTCGGTCGGCATCCGGGGCCGCCGCGACCTGTTCTTCCGCCGGGTGACCGACCCCGAGCAGGCCGCCGAGGCGGTGGCCGAGATGTCCACCTTCGACGAGGACCGGGCCCGGCTGAACAACGCGGTCAAGGGCGCCGACGGCTTCTTCACCACCTACTTCGTCAGCACCTACTCCCGGTTCATCGCCCGCTGGGCGGCCCGCAGGGGGCTGACCCCCAACCAGGTCACGCTGATCTCGATCGCCCTGGGCGTGGCGGCGGCGCTCTGCTTCGCCGTCGGCGAGCGGGTCTGGATGGTCACGGGCGGCGTGCTGATCTACTTCGCGTTCGTGTTCGACTGCGTGGACGGCCAGGTCGCGCGGTACGCCCGCAAGTTCGGCGTCCTCGGGGCGTGGCTGGACGCCACCTTCGACCGGTTCAAGGAGTACGTGGTCTTCGCCGGCCTCGCGGTCGGCGCGGCGGTCTCCGGGGTGGGCGACGTCTGGACGCTGGCGCTGATCGCGATCGGCCTGCAGTCCGTCAAGCACCTGCTGGACTTCTCCTACGGCGCGGCGAACCGGCGCAAGGCCCCCTCCCCGCTGCCGTCGGTGTCGCTGTCGGTCAGCGCCGACACCGGCCTGCGCCAGGCCCTGGAGCAGCGCAAGAGCGCCCAGGTCGGCGCGGTCCGCAGCCTGCTGAGGATGTGGGGCAGGGCCGGCAGGTACCGGGCCGTGCACTGGGCCAGGAAGATGATCGTGTTCCCCATCGGTGAGCGGTTCGCCGCCATCGCGATCGTCAGCGCCCTGTTCGACGCCAGGATCACCTTCCTGACCCTGATCATCTGGGGCGGCATCGGCGCCGCCTACTCGCTCACCGGACGCCTGATGAGGTCTTTCGCATGATCACCCAGCCACAGACCGTCCCCGTCCCGGACCCGTACGAGGAGCGGCTGCGCATGCAGACCGCGCGGCTGCTCGCCTACCGCGACGACGGCCCGCTGGTGACGCTGCTGCGCGGCAGGGTCGGGCCCGGCCTGCCCGCGGTGCCCGCCGCGCTCGCCGCCCTGGTCGCGATCGTCGCCATGGCGCTGGCCGGGATCCTCGACGACGGGCCGATCCTGCTCGTCCCGGTGCTGGTCATGATCGTCCTGGTGCTGCCCACCGCCGCCCGCGACCACCTGGGCAGGCTCGACTGGCTGGTGCCGCCGCTGATCCGCGGGACCGAGTTCCTCACGATCATCCTGATCGGCCTGGCGGCCGACGCCCCCAAGTGGCTGCTGTACGTGCTGATCTACGTGATCGGCTACCACACCTACGACACGGTGTACCGGACGCGGCAGAGCATCTGGCCGGCCGCCTGGGTGTTCAAGGCGGGCCTGGGCTGGGAGCTGCGCCTGCTGATCATCGGTGTCGGGGCGGCGCTGGGCGTGCTGACGTGGGTGCTGGCCGCGCTCACGCTCTACCTGGGCGTGCTGTTCGCGATCGAGAGCATCACGAGCTGGGTCGGCCTGGACAAGCAGACCGCGCTCGCCCAGGCGGGCGACGACCTGGAGGCCTCCCCCGAGGAGGCGCAGGAGCAGGCCACCGGCGAGGCCGAGCAGACCTGACCCCCGCACCCCGTGCCTCGTGAGGGCCGCCGGACGGATCATCCGCCCGGCGGCCCTCGTCGTCTCCGGGACCGGTGCCCGTACGGCCCGGCCGGGGAAGGCCGGTGTCCCCTCCCCGGCCGGTGTCGCACGGCCCCGCCGGGGGAGGCCGTGTCCCCCCTGCCCCCTGCCCCCTCCGTGCCCCGTCCCGGCCCGGTGCCGCACGGCCCGGAGCCCGTTGGCTGTATACAGGTCTGCGTGGAACTGGACAGGCTTGATCGCGACATCATCGGGGCGCTCGTCGAGGACGCCCGCGCCACGTACGCGGAGATCGGGCAGCGGGTGGGTCTGTCGGCGTCGGCGGTGAAGCGGCGGGTGGACCGGTTGCGCGAGACCGGGGCCATCACCGGTTTCACCGCCCGGGTGGAGCCCGCGGCGCTCGGCTGGACCACCGAGGCGTACGTGGAGCTGTTCTGCGCGGGCAAGACCTCCCCGTCGGAGATCGGGGTGGCGCTCGGCCGCCATCCCGAGGTGGTGTCGGCGTGCACGATCACCGGTGAGGCCGACGCGCTGCTGCACATCAGGGCCACCGACGTGCGGCACGTGGAGAGGGTGATCGAGCGCATCGCCGCCGAGCCGTTCGTGGTGCGGACCAAGAGCTCCATCGTGCTCTCCCGGCTGATCGAGGCGCCCCTGGTGACCTCGCGCGGCGAGCCGTTCCTGGGCCCGCACAACGAATCGACGTTCTTCACCTGACAGACGCGGCAAAACTGTGCCGTAACGCAAGAACGACCCCTTGGCCTGCGGTAACGCCCTTCCTAGGCTGATGACGCCGCCGCCGGGAATCCGGCGGCGCCCGCCACCACGACCTTTCGTAACGGGGTTACCGATGACGAGGCATTACCTGATGTGCCGACCGGACCACTTCGCGGTCGAGTACGCGATCAATCCGTGGATGCACCCGGAGGCCGGTGCGGACCGGGAGGTCGCGATCAGGCAGTGGGAGACGCTCAGGAGCGTCTACCTCGACCTCGGGCACCGTGTCAGCCTCGTCGAGCCGGTGGAGGGCCTGCCGGACATGGTCTTCTCCGCCAACGGCGCGCTGGTCGTGGACGGGCGGGTGTACGGGGCGCGGTTCGCCTACCCCCAGCGCGAGGCCGAGGGGCCGGCGTACCTGAGGTGGTTCACCGAGAACGGTTACGACCGGGTGCACGAGGCGGCCTTCGTCAACGAGGGCGAGGGCGACTTCCTCACCCTCGACCACCTGGTGCTGGCCGGCACCGGCTTCCGGACCAACATCACCGCCCACAAGGAGGCGCAGGAGTTCCTGGGCCGGCCGGTGGTGACGCTGCAGCTCGTGGACCCGAGGTTCTACCACCTGGACACGGCGCTCTTCCCGCTGGACGGGCACAACGTCGCCTACTTCCCGGGGGCCTTCTCCCCGGGGAGCCGCGAGGTCCTGGAGAACCTCTTCCCCGACGCCGTCCTGGCGAGCGAGGACGACGCCCTCACGTTCGGCCTCAACTCGGTCAGCGACGGGGTCAACGTCGTGATCAGCTCCGAGTCCGGCGGCCTGCAGCTCGAGCTCAAGCGCCGGGGCTTCGAGGTCGTCCCGGTGGACCTGTCGGAGCTGCGCAAGGCCGGCGGCGGGCCCAAGTGCTGCACGCTGGAGATCAGGGAGCGCGTCGCGGGCGCGACGGTCCCGAGCCCGGAAGGGGTGGACGCATGACCGGCACGGACGAGTTCATCGAGCTGAGCGAGCGCCGCAGCGCGCACAACTACCACCCCCTGCCCGTCGTGATCAGCGAGGCGCACGGCGCCTGGGTCGTCGACGTGGAGGGCCGGCGCTTCCTCGACTGCCTGTCGGGCTACTCGTCGCTGAACTTCGGGCACGGCAACGAAAAGATCATCGAGGCCGCGCGGGAGCAGCTCTCCCGGCTCACCCTCACCAGCCGCGCCTTCTTCCACGACCGGTTCGCCGCCTTCGCCGCGGGCCTGGGCGACCTCACCGGCAAGGACATGGTCCTGCCGATGAACACCGGCGCCGAGGCCGTGGAGACCGCGATCAAGGTGGCCCGCAAGTGGGGGTACGAGGTCAAGGGCGTGAGGCCCGACCGGGCCAACATCATCGTGATGGAGGACAACTTCCACGGCCGCACCACCACGATCGTCGGCTTCTCCACCGACCCCGACGCCCGCGGCGGCTTCGGCCCGTACACCCCGGGCTTCCGGATCGTGAAGTACGGCTCGATCGAGGCGGTCCGCGAGGCGATCGACGCCGACACGGTCGCGGTGCTGCTGGAGCCCATCCAGGGCGAGGCCGGGGTGCTTGTCCCGCCGGACGGCTACCTCACCCAGGTCCGCGAGCTGTGCACCGCGGAGAACGTCCTGATGATCGCCGACGAGATCCAGTCCGGTCTCGGCCGTACCGGCGAGACCTTCGCCTGCGACCACGAGGGCGTCGTCCCCGACGTCTACGTGCTGGGCAAGGCGCTGGGCGGCGGCGTGGTCCCGGTCTCGGCGATCACCGCGAACGAGGACGTGCTCGGCGTGATCGGCCCCGGCCAGCACGGCTCCACCTTCGGCGGCAACCCGCTGGCCTGCGCGGTCGCGAGCACGGTCGTCGAGATGCTCGCCACCGGCGAGTACCAGGCCCGCGCCAGGGAGCTCGGCGCGGTCATGCACGAGGAGCTGGGCGCCCTGGTCGGCCACGGCGTGGTGGCCGTGCGCGGGCGCGGCCTGTGGGCCGGCGTCGACATCGACCCGACGCTGGCGAGCGGGCGGGAGGTCTCCGAGGCGCTGATGGCCCACGGTGTGCTGGCCAAGGACACCCACGGCTCGACCGTCCGCCTCGCCCCGCCGCTCGTGATCTCCGAGGACGACCTGCGCTGGGCGGTCGGCAGGCTCGGCGCGGTCCTGGAGGAGCTCGCGCGCTGATCCCCGGGCGCCCCTCCGCACCCCGGGCGCCCTCCGGCACTCCCCCGGGGTCCCCTCCGACACCTTCCGGGCACGCTCGGGCGCCCGGTTCCGTACCGGGCGCCTCCTGGTGGCGCGGAAGCCGCCCCGGGGGCGCGCCCGGTCACCTCGCGGCGCGTCCCACCCGGTGGGGCTCCGCCTCGCGGGGAGTGGTCTCCTCCAGCTCCACCGTGGTGATCTCGGTGATCTCGGTGCCGGTGGCGGTGTCCCAGCGGACCGAGACCGGGGAGGTGTCCAGCAGGAGGACGGCCACCGCGTTGGAGAACCACGGGCCGTTGGTGATCCGCCACTTGAACGGGGGACGGGGGATCCTCGCCAGCTTGGAGAGCACCCGGCCGATCAGGCTGGCGACGCCGAACTGGGCGATGATGTTGGCGAACCGGAGGGTGCGGCTCAGCGGGTTGCGGATCGGGGAGCAGACGAGCTGGTGGATGGGCAGGTCGACGGCCTTGGCGACGTAGGAGTAGTGCACGTCGCCGGAGAGCATGATCACCGGCTTGCCGAGCCCCGCGAGCAGCTTGGACAGGTCCTCGAAGGAGCGGCGGAAGGCCGCCCAGTGCTCCAGGTCCACGGCCTGGCGCAGCATCTCCGACACGCGCGCCACGGGCCTGCCCCAGGCGCCCTGGGCCAGGGCCTCGTTCCAGTTCTGGATGTGGTGGATGCCGGCGGGCAGCAGGAACGGCACCGACGAGCCGATCACGAAGCGCTCCGCGCCCTCCCTGGCGAGCTGCTCGGTGAGCCACTCCCACTCCACCGGGTCGAGCATGCGCCGGTCGGAGGGGTCGAGCTGCCGGGAGCAGCGGGAGTCGAGCATGATCAGGCGGGTGGACCCGAGGTCGCGGGCGTAGCTCCACCGGCTGTCGGCGGGCACGTCGTAGGCGTGCTCGGCGAACGCGTCGAGGATCTCGGCCCCGTCCCCCTCGGCCGCGCACACCTTGCTGAGCACCTCGTCCGTGGCGCGCTCGTCCGGTGACATGTTGCCCAGGTGCTGGTAGACCCAGTAGGCGCCGAGCCCGGCGACCACCCGGTGCCGCCACCACGAGACCTTCTCCATCGCCGTACGCCAGGAGATGGAGGTGTTGAAGTCGTCGCGCAGGTCGTGGTCGTCGAAGATCATCGCGGTGGGCACGGTGGAGAGGATCCAGCGGATCTCCGGGTCGGTCCACGCGATCCGGTACAGCTCGGCGTACTCCTCGAAGTCGGCGATCTCCTTCTTGGGATCGGTGTCCCTGCGGTTCGCGATGAACTCCAGCATCTCCGAGGACGGCTCGTCGGCGTAGACCTGGTCGCCCAGGAGCAGCACCATGTCGGGCCAGCGCTCCTCGGGGGCGTCCATCAGCGTGCACCCGTACGCGCGCAGCACGTCCACCCCGTGGGAGATCGTGTGCAGGGTGTCGTGCGGCACGCTGGTCCGGCAGGAGCTGAACATCACCTTCTGCGGCCCGTCGGGGCCGAGCAGGCGGATCCGGCTCGGCGGGTGGTCCGGCAGCGGCCAGACCGGCCTCTCGTCCAGGCGCACCTCGTAGGTCCCGCCGTCGCGGACGTCCACGATCGCGTAGTGGTGACCGTGGACGGTGAACGTCCGGGCCTGCGAACGCACACCGGCGACCTCGACCGTCACCTGACAGGGCTCGCTCGTCTCCATCCACACCGACGCGCTCGTCTCGTCGACGTAGCGCAGCATCGGCCCGACCACAAGTTCCGGCACGTTCATCCCCTCAGTCACCACGGGACGGCAGGCGCCCCTCGTCGAGCCCTGCCGGATCTGCGCGTTCCTCCCCGATTGCCCTGAGGCGCCGGTCGATAACAACGTATCTCCGGACGGGGGGTCGCGACGCGCCCGGGGAGCGGTCACGAAGGCGGAACACGACCCGTCACCCCTCACCGATCGTCGCCCCGGCCCGGCCCCGCCGCCGGACGGCCGGATGGACGTCGCCCAGGGGCCTCCGGGTGCACCACCACACTACCCGCGACCTGGCGAAGAGTGGCATCCGCTCCATCTCCCCCCACACACCCGCAAGATCACGTCATTGGGACGACACGTCACCTCCACGCCGACTTTAACTACTTTTGGGCGTTTTGTCCTTTTCATCCGTTTCTTTCGGTTTTTTAGCGGTATGGCACTAGGGAGACAACAGGGGGAGAAAAAAGAATGATTACCAAAGAGCAGATCCCGATGGTGATCGACCACCAGCTCTACGACTCGGAGGGGCAGAAGGTCGGCGAGGTCAAGCACGTCTACCTCGACGACAGCACCGGAAAGCCCGAATGGCTGTGCGTGAAGACCGGGCTGTTCGGGATGAAGGAGACGTTCGTCCCGATCCAGAGGGCGTCCCTGGTCGGCGACCACGTGGAGGTCGAGTACGACAAGGCCCGTATCAAGGACGCCCCCAACGTCGACGTCGAGTCCGGCGGGCACCTGTCACAGGAGGAGGAGCGCAGGCTCTACGAGTACTACGGCGTGAGCTGGGGCGGGAACGGCGGCCCCGGCATGGGCGACAGGAGCCACGCGGGCATGCGGGGAGGCACCGGACGCGGTGACACGATGTCCGGCTCGCAGGGACGCGCCGGACGCGCCCCCGTTCCCGGCCCTCCGGGAGGCACCCGGCGCGGCGGCGAGAACACGATGAACCGCCCGCAGGGGCGGAGCGGGCACGGCGACGACGCGATGACCCGTTCCGAGGAGAAGCTCGACGTCGGCACCGAGTCCCACGAGACGGGACGGGCGCGGCTGCGCAAGTACGTGGTCACCGAGGAGGAGCAGGTCACCGTACCGGTCACCCGCGAGGAGGTGCGCATCGAGCGGGAGCCCGTCACCGACGCCAACCGGGCCGACGCGATGAGCGGTTCCGACATCACCGAGGCCGAGCACGAGGTCACCCTGCACGCCGAGCGGCCGGTGGTCACCACCGAGGCCGTGCCGGTCGAGCAGATCAGGATGAGCAAGGAGCAGGTCACCGAGCAGGAGAGGGTCTCGGGGAAGGTCCGCAAGGAGCGTGTCGAGGTCGACCTCGACGGCGAGGGGGACGGCCGGCCGGGCCGCGACCACTGACGCCGCCGCCGTCCCGGGCCAGGCACCCGGGACGGCGCGCCACGGCCCCGGGCCACCGGAACCCGTCCGGGCTCAGGCCGCCGGTCCGCCCGCGTGGCGCGCACCCTCCCCGGCGCGGTCCCGCTCACGGCCGGCCGCGACGGCCGCCTCGAGTTCGGCCGGGCCGGGCGGGCGGGCTCCGGCCCGCCCGCAGGTCAGGGCCCCCGCCGTCACCGCGCGGCGGATCAGGCGTTCCAGGGTCTCCCGATCGGCGGGCAACCGGGGTCGCCCGTCGTGGAGAAGGCCCGCCAGGAGGGACGCCTGGAAGGCGTCGCCCGCGCCGATGGTGTCGACGACCCGGACCGGCGGGGACGGGACCGACGTCTCCGTCCCGGCCATGAAGACGTGCGCCCCCTCGGCCCCGTCGGTCAGCACGACGAGGCCGGGGCCCAGGCCGAGCAGGTCGCGTGCCGCCGCGGACGGGGAGCGTCCCGGATACAGCCAGGCCAGGTCCTCCGCGCTGGCCTTGACCACGTCGGCGACGGCGGCGGACCTCTCGGCCGAGGCGCGGTAGGCCGCCCGGTCGGCCAGGACACGGGGGCGGACGTTGAGGTCGACCGCGACCATGCCGGCGGGACGCGACCGGAACGCCGCGCACGTCTCGTGGACGCGGCTCGCGCCGGGTTCCACCGCGATCGCCAGGGAGCCGGTGGCCAGCAGCGTCGTCTCCCCGGGGACCGGCAGGTCCAGCGGGTCCCAGGAGGCGAGGAAGTCGTAGTCGGCTCCCCCGGTCGCGGCGTCGATGTGGGCCAGGGCCAGCGCGGTGCGTCCCGAGGCCGACCGCGCCCGCACCACCGGCAGGCCGGAGGCGCCGAGGTACTCGGCGACCAGGGCGCCGGGCACGTCGTCGCCCCAGCAGGTCAGGAGGGTCGTGGGGACGCCGAGCCGGTGCAACCCGACCGCGAGGTTGGCGGGGCTGCCTCCGGCCAGCGGCGTGACGACGGCCGCGTCGGAGCGCCATACGAGGTCGACGAGGGTCTCGCCGATCACCGTGACCGTCATGACGCGCGCCCCGCTTCCCCGGACTCGTCCCGGACCCCCAGTGTGCCCGGGTCCGGGGCCCCCACACGACAGGACACCGAGGGCGCCGGCCGTCAGGTCGCGGCGGCGACGATGTCCTCGCAGATCGCGTGGGTGGCCAGGGCGTCGCCCGCGTCCACGACGACGCCCGAGCGGACCGCGTCGAGGAACTCGTGACAGGCCTGCTCGATGCCCCGCTGCCGGGAGACCGGGATCCAGTCGCCCCGCCGGGTCAGCGTCTCGCCGCCGGAGCGGCCGGGGGAGTGGTCGACCACCTCGGCCAGGTTGACCACCCGCCGCTTGGTGCCGCCGCCCATCACCTCCACGACCTCCTCGGCCGAGCCGCTCATCCTACTCATGATCCCGAAGGCGGTGAAGCCGTTCCCGGAGAGCTCCAGCGTCACGTGCTCCAGCAGCCCGTCCCCGACCCGGACGCGGATGCCGGTCCGTTCGACCTCGCCCGGCACCAGGAACCTGAGGGTGTCCACGACGTGGATGAAGTCGTCGTAGACGACCGTCCGCGGGTCGGCCCGGTGACGGGCACGGTGTTTCTGCATCACCACCAGGTCGCGGGGAAGGTCCCGCAGGGCGGCGTAGCCCGGTGCCCGGCGCCGGTTGAAGCCGACGAACAGCGACCGCCCGCACTCCCGGGCCAGCCGCACCAGGCGCTCGCACTCGGCGAGGGTGGAGGCGATCGGCTTGTCCAGGTAGACGTGGACCCCCGCGCGCAGCAGCGGCTCGACGACCTCCGGGTGCGCCGCGGTCGCCGCGTGGACGAAGGCCGCCTCGACGCCCGCGCCGAGCACCTCCTCCACCGAGGAGAACCGCGGCCAGATCCGGTAGGCGTCGCCGAGCAGGTCGAGCCTGGCCCGGTCGCGGGTGCACAGGTGCAGCTCCAGGCCCGGCGTGGCGCCGAGGACGGGCAGGTACGCCTTCTCCGCGATGTCCCCCAGGCCGATGACAGCGATCCTCATGCTCCGAGCGTACGGCGCGCGGCCTACGCCGCGACGGCAAGGCGCTCGCGCCACCATGCGAGCGTCGCGGACAGCGCCTCGTCCATCGGGGTCGGCTCGATCCCGAACGCCTCCCGGGTGGCGGTGGAGTCCAGGACGAACGGGCGGACGAACTGGTAGCGCAGCTCCTCCAGCTCCCTGAGCATCGGCGAGAAGACACCGGCGGCGCGCAGCAGCACGTGGGGCACGGCCCGCACCCCCGGGTCGCGGACCCCGGCGAGCGCGCACAGGCGCGCGGCGACCTCGCGTGCCGTCATCGGCCCGTTCGTCGGGACGTGCCACGCGCGGCCCCAGGCGCGCTCCCCCTCGCCCGCCGCGACCAGGGTCCGCGCGACGTCGGGCACGTAGGTCCAGCTGTGCGGCTGGGAGGGGTCCCCGGCGAAGCGGACGGGCCTGCCCGACAGCAGCGCGGGGACGAACCTCTCCCCCAGGTGCGACTGGTCGAGGCAGCCGGGGCCGAAGTAGTCCGAGCCGCGCACCTCGGTGACCCTGGACCGGCCCGCCTCGTGCGAGGCCAGGGCCTCGCGCCACACCCGGGCCCGGATCCCGCCCTTGACGCTGGGCGCCTCCAGCGGGTCGTCCTCCCTCATCGGCCGGTCGGGGGCCGCGTAGACGTAGAGGTTGCCGAGGATGACGTACCCCGCGCCGGTGGTCTCGGCGGCTCCCAGCATCGACGCGGCGAGCGGCGGCCAGTCGCGCGCCCACTCGTGGTAGCGCGGGTTGACGCAGTTGTAGAGGACCGAGGCGCCCCGGGTCAGGGCGGTCAGCCGCTCGCGGTCGCTCACGTCCGCGGCGACCCTGCGGACGCCCGGCAGGTCGGGCCCGGAGCCCGAACGGCTGAGGAGGACGACCTCGTGCCCCTGCCCGGCCAGCAGCCGGGCGACCTGCGAGCCGACCTGACCGGCTCCGGCGATGACGTGCTTGGCCATGATCTTCTTCCTCCACCGATCGTCGACGTGCCGGCTCCGGAGGGAACCGGCCGGCTCCCCGGGCGGGAAGACCGCCAGAGATTACCGTTCCGTTCTGTGAGCAATGCTCTCTCATGAGAGCATCGATCGTCAAGAGCAGTGCTCTCATTTATTTCAGGTGCTCTGATAAAGTCGGGGCATGAGTTCGAGCCTCACCGCACGAGAGAGGGTCAGAGCCGAGCTGACCCGCGAGATCGCCGACGTCGCCCGCAGGCAACTGGCCGTCGACGGCGCCGGCGGCCTGTCCCTGCGCGCCGTCGCCCGCGAGATGGGCATGGCCTCCTCGGCGGTCTACCGCTACTTCCCCTCCAGGGACGACCTGCTCACGACCCTGATCATCGACGGTTACAACGCCCTCGGCGAGGCCGTGGAGAACGCCGACGCGGCCGTCCCGCACGACGACCACGCGGGCCGGTGGATGGCGGTCTGCCACGCCGTACGGGACTGGGCGCTGGCCCACCCGCACGAGTACGCCCTGCTGTACGGCTCCCCCGTCCCCGGCTACAAGGCGCCGCAGGACACCGTCCCCGCCGCGGTCCGCGACACCGTCGTCTACGGCCGGATCGTCTCCGACGCCCACCGGGCCGGAGCCCTGAACCCCCCGGACGCCCACCACCCGCCCGTCCCCGCGTCCTTCGCCGACGACGCGGCGCGCGTGCGCGCGATCATGCCCGGCGTCCCCGACGACGTGATCGTCCGCGGCCTGATCGCCTGGACCGGCCTGTTCGGGTGGGTCAGCTTCGAGATGTTCGGCCAGTTCGCCCACACGATCCTCGACCCCGCGGCCGCCTTCGACCACGCCATGCGCTGCCAGGCCCGCACGGTGGGGCTGTCCGCGTAGGACGTCGTAATACGTCTCATAACTCCTGACACACCACCGGTGATCTGGCGGAGATGCCGGCGCAGATGTCCCAGAGCGAGGCGCCGCTGGAGATCACCGGCAGGCACCTCGCACGGCTCGTCTACTCCTGCCGATGAGTCGAACCGGCTCACGGCTGCCGCGCCGGCTCTCTGAGCACCTCCGTGAGGGCCGAGATGTTCTGGTCGCCGTAGCCCGCCTCAACCGCCCGCCTCACCAGGTCATGGAGCGGGGCGAGCCAGGCCGTGTCGACGTTCGTCTCCCTGGCCAGGTCATCGTCGTGGGCCGCCCCCGCCAGGAAGAGGTTCACCGAGGAGACGGCGTCGGTGTAGTCACCGCTGTCGATCTCCTTGGCGTAGACCGGCAGCAGGGATTTGATCATGTCCAGCCACTTGCCGGAGAAGCGCGCCATCGTGCTCACCTCCAGCCCGCGCGCCTGGACCGCGGCGGCGCCCTGGAAGAAGCCGACGAGAGCCGGCAGCAGCATGGCACCCACCGCCATCTCGTACAGGGCGGCCAGGTCGGCCTCGTCGCCGAGGTGGACGGTGTCGCCGCCCAGCACCCTCAGGGTCGTCCCGAACTCCTCGAAGACCGTCTTGTCACCGCTGTAGTACAGCAGGGTGTCCGGCGCTCCCACGGCCGAGGGCACGTTCTTGACCGCGCCGGCCAGGAACCGGGCGCCGTGGTCGATGGCCCAGGCGGCCGTCTCGCGGGCGCCGGCGGGGGAACCGCTGTTGAGGGTGACCAGGGCCCGTCCATGCAGCGACGCGGCGGCGGGCCGCAGTGCCAGCCGGGTGTCATCGAAGGCGGTCAGGCAGGTGATGACCAGGGGACTCGCCGTCACCGCGCCCTCAATGGCCTCCGCATGCCTGGCTCCCATGGCGATGAGGGGCGCGGCTCTGGCGGCGGTTCTGTTCCAGACGGTGGTCGGGTGTCCGGCCTTGACGAAGGCCTCGGCCAGTGCCGTGCCCATCGAGCCCAGTCCGATGACGGTCACGGGTGTCATGTTCTTTGCAGTCATGTGCCTACTCCAGCCAGAGAGATAAGGAGACGGGCGCGCTGTCCTGGAAACCGTTGTGGTCTGACGCGGGCCTGGTTCATGCTGGCCGGAGCGCCTGCATTCCCTCAAGTACCTACATTTTTGCCGGGTACTGACATAAGTGTAAGTATGGGTTGGTGAAGGAGACGAAGAAGCGGACGTTCACCTGCGGTCTCGACGCTGCCATCGCCGTCATGGGGGGCAAGTGGAAGGGACTGATCCTGTTCGCGCTCCAGGAGGGTCCCCTGCGCTTCGGGGAGCTGCGGCGCGCGGTACCCGGCATCAGCGAGCGGGTGCTGATCCTGCAGTTGCGGGAGATGGAAACCACCGGGCTGCTGCATCGTGAGGTCTATCACCAGGTCCCGCCGAAGGTGGAGTACTCGCTCACCGAGTTTGGCCATTCGCTCAACACCGCGATGGCACCGCTCGGGGAGTGGGGCGAGGAGCACGTCGAGCGCATCGAGGCCATCCCGTGGGGCCAGGTGGGGTGAACTGGCGCGGATGGATCGGCAGCAGGCGGACGGATACGGCCAAGGTCATTGTTTTAGGAGTCGTTAGTACGACGTAGTACGTCACGATGTCATCGCGACCGGTAACGTCTCTTCACCTGTCGGGATAAACGAGGTGAATCTGCTCTCAACGAGCACCCAGAGGCGAGAGGCGCTCCCGACTCCATGGTGGACAGCCCCATTCACGGCGAAGGCGTGACGGTACGCGCCCTTTTCGAGCGGAACTCCTTCGCCCTGGACTACTACCAGCGGGAATACACCTGGACGCGGCACGAGGTCGGCACGCTCATCGACGACCTGGCCCAGAAGTTCCTCGACCAGTGGGACATACTGCACGATCGCGACGAGGTCGGCCACTACGCGCCGTACTTCCTCGGCCCGTACGTCTACCACGAGAGCGGCGGCCGCACCTTCCTGGTGGACGGCCAGCAGCGGGTCACCACCCTGCACCTGGTGCTGATCTATCTCCGCCAGCTCCTGCTCGACCAGGACATGGGGATCTACGCCAGCGAGCTGGAGCGGCTCACCTACACCGCGCGGCACGGGAAGCGGAGCTTCAAGGTCGGCGGCCCCGAGGAGCTCGCCCGCGCGCGACTGCTCAACTCCCTGGTCGGCGACTGGAACGGCCTGGCCGGGTTCACCCTGCCCGACGACGCCCACGTCTCGGTCCGCAACCTGCACGACCGCAGCAGGGAGATCGACGGGGAGTTCCCCGAGGTGCTGCGCGGCGAGGCCCTGGTGCCCTTCGTCCGCTGGCTGCTCGACAGGGTCTGCCTCGTCGGCATCCGGGCCCTCGGCCAGGAGAACGGCCGCGAGATCTTCGTCTCGATGAACGACCGGGGGCTCCGGCTCAACCACGTGGACCTGCTCAAGGGCCACCTGTTCCGCCGGGTCGGCCCCCAGGCGCGCAAGGAGCTGGGCGAGGCGTGGGCCGGCATGCTCGCCCGCCTGACCACCGCGGACACCGACTCCCCCGAGACCGGCACGCCCAGCGCCTACGTCCGCTCGTTCCTGCTGGCGCGGTACGCGCAGTTCGACGACACCTCCGCCGGCGCCGCCCCCGCGGGTCCCGCCTCCACCGACGCGGCCGAGATCGGGCGGGCGGCCCACGAGTGGATCCTGCGCAACGACCTCCAGCTCGGCCTCGGGCACCCGGCCGGGGCACGGGACTTCGTCCGCAGGCTCACCGACACCTCGAAGCGCTACTGCGAGCTGCTCGGCGCCCGCCGGAGGTACCGGCCCGACCTGGCCTCGGTGTACTTCAACGGCCACAACGGCATCGACGACCAGTTCACGCTGCTGCTCTGCGTCGTCTCCCCCGACGATCCCGACGAGACGTTCGCCCGCAAGTGCTCGATGGTCGCCTCGTTCCTCGACCTCGTCTACGTGCGCAGGTGCGTCAACAACCTGCCGGTGCAGCGCCGCGACCTCGACGAGATCATCCACCGGCTGATCCCCCTCCTGCGCATCTGCCGGACGGTCGAGGACGTCGCGGTCGTCCTCGGCCGGGAGACGTCCCTGCTGGAGTACGACTTCCGGGAACTGGCCACCTTCGGGATGCGGGCCAACAACCGCCGCCTGGTCCGCTACCTGCTCTCCCGCATGACCGCCCACGTGCAGCGGGCGTGCGAGGGCGGGGACCACGAGTACGGCTTCCTGCGGGGGGCGCGCGACTACGAGATCGAGCACGTCTGGGCCAACCGCTTCGAGCGCCACCGGGACGACGTGGAGACCCGGGCGGAGTTCTACATCCGGCGCAACCGCCTCGGCGCCCTGCTGCTGCTCCCCAAGTCCGTCAACGCGAGCTTCCGGGACGACCCCTACGAGAAGAAGGTCGAGCACTACTACGCCGAGAACCGGCTCGCGGCCTCCCTGCACCCCAAGAGCCGCCGGCGCAACACGCCGTTCACCCACTACCTGCGGGAGTCCGGCCTGGAGCGGGCGTTCCGGCCCTGCGAGACGTTCGGCGTGCCCGAGATCGAGCGCCGCCAGCACCTCTACCGATTGCTCTGCGAGGAGGTCTGGAACCCGGCCCGGCTCGGCTTCCGCCTGCCCGCGATCGACCTGCCGGCCCCCGCCCCGGAGCCGTCCGCGTCACGCCGCCGCTACGGCGTCGAGCTCGTCGACCTGATCAGGGTCGGCCTGGTCGCGCCCAACACCAAGATCTTCCGTACCGTCAAGGGCGAGATCCACTTCGCCACGGTCGAGGAGGACGGGAGGATCAGGGTGGCGGCGACGGGCCAGGCGTACCACTCCCTGTCCGCCGCCGGCATCGCGGTCGCCGGGACGAAGGCGTGCGCGGGCTGGGACGTCTGGCGCGTCGAACGCGAGGGAGCCGTGATACCCCTGAAACGCCTCCGCGAGGAGGCCCTCACCCGCGGCCTGATCCCCCGCTCCTGACACGAGAGATCTCTCCGGCCACCTTCACGTTCTTCCCGGTCACCGGAGAGGATCGCTCTTCTCCAAAGAGGCCGAGCGCGTCGATCAGCTCGTCCCGCGGGCTTTCATCGTCAAGCTCACCCGACCGAACAGCCAGGTCGAGATCCCCGGTAATTTTCGCCTTGTCCAAATTGTGTCGAGGTGACCGAGGTGTCAGGTGGTCGTAAAGGTGTTCGCGACGGCAAGAACCCGTCCGGCCCGGTGTCGGTGTTCACCTCCGCCGAACGGGCGGCCTTCGCCGGCGGGGTGAAGCGGGACGAGTTCGGCTGAGTTCCGCTCTCGTCAATGCCCTGACCTTCACCTCCTTGAATGGATTGATCGGCTTTAGGCGTCAATCACTAACATGCCCTGGATGCCGACCATTAGTGAATCGCCGCGACGGACCCGGGGACGCCTTGAATGGCTCGACGCCCTGCGTGGCGTCGCCGCCATGGCCGTGGTCTTCACGCACACGTTCAAGCCGTTGCTGCCCGAGGCCCGATTACCGGTCAAGGAGGTCATCGAACCGGGTTGGTACGGGGTGATGGTCTTCTTCCTGGTCAGCGGTTACATCGTGCCCGCGTCGCTGGAACGGCGCGGCAGCGTGCGGGCCTTCTGGACATCGCGCGTCTTCCGGTTGTACCCCCTGTTCGGCGTGTGCGTGGCGGGCACGGTGCTGCTGGTCACGGTGATGGGCTGGGAGGGCCTGCACATCTGGTGGAGTGCGCGACCGGCCTCCCTGGCGCTGGGGCACCTGACGATGCTGCAGAACCTGCTGTCCATGCCGAACCTGGTCAACGTGCTGTGGACGCTCTCCTACGAGATGGCCTTCTACCTGCTGCTGACCGCGATGTTCGTCCTCGGTGTGAACCGAGGGAGTGGTCCCGCTGGCCGGGATCTGGCTGGCCCGGGACGAGTTCGGCGTCCAGACGGCCACGGCCGCCGCGTGGCTCACCTTCGCCGCCGGGATGGCGCTGCGGCACCGCCGGGTGCCGCGGGCCCTGACATGGCTGGGCCTGGTGAGCTACTCGATCTACCTGCTCCACCCGCTGCTCATGGAGAGCGTCGAACGCCTCTGGCCCGACCCCCTGGCCGTGCCGCTGGGGGCGCGGCTGGTGGCCCTGGCGGGTGTGGTGGGGGCACTGCTCGGGCTCAGCGCGCTGACCTGGCGCTTCGTGGAGGCCCCGGCGCAACGGCTCGGCAGGCGGCTGGCGTCACGGACGGACGAGGCGGGGACGCCCCTCTCCGATCGACAGCCGTGACCCCTGGTCATCCGGGTCATCCGGGACGGCACGGCCTCCTCCTGTCCGGGGAAACCGTGCCGTCCCGGCCGAGGGTGACCCGGCGCGGGCAGGGTGCCCGCCCGCGAACCCTCGTCCTACTTCGTGAACGTCTTGCGGATGACGCCCCGGAGGACCTCGCCGGGCCGCTGCTGCTCCCCGTGCAGGGAGGTCAGGACGAGAAGCGTCCCGGTGACGGCCGGGAGGACCCACTGCATGACGCGCAACTGCTGCTGTGCCTTGGCGACGTCCTGCGGGGTCTCCTTCTCGGGCTTCACCCCGCTCTCCACCGGCACGTCGCCCGCGCTCTCCAGCTTGGTGCCGAGCGCCCCGCTGTAGGCGGTCGCGGCCAGCGCCGCGAGGGTCAGCGCCCCCTTGACCGTGGTGCTCGCCCCCACCCCCTTCTGGTGCGCCACCCGGTTGCTGTTGGCCGCGAGCAGGCCGACGGCACCGACCAGGTGCATGCCGATGGTCAGGGCGTTCACCGGCTTCCACCGCATCCAGCCGGAGTTGGCAACCCGCAGCCGCTCGTTCCTGTCGCTGACCACGCCGGAGGCGCCGTTGAGGCCCACCGCGCCCATCAGCGAGCCCCCGAACCACGCGGCCAGTCCGACGTCGTGCATCGCCCGCACGACGGTATTGCGTTTCATGCGTTTCCCCCTCGTCACACGTGTTCTTTCGCGATCTCTATGGTGGATATCGCGCTGTTACCACCGTGATGGGAGTTAGCTACCCGAATCTGCTCATGCGATCCGCTGATGCACCGATGCGCAGATCAAGGTTGTGGCTGTGACCGGTCAGGAACCGGTGAAACCCGAGCGGGACGCCCGGGACCGCGCTCAGGAGGGGAGCTCGCCCGCGAAGACGTGATCGTCCAGGAACGGGTTGCGGAACTTGCCCGCCGGGTCGAGGCCGGCGGCCAGCTTCCGGAAGTCGGGCAGCCGCTCGTACAGCGAGGCCAGGCGGTCGGGGGGCGTGAGGAAGAGCTTGCCCCAGTGCGGGCGGGCCTCGAACGGCTCCAGCGCCTCCTCGACCACGGCGAGCACCCGGCGCACCGCCGGCCAGTCCTGCTTCCAGGTGAAGTGGACGGCGACGACGTCCCGGCCGTAGGAGGGGCTCAGCCAGAGGGCGTCCGCGGCGACGGTGCGGATCTCCGAGATCTGCAGGACCGGGGCCACCGTCTCCCTGATCCCGTCCAGCGCGCGCAACGCGTCGAGCGCGTACCGGCGCGGCAGGAGGTACTCCGACTGGAGCTCCTCCCCGCTGCTCGGCGTGAACCCCAGGCGGAAGTGCGGCAGCCGGTCGTACCAGGGGCCGGGCACGCCCATCTGGGCGGTGCAGTTGACCGCGGACATGTCCGGCAGGGGGTGCCGGTCGGCCGGGGCCGCCACGGCGCCGAGCCAGCGCGGCGAGGGCTCCCACGCGCCGGGGTCGTCGTCACGCCGTTTCACCCACACCTGGTCGATCACGGGGCCGTTCCACCCGGTGAACATGCTCACGCTGTACGCGGCCGAGGTGATCTCCTCGAAGTGCTCCTCCAGGGCGGCCCAGGGCAGGTTCTCGTAGACGTACTGGCGCACCTCGAAGGCGGGGACGACGTCGAGGACCACCCGGGTGACGATGCCGAGGGCGCCGAGCCCGACGACCGCGCCGGCGAAGCGGTCGCCGTCCCGCTCCCGGTCGAGGAAGGTGATCTCGCCGTCCGCGGTGACCAGTTCCAGGCCGGCCACCGCCGTGGCCAGGTTGCCGTTGGCGTCGCCGGAGCCGTGCGTGGCCGTGGCGCAGGCGCCCGCGACCGAGATGTGCGGCAGCGATCCGAGGTTGTGCAACGCGTACCCCTCGCCGTGCAGCCACCGGCTCAGCTCGCCGTACCGCACGCCGGCGCCGACCGTGACGGTGCCGCGCGCCGGGTCGAGCTCCGGGGCGCCGGGCAGGTCCTCCAGGGAGACGAGGTCCCCGCCGGGACGGTCGGCGATCTCGTTGAAGGAGTGCCGGGTGCCGAGTGCCCGGACGGCGTCGCTCGAGGCGACCAGCTCCTGGAGCCGCTCGACGTCGGCGGGACGGTGGAACCGCGCCGCCCCGTAGGTGATGTTGCCCGCCCAGTTCGTCGGCCGCCCGGTCACGATGTGCCCCTCTTTTGACTCCCGCCAGGCTATGCGCGACCGGCCGGTGACGCGAGCGCGGGGGTGCCTCGGGCGCGTGTGACCGGAGAAGGCCCCGGTAGGAGGGACGCCCCCGCGGGAGGCCCCGGCGGGACGCCTCCGAGGACGCTCAGCGCCGGCGTGCCGCGCACTCGATGCAGGTGCGCGCGATCGGGCGTGCCCGCAGGCGCTCCGGCGCGATGGGCCGCCCGCAGCCGTCGCACACGCCGTAGGTGCCCCGGCGGAGCCGCTCGGTCATCTCGTCGAGATCGCCGAGGTGGGCGCGGGCCCGGTCCAGCATGGACCGCAGGTGGGAGCGCTCGAAGGCTATCGTCGCCCCCTCGGGGTCGTGCTCGTCGTCGTTGGCCACCATCGCCGAGGCGGCGACGAGATCGTCCCAGTCGCGCGTCAGCGCCGCGATCTGGGCGATCGTGCTCTCCCGGTCGGCGGCCAGGAGGTCGCCTATGGCCGCCCGGTCCGAGGGCGGCAGCGCCGACGCGGAAGGAGGTTCCTCCGTCACCGTCTCACCCCCGTCCCGATCCCGATGCCCGTCCCGGTTCCGACGCCCGTCCGGCTCCCGGCCCGGAGTGCCCCGGTCCCGGCGGGAAAGCCGCTCACCTGCGACTCCCTCCAGGCTACGGCCTTCCGGGAGCCGTCATCCCGCCGCGGGAGTGAGCCCGCGCTCGAAGACGGCCCGCTGCTCGTCGAGGTAGGCGGCGTCCCCGAGGTACTGAAGGTGGTGCCCGTCGGCCAGGTGACCCGCGAACGCCGCGTTGCCGGCGGCGGCCTGGGTCCGCATGAAGTCCACCAGGGCGTGCAGGCGGGCGATGACGGTGTCGACCAGACCGGCGCGGCCCGCGGCGTCGAGCCCGTAGTGATCGCAGAACAGGCGGGCGCGGCGGGCCTGCTCCGCCGCCGTGCCGAAGCCGTCGGTGTTGGCGGGCGCGGTGGTGGGGGCCCAGCGGTAGACGGCGTAGGCGACGTCCCAGAGCCGGGGGCCGGGGTGAGCGGTGTCGAAGTCGATGATCCCGACCACCCTGTCACCGTCGAGGACGCAGTTGTGCGGGGCGTAGTCGCCGTGGCAGATCACCTCGACGGGCTCGCGGGCGGGCAGCATCCAGCCGCCGGTCACGTCCCGGGCGTGTTCCACGGTGGTGTCGTGGTAGGAGCGCAGCAGCTCGGCGGCGCTCCTCAGCGCCTCCTCGGAGGCGGCCGCCGGGGTGACCGGATAGTTGCCGACCTCGCCCGGCAGGAAGTCCAGGATCTCGAAGCCGTCGCCGGTCGTTCCGTGGACCCCGGGCGACGCCGTGAAGCCCCGCGTCCGCAGGTGCCGCAGGAGGCCGTGCACCGCGGGTGACCACGGTCCGGTCGGACGTCGCACGGTCGTGCCGATCCTCACCACCTCGTTGACGCCGCCGCCGGTCAGAACCTCTCGATCGGACATCCGCCGCCTTCCCCCGTGTCTCGCTCCCCGCGTACACGGACGATTCTGCGGCAATCGGACCGATCACGCCGGATGTTCTCGCCTGCCCTTCGCGGAGAAGGCCACCGTGGCGGCGAGGACGCCCCGCCGCCACGACGGCCCGATCACCGGCGAGCGGACGCTAGAAGGCGAAGACCGCTCCGGTCGCCGCGTACATCTCGCACTTGTTGCTGAACGTCCTGGAGTAGCGGATGTAGCGGCCGTTCCAGGTGCCGGTCGCGGTCGCCGTCACGGCGTCGTAGTACTGCGGGCACCCCCGCCACGGGAGCCGGATGGAGCCCGGGTTCCCACCGGCGAGGCTCAGCACCCCGCACGCCTCGGCCGCGCGAGGATGCGTGCCGTAGATCGGCGCGCACCCGAGCCGGGCGCGCCGTGTCCTGCCCATCTCCGAGACCGTCAGCGCCAGCTCCCTGCGGTACGGCCCGACGACCGGTCCCACCGGCGGGACGAAGGGCGGGACGACCACGGGCGGGGTCGGACGCGGCGGCCACGGGTTGGGACGCGGAGGCCACGGCGGCCTCGGGCGCGGCGGGGTCGGCTGGCCCCACGTCGGCCCCGGGTCGGGACGGGGCGGCCACGGCCTGGGCGGCGGCGGGGGCGGAGGCGCCGGACGCACCCACGTCGGCCCCGGATTCGGACGAGGCGGCCACGGCCCGGGCGGTTCCGGAGTCGGGGGCTCCGGACGCACCCACGTCGGCCCCGGATCCGGACGGGGCGGCCACGGCCTGGGCGGCGGCGGCGGGGGCGGGGGCGGGGGAACGGGCCGCACCCACGGGTCCTCGGAGACCGGCGTCCCCGGGGCGGGGCGCGGTGGCCACGGCCTGGGCGGCGGCGGGACCTGGACCGTCGACGGGCCGGCGGGCCGGGCGGCCGGTGAGCCGTCCCCGTCACCCGCCGGTTGCGCGTCCGCGACGGCCGTGCCGCCCAGGAAAAGGAACCCGGCGGCGGCCAGGCCAACAACACATCTCATTAATTCCCCCGATAGTACGAATATCGTAAATAACCGAAGTGAGAATTCGGATTGTCCGGGGGGAGAGATCCAGGCCTGAACTGCGAAGATGTTACGCCGGAGACGTGGGGATGTCTCGCAGTGACTCACCACGGAACACAACGAACCAGTCGATCGTCAGAGCCGTGGCCGATTCAAGTGGAAAACGCCCCGGCCGCGCTCGCGCGGTTCTCGCGGTGAGCGCGGCCGGGTGAGCCACATCATGTCCGAGGGCGGTCACCCGGTGCGGCACGGCAGATCATGTCGTACGCGGCACCGGGCCGCCGGGGCACCGGGGTCCGGGCGGGACCGTGCGGGCGGACCTAGCCCCGGCCGGCGCGGTTGACCGCGGAGATGACGGCCTTGAGCGCGGCGGCCGTGGTGTTGGCGTCGATGCCGGCGCCCCACAGGGTCCGGCCGCCGATCTCGCACTCGACGTAGGAGGCGGCCTTGGCGTCGGTGCCGGAGCTCATGGCGTGCTCGGCGTAGTCGAGGACGCGCACGCCGACGCCGATCGTGGTCAGCGCGTCGCAGAACGCGGAGATCGGGCCGTTGCCGACCCCCTCGACCTCGCGGATCTCGCCGTCGACGCGCAGGTCGGCGCCGATGGCGTCCTTCCCGTCGCCCCGGGAGGCGGTGCGGTGGGCCAGCAGGCCCAGCCGGCCCCACGGGGCGGCCGGGTTGGGCAGGTACTCGTCGGTGAAGACCTCCCACATCTGCGCCGCGTTCACCTCGCCGCCGAGCGCGTCGGTGCGGGCCTGGACGGCGCGGGAGAACTCGATCTGCAGGCGCCGCGGCAGGTCCAGGTGGTGGTCGGCCTTCATGATGTAGGCGACGCCGCCCTTGCCGGACTGGCTGTTGACCCGGATGACCGCCTCGTAGGTGCGGCCGATGTCCTTGGGGTCGATCGGCAGGTACGGGACGGCCCAGGCGAACTCGTCGACCGGCACGCCCGCCGCCTTCGCGTCGCGCTCCAGGTGCTCGAAGCCCTTCTTGATGGCGTCCTGGTGGGAGCCGGAGAAGGCGGTGTAGACCAGCTCGCCGCCCCAGGGGTGGCGCGGGTGGACCGGCAGCTGGTTGCAGTACTCGGTGACCCGGCGGACCTCGTCGATGTCGGAGAGGTCGATCTCCGGGTCCACCCCCTGGGAGAACAGGTTCATGCCCAGCGTGACCAGGCAGACGTTGCCGGTGCGCTCGCCGTTGCCGAACAGGCAGCCCTCGATCCGGTCCGCCCCGGCCATGTAGCCCAGCTCGGCGGCGGCGACGGCGGTGCCGCGGTCGTTGTGGGGGTGCAGGGAGAGCACGATCGAGTCGCGGTAGGCCAGGTTGCGGTGCATCCACTCGATCTGGTCGGCGTAGACGTTGGGCGTGGCCATCTCGACGGTGGCGGGCAGGTTGACGATCACCTTGCGGTCGGGCGTGGGCTGCCAGACGTCGTTGACGGCGTCGCAGACCTCCACCGCGTACTCCAGCTCGGTGCCGGTGAAGGACTCCGGGGAGTACTGGAAGTAGATCTCCGTGCCCTCCAGGTCGTCGGCCAGCTTCTTGCAGAGCCTGGCGCCCTCGACCGCGATCGCGGTGATGCCCTCGCGGTCCTGGCCGAAGACGACGCGGCGCTGGAGGGTGGAGGTGGAGTTGTACAGGTGGACGATGGCCTGCCCGGCGCCGCGTACCGACTCGAAGGTCCGCTCGATCAGCTCGGCCCTGGCCTGGGTCAGGACCTGGATCACCACGTCGTCGGGGATCAGGTCCTCTTCGACGATCTTCCGTACGAAGTCGAAGTCGGTCTGGGAGGCGGCGGGGAAGCCGACCTCGATCTCCTTGTAACCCATCCTGACCAGCAGCTCGAACATCTTGAGCTTGCGCTGGGGGTCCATCGGGTCGATCAGCGCCTGGTTCCCGTCGCGCAGGTCGACGGCGCACCAGCGCGGGGCCCGGTCGATGACCTTGTCGGGCCAGGTGCGGTCGGTCAGCCTGATCGGCTCGAAGGGCTGATAGCGCCTGAACGGCATGGGGCTGGGTTGCTGCTGCGGGTACATGCAATGGCTCCTCGACTGGGAAAACAATCGTGGCCGACGCGCATGGCTCGCTCCGCGACGAGGGAGCCGGCCTCTACAGGCCCTCGTCGCGGCAGCTAAGAAGCAGGCCGCGCAGCATGCACAGCACGTTAGCAGACGGTCCCGAATGCCTGGACATCGATCTCACCAGGCAAGACGGGTGATTCTCCCCGAATCCCCGTAGCGGCCGGGACCTGGGCCGATGCGGCCTTTTTCCGATCGGATACAGTCCGAAGGGACGCCGACAGGGACAGTACGGGGGGTACGGCCATGAAGGACGGCGACATTCTCGCCCATATCAACGAGCTCATCGCCGAGGAGAAGGAACTCCGGCAGAGACTCTCCGCGCACTCCATCTCCTCCGGCGAGGAGAACACCCGGATCAGGCATCTGGAGGAGGCCCTCGACCAGGCGTGGGACCTGCTCAGGCAGCGCCGGGCCCGCCGCGAGTTCGGCGAGGACCCGGACACCGCGGCCCCCCGCCCGGTCGACGAGGTCGAGGACTACCGCCAGTGACCTGATCCGGCGGCGCTCCGGCGGGGAGCGACGGGCGGGGAGCGACGGGCGGGGAGAGGCCCCGGAGCCATCCCGTGGCCCTGCGAAGGTCCGGGAGACGGTCCGGCCGAAGGTCACGCGCGGCGCCCCCGGAGCCGCGCGTGACCTTCGGCCGGAAGATCAGAAGATGGCCGCCGTACCGGTGGGGTTGCCCAGCCACGGTGTGCCGTAGGCGTAGTGCCCGCCGGTGGTGGAGACCATCACGTATCCGTGGGTTCCGTCCGTCCGGTAGCTCACGTCGGAGATCTCACCGGTGACTCCCCCCGGGGAGCCGCCCAGGTACGGGGCGTTGCCGTAGGCGTAGACCTGGCCGGCCTTGCTGACCATCACGTACCCCTGGCCGTCGCGCGTGGGCGACATGGCGACGACGGCACGGCTGAACCCGGTCGGGCTGCCGCCCAGGTACTGGGCGTTGCCGTAGGCGTAGACCTGGCCGGCGGAGGTGAGCAGCCAGTAACCGCCCCCGTCCGGCGTCATCTCCACGTCGACGAACCTGCCCGCGTAGCCGGTCGGGCTGCCGCCCCGGTAGGCGGCCGAGCCGTACGCGTAGACCTGACCGCCCGCGCTCATCATGACGTACCCCTGGTCGTCGGGCATCGCGGCCATGGCGACGATCTCCTGCTGGTAACCGGTGGGGCTGCCGCCCCTGTACGGGGCGTTCCCGTACGCGTAGACCTGGCCCGCGGAGCTCAGCAGCCAGTAACCGCCCCCGTTCGAGGTGACCTTGGCATCGACGAAGCGGCCGGAGTAGCCGGTGGGGGAGCCTCCGTGGTAGCCGCCGTTCCAGGCGTAGACCTGGCCGGTGCTGGAGACGTCGGTGTAGGAGTTCGGGCCGGTGACGTGGACGCCGCCGCCGTTGGCCACGGCCTCCGGTGTGGAGGGGGCGCCGATGCTGATCGAGGTCGGGGTGAGGCCCGTGATGGACGTGCCTCGGCCGGCGTTGGCGGGGCACTGCATCACGCCGTTCCTGCGGATCTCGAAGTGGACGTGCAGGCCCGTCGAGCTGCCGTTGACGGCGGTGTGGCCGATGAGCTGGCCGCGGGTGACCGTGGCGCCGTTGGGGACCAGCGGGCTGGTCGGCGACTCGGCCAGATGCGCGTAGCGGGTCGACCAGCCGCCGGGGTGGACGACGTCCAGGTAGTTGCCGTACCCGCCCGGGTCCACGGGTCTCCAGGCGACGGTGCCGTCGTAGGAGGCGTGGACGGGTGTGGAGGGGGTGCGGGCGATGTCGACGCCCGCGTGCGTGTGCGTGGGACGTGACTCGCCGCAGGCGCCGCTGACGACGCCGTTCGCCGGCCACCACAGGTAGCCGTCCGGGGCCGCGTGCGCCGGCGCCGTGACGGCCGTCATGGCCCAGGAGAGGGCGAGCGCGATCGCGAGGACAACGGCCTTTCGCAACCGGGTCAGGCTCCGGCGGGAGCGGGCCGCCGCTGAATCCGATCTCTCCGGGAACCCGGGAAATCCGGTGTCGGTCATCGGGTGACTCCTTCGGGAGGTGCCGCGGCGGGGCGCGGCGAGGGGACGTGTTGACGAAGGGGGCGGGAGGGCGGGCCGTGGCGGGCGGGCCTCGAGGGACCGGCCGTGGCCGCGGTCCGCCCCGGGCACCGGCGGGGGTGCCCCTGTGGTGCCGGGCGGGAGTGTCAGGCGCGTTCCCAGATGGCGACCCAGTCGATCTGGACGTTGCCCTTCGCGGTGTCGGCCGGCCCGGTGGGGGTCGTCTCGGTCTGCAGCACCCAGTGCATGGGCCGGTTCGGGATGAACGCGGTGTTCGTGCTGGTGCCGATGGTGGTTCCGTCCAGGAGGAACCGCACCGACTGGGGGGTCCATTCGATGACGGCGGTGTGCCATCCGCCGTAGGTGGCGGTGGTGGGGAAGGGGTCCTGGTCCCGGGGGGCGCCCCGGTGGTGCATGAACGCCTCGATGCGGCCGTTCAGGTTTCCCTCCGGGAAGTCGATCTCCCCGTCGGACCAGTTGTCGGAGTCCGGCCACAGCAGCCAGGCCGTCTTGTAACCGGCCACGGCGTCGGCGCGGAAGCGCACCGCGTAGCGGCCGTAGGTCAGCCCGTGGTAGGCGTTGGCGTGCCCGGGGATGATCGGCAGCGGCGCCGAGACGAGGTGCCTGCCGCCCTCGGTGCGCAGGTGCATGTTCATCACGCCGTTGCCGACGCTGATCACTTTCCTGGGGTCGTACCAGCCGTTGCCGGAGGTCTCGGAGCCGTTGTCGTAGGCGGTCCACCTGCTCGCCACCGCGGCGGGGAAGCTTCCCAGCGGTACGGGGGTGGCGAAGTCGTCGGTGAAGACCTGTCGCCATCCGGTCAGGTCACCCTTGGGCATGGCCTGTCCGGAGGGGTCGGGCGTGCCGGCGGGCACCTGCCAGAGCTGTGCCGGGCCGGCGTCGCAGGTGTGGACCCAGATCGGGTTCCCGTCGGCGGTGCCGGCGTTCTTGGAGGCCAGGCAGAGGCCGGAGTGGACGTTGACGAGGGTGCCGTTCGGCCGGGGGGTCCAGATCTGGGCCGGGCCGCCGTCGCAGGCGTACAGCCATACCGGGGTGGTCGAGACGGTGCCGGCGCCCTTGACCGCCAGGCAGTGATCGCCCTGTACCCGGATCGTGCCGTCGCCGGGCAGGGTCCACCGCTGCTGGGCGGCGCCGTTGCAGGTCCACAGGACGATCGGGTTGCCGTTGGCGGTGCTGCCGGTGGCGTTGTCCAGGCATTTGCCGGCGATGCCCTTGACCGGGCCGGGCACCGTGGCCGCGTGAGCGCCGGACGGTACGGCCGTCGCCGTCGCCGTCGCCACGAGTACCGCGGTCACCGCGGCGAGCCTTTTCCAGTGCGTCGCTCTTCCCATGAGGTCTCCTTCTCCTCCGTCGTCGGCGTACTGCCTCAGAGATTCCGGAAACCCCGGCCCGCGCGGAACCGGTCAACGTCCCGCGTAACGTTTCAGCCCCTTCGCCTTCACGGATACGGCCCGATGTGGAACGTTTCATGAAGTGGGTAACCGGCCGATCACAGGGAGGGAACATGAGCCAGGAGGTACCTCGCCGCCGTAGCCCCGGTCAGCTCGGAGATCTACCGGCGGATGTTCCCCCGGCGCGTGCGGCCTTGATCCAGGAGATGCGCAGGGGGCGGGAGAAGGCGAATCTGAGCCTGAACGACCTCGCCCGGGAGATGTTCTCCTCCAAGGCGACCGTGAGCCGCTGGCTCAACGCCCGAGCCCTGCCGGACGAGAAGCAGGTGATCCGCTGGGCCGAGCTGTGCGGCACCGAGGTGCCGCGCATGACGGACCTGTGGCGGCGGGCGCACGCCCTGGAGCCCTCCGCCGCGCTCCGGGACGCGCCCGCCCCGCCGGAGCCGAGGAGGGGTCGCGGGAGGACGGCGGTGATCCTCTCGATCACCCTTCTGGCGTGCGTCGCCGGGATCTCGATCGCGGTCTGGACGAAACGCTCCACCACGCCGCCGTGTGCGGTGGACTATCCGGTGTCGCTTCACGTGCCGCCGCAGAGCGGAGAGGTCATGGACGTCACGGCCGAGGTGAAATGCGGGCTGGCACCGGACCGGAAATACCTCGTCGTCGAGGAGGTCCCCAATGTCGATCCTCGAAACCCGCACCCGGCGTATTACGTCAAGTCCCAGATCCTCAAGACCCGGATCGGGGAATCCTCCGTGGCCCGCCTCGTTTTGAAGGAACCCGTCGGGATGCGCGCCAAGTTCTACGTCATCAGCGTGGACGCCGCCGGCGAACGGCAGATGGAGCAGAACCACATCGTCGACAACGGCCTGCTGAACCTGCCCGACGGCACCCGGCAGGAGTCACCGGTGAGCTGGCATGTCAAGGCGTGGCAGTGAGGGCCTCCCGCGCTCCCGGCCGGTGCGCCGTCCCGGCGGGTCCTGCCGGGACGGCCCCCTGTACGGTTCCGCGGTATGGAACGAGAAGTGGTGGATCAGGGACGTACCGGCTCATCCTCGGGGATGAGCGATCCTTTGCACGAGCGTGACCAGGCGGCGGCCGCGCTGGACGCGGTGGCCCGGGCCGCGGGCCCCTACCTCGACTCCCTCGACGACCGCCCGGTCCACGACCACGGGGCCGACGATCTCCTCGACCTGCTCGACCATCCGCTTCCCGAGCACGGCGAGGGCACCCTGGACACCGTCCGGCGGCTGCTGCACGTCGGCACCGGCGCGGCCACGCACTCCTCGGGGCCCCGGTTCTTCCACCTCATCGTCGGCGGTTCGACCCCGGCGGCCCAGGCCGGCGACTGGACGGCCACGCTGCTCGACCAGGTCGGGGGGCTCTGGCTGACCTCGCCGTTCGCCACCCGGGCGGAGACCGTCGTGCTGGGGTGGCTGAAGGAGCTGTTCGGCCTGCCGTCGTCGTACGGCGCGGTGCTGACGCCCAGCGCCACGTTCGCCAACCTCACCGGCCTGGCCTGCGCCCGGCAGTGGTGGGGCGAGAGGCACGGCGCCGACGTGACGGCCGACGGGCTGGCGGGGTTGCCGAGGATGCCCGTGCTGGCCGGGGGGTACCTCCACCCGAGCAGCCGCAAGGCGCTGCAGATCCTCGGCTGCGGGCGCGACGCCGCGCGGATCCTGGCCGCGGACGAGACCGGGCGGGTCGACCTGGCGGCCATGGACCGGGCGCTCGGCGAGATCGACGGCCCGGCGGTGATCGTCGCGAACGCGGGCGAGGTGAACACCGGGGACTTCGACCCCATCGCCGACCTGGCCGACCTGGCCGAGCGGCACGGCGCCTGGCTGCACGTGGACGGGGCCTTCGGGCTGTTCGCGGCGGCCTCACCGCGCCTGTCGCACCTGGTCGAGGGGGTCGAGCGGGCCGACTCGGTGGCCTCCGACGGGCACAAGTGGCTGAACGTGCCCTATGAGAGCGGGTTCGCCTTCGTCCGCGAGCCGGAGCTGATGGGCAGGTCGTTCGGCGCGTGGGGCGCCGCCTACCTGCCCTCCGGGAACGATCCGCACGTCAACTACAACATGCTGGGGCCGGAGTCCTCCCGGCGGGCGCGGGCGCTGCCCATCTGGGCGACCCTGCGGGCGTACGGCAGGCAGGGCTACCGGCAGATGGTCGAGCGCCATCACGGCCTGGCCCTGCGGCTCGGCGCGGTCGTCGAGGAGGCCGACGACCTGGAACTGCTGGCTCCGGTACGGCTGTCCGTGGTCTGCTTCCGCTACCGGCCGCCGGGGGTGCCCGAGGAGGAGCTGGACGCGCTGAACGCGTGGATCGGCGCGGAGCTGCTTGCCGACGGCCGCGTCTACGCCGGGACCACGACCTACCGGGGGGTCACGGCGCTGCGCCCGGCCATCTTCAACTGGCGCACCACCGAGACCGACGTGGACCTGCTGATCTCGATCATCCGGGAGATCATCGCCCGCCGCCCGGTCTGAGCTCGGGCCCGTCCACCCCGGGCCGGTCACCGGCCGGCTCGGGCCGGTCACCGGCCGGTTTCGTCCCGCTCCCGCCCGGTTCCGTCCCGCCCCCGCCCGGCTCGGCCGCGTCCGGAGCCGGGCGGCCCTGGCAGCGCGGGTCGGCCGGCGCCCGGGTCGAGGCCGGGGCCGGGGCGAGCCAGGAGATCACGCTCTGCTCGACGTACCAGCCGTGCAGGTTCACCCACGTCCTGGGCACCTCCCCGGGGTCGGGGCAGAGCACCTTCGACCGCAACCGGTCGTTGCGGACGAAGCTCACCGCGCCGTCGCGGCGCAGCACCGTGGACATCTGGTCGTCGGTGGCGACCAGGTGGCCGACCACCACCTCGGTGGAGCCCTCCCCCTCGATCTGCACGGCGACCAGCGGCAGGATCGGCGCCCGCATCACGACCACCCCGACCAGGAGCGGCGTGAGCACCGCCATCGCGATCGCGATGCCGTGGGTCAGCACCCGCGCGGGCGCCGACGGCACCGGGCCGGTCAGCAGCGCCGCCAGGCCCGGGGGGAGCGTCAGCAGCAGCGCGGTCGCCACGTCCCGCTGCGTGAACGCGGCGGCGATGGCCGGCCACAGCAGCACGTACGACAGCGCCCCGGCGACCACGGGCAGCCCGTAGCAGACCGCGGCGCGCAGCCCGGCGTGGTCGGGGAAGCGGTCGCGCACGGTCAGGCCCGCCAGCGCGAGCGAGAGCATCATCAGGGTCGGCAGGAAGCGCAACTGCCAGGTGCACACGCCCACCACGACGGTCAGGACCACCACCCATCCGGGCAGCCGCCGCGCCGAGCGCACCAGCCACGAGGAGCGGCCCGTGCTGATCCAGTGGAGGGTGCCGAGCAGCCTGCCGCCGACGCAGGCGACGGGCAGCACCCACATCGTGGTCAGCAGGACCGCGCTCAGCAGGCCCAGCGGGCTGATCGTCTGCACGAGCAGCAGCAGCGTCTGGGTGTCCTGCCTGCTGGCGTACCAGAGGCGCATCACCAGCAGGACGATCGGGAAGACCGGCAGCAGCGTGAGGAACCACTCCTGGTTCCTCGGCGCCTCCCTGGTCCGTGCCCCGGCCCGCACGGTCCGCGCGTCGGTCTTCAACGGGAGGGGCAGTCCTGGACGGGAAGGGTCCGCTCCCACGGCCAGCGGCGCACCGCGGGCGGCAGGGCGCACGGCTGCTCGGCCTGGGCCACGTTCACCCGGGGGCTGGCCGACAGCAGCGGGTCGATGTGGTCGCGGTACGCGTCCTCCCAGCGCCGGTCCTGCGGGTCGGCGTAGGAGCGGTAGAGCGAGAGGTCGACCAGGGTGCGCAGGGCCGCGTTGGCCCCGGCGTTGACCGCCCACATCTCGGTCTTCTCCAGCGCGATGTCGTGGTGGCGCAGCTTCCCGCCGGAGGCGGCGACGAACCCGGCCAGCAGGGCCGCGTCGGTGGTCACCGCGTCGTAGTCCCCGCTCTCCAGGCCGCTCACGCAGTCGCTGATCAGGTTCTTGCCGGTGACGACGGCCCTCGTCGCCCTGGCCAGCTCGCCCTCGGAGGTGGAGGTGCCGAGCGTGCAGACCTTCTTGCCCCCGAGCTGGCCCAGGGAGGTGATCGAGCCCGGGTACTCGGACCTGGTCACCACCGACTGCTCGGTGAACAGGTAGGGGGTGGAGAAGCCGACCGAGGGGTCGGCCTTGCGGGAGGGGGTCACGCTGAAGGTCGCGACCACCAGGTCGACCTTGACGAACCGGCCGTTGTCGTCCTGGGCCTGCATGCGCGCCCTGTCCTCGGTCTCGATCGCCAGGAACTCCACCTGGTCGGGCAGGTAGCCCAGATCGGCCGCGATCATGTAGGCGATGTCGATGTCGAAGCCCGCGAAGACGCGCCTGCCGGTCCGCTCCTGCAGGGCGATGCCCGGGGTGTCGACCTTCACGCCGATCCGGATCCTGTCCCGCTCGAACAGGCCCGCCTTCTCCCGCAGCTCGGCCTCGGTGGGAGGCCCGTTCACCCAGGCCACGGACGCGGCGACCACGGCGGCTGCGACGACCAGCGCGATCCAGGCGACCAGCCGGAAACGGCGGAAGCGGCGGACCCGGGGCGGGGGGCCGGCGTACCCCCCCTCCGGGGCGCCGGGATCGCCCGGGTCGCCGTGGGCGGCGTGGTCGTCACGGTCGCCGGGCGCGCCGTGAGTGCCACCGGCGAGGTGCTCGCGGTCGTCGTCACCGGATCGGACGGTGCGATCGGGCCCGGCGCCCCCCGGCACCGCCGCCCGCCGGCCCGGCCGGCGGCCGAGCCGGCGCTCACGCCCTCCCCCGTCCGCAGGTCCCTGTGCCATCACACCCCCGGACTCCCTTTTCCGAGTAGGTTATGCCGCCGTCATGCGCGGTGGGAGCTCCTTCACCAAGAAGAGATCAAATGCCCTTTTTCCGGGTGGAGAACGGTGAGAAATTCCCGGGAGGGGATCGGGAGAACCCCGGGGGAACCCCCGGACCGGGCCGGGAGGAATCCCCCGGACCGGGGTCGCGGGAAAGGCGCGGCTCAGACGGCGAGAAGGCGGTGAATCCCCTCCTCGCGCAGTTCCGCGGCCTCACCGGAATGGACGACGTGCCCGGCGTCGAGAATGACGAACCGGTCGGCCAGCCGCAGTGCCAGGTCCAGGTACTGCTCGACCAGCAGGATCGACAGCCCCGTCGCGTGCAGCCGCTCGATCGCCTCCTCGATCTCGATGACGATCGACGGCTGGATGCCCTCGGTGGGCTCGTCCAGGATGAGCAGCTTCGGCCGGGTGACCAGGGCCCTGGCGATGGCGAGCTGCTGCTGCTGGCCGCCGGACAGGAACCCGGCGCGCCGCCTGAGCAGCGGCTTGAGCCGGGGGAAGGTCTCCAGTGCCTCCTCCAGCGCCTCCCTGGGCCCCCTGGCGGCCTCCAGCGTCACCTGGAGGTTGTCGAGCACGCTGAGCTGCGGGAAGGTCTCGTGTCCCTGGGGGACGTACGCCATGCCGAGGCGCACCCGCTCGTGCGGCGGCAGGCGCGTCACGTCGCGGCCCTCGAACAGCACCGTGCCCGCGGTGGCGGGCAGCACGCCCGTCACGGTGTTGAGCAGGGTGGTCTTGCCCACCCCGTTGCGGCCCATCACGCACATGAGCCGTCCGGGTTCGACCTCCAGGGACACCCCGAACAAAACCCGGGCCCTGCCGTACCCGGCGTCAAGTTCCCGTACCGACAGCATCGCTCCGCCTCCTTCCCAGGTAGACCTCCTGCACGCGCGGGTCGTCGCGGACCTCGTCCACCGACCCCTCGACCAGCACCCTGCCCTCGTGCAGGACGGTGACCTGCGAGGCGTACCTGCGCAGGAACTCCATGTCGTGCTCGATGACGATCACCGTGTGGTCGTTCGCCACGGACGTCAGGAGCTCGCCGGTGCGTTCCCGCTCGTCCTTGGACATCCCGGCCACCGGCTCGTCCAGCAGGAGCAACCTGGGGCGCTGGGTGAGCAGCATGCCGATCTCCAGCCACTGCCGCTGGCCGTGGGAGAGCACCCCGGCCGGGCGTCCGGCCAGGTCCTTCAGCCCGGTGGTCTCCAGTGCCTCGGCGACGGCGTCCGGCACGCCACGCCCGCGCCGGGCCAGCGACCAGAGCGGGCGGCGGAAGGAGGCGGCCAGGTCGAGGTTCTCCGCCACGGTGAGCTCCTCGAAGACCACCGAGGTCTGGAAGGTCCGCCCGACGCCGAGCCGGACGATCCTGTGCTCGCGCAGGCCGGCCAGGTCTCGGCCGTCGAAGACGACCTCGCCGGTGGTGGGCCGGGTCAGGCCGGTGATCACGTCGATGAGCGTCGTCTTGCCGGCGCCGTTGGGGCCGATGAGGAAGCGCAGCTCCCCCTCCCGCACGGTCAGGTCGACGCCGTCGATGGCCCGGAAGCCGTCGAAGACCACGCTCAGCCCGCGTACCTCCAGCATCGGGCTCATCGGACCTCCTCCATGATCCTGCCGCCGGGGACGTCCGCGGGCGGGGCGGCCGGGGCCGGTGGGCGCTTCGAGCGCCGGGCCAGGGCGTCGCGGGCCGAGGACGCCAGGCCCCAGATCCCCCGCGGCGCCAGCGTCATGACCAGGATGAACAGCGCGCCCTGCAGGTAGAGCCAGCCGTCGGCGAACTGCTCGCTGAAGGTCGTCTTGGCGTACCCCATGACGACGGCGCCGAGGACCGCCCCGGCCAGGGCGTACCTGCCGCCCACCGCGACGGCGACGACGAGTTCCAGGGAGGGCACCACGCCCAGCAGCGCGGGCGAGATGATGCCGACGACCGGGACGAACAGCGCCCCGGCGAGCCCTGCCATGCCCGCCGACAGCGCGAAGACGACGGTCTTGACCAGGGCCGGGTCGTAGCCGAGGAACCTGACGCGGTCCTCGCCGTCCCTGATCGCGACGAGCAGCCGCCCGAAGCGGCTGTTCACCAGGTGGCGGGCGCCCAGGTAGAGCAGGCCGGTGACGACGGCGACCACGACGTACAGGCCGCGCTGGGTGGAGTCGGCGGCCAGGTCCTGGCCGAACAGGTCGTAGAAGTTGGTCAGGCCGTTGGTTCCGCCGGTCAGGCCCTGCTGGCCGATGAGCAGGATGACGAACGCGGCGGCGAGCGCCTGGGTGAGGATCGCGAAGTAGGCGCCGCGCACCCGCTGGCGGAAGACCAGCAGGCCCAGCGCGGTGGCGATCAGCATCGGCCCGAGCACGACCATGACCAGCGCGAACACCGGGTTGGCGAACGGCTTCCACAGGGCGGGGAGCTGCTCGACGCCGCTCCAGACCATGAAGTCGGGCAGATCGCCCCGGGCGTCCACCAGCTTCAGGTGCATGCCCATGGCGTAGCCGCCGAGGCCGAAGAAGACGCCCTGGCCCAGGACGAGCATGCCGCCCTGGCCCCAGGCCAGGCCGATGCCCAGGGCGACGATCGCGAAGCAGAGGTACTTGGCCAGCAGGCCGAGGCGGAAGGGCTCCAGCAGGAGCGGCGCGACGACCAGGGCCGCGACGGCCACCGCCGCGAAGACCCCCGGCCCCCTGAGGCGTGCGAGATTCACGTGAGTGCCCTCGATCGGAGTACGAACAGGCCCTGCGGCCTGAACTGGAGGAAGGCGATGACGGCGGCGAACACGACGACCTTCGCCAGGCTGGCGTCGGTCCAGAACTCGGCGTAGGAGTTGAGCAGCCCGAGCCCGGCGGCGGCGATCACGGCGCCGCGGAGCTGGCCGAGCCCTCCGGCGACGACCACCAGGAAGGCGTCGACGATGTAGTAGGTGCCCAGGGCCGGCCCGACCGGGCCGATGAGGGTGAGGGCCACCCCGGCGACCCCGGCCAGGCCGGAGCCGATGAAGAACGTGCGCCGGTCCACGCGCGCGGTGTCGATGCCGCTGACCGCGGCGAGCTGCCGGTTCTGCATCACGGCCTGCATCCGGCGGCCCTGGCCGGTGCGGTTCATGTACGCCCAGACGCCGACCACGGTGGCGATCGCCAGGCCGAAGATGAACAGCCGGTTGTAGGGCAGGGACGCGATGCCGCCCTGCAGCCAGGCGGGCGCCTGGACCTGCACGTTGGGCGCCCCGAACAGGTCGCGGGCCAGTTGCTGGAGCACCAGGCTGACGCCCCAGGTGAGCAGCAGGGTGTCGAGCGGGCGGCCGTAGAAGTGCCGGATCGCGAGCCGTTCCAGGACGAGCCCCATCAGCCCGGCGACCAGGAAGGCCACGGGCAGTGCGACGATCACGGCCGTCCGGCCGGTGAGGTCCTGGAGCAGGTAGGCGGTGTACGCGCCGGCCATGATGAACTCGCCGTGGGCCATGTTGATCACGCCCATCTGGCCGAACGTGAACGTCAGGCCGATGGCGATGAGCAGCAGCACGGCGCCGATGGACAGGCCGATCGGGAGCTGGTTGAGAAACGCCTCCACCGGGAGGTCCCCTTCCTGCGGGTGTCTGGCTCCGGGCCGGGCCGGGCCGCGTCCGTGCCGTCCCGTACCGCCGCGGTGGGTGCGGCACGGCGGTACGGTGCGGGACGGGCGCGTCACGGTGCTGTCCGTGATCCGGTCACGGCCCGGTCCGGAGCCGGTCTGTGGGGTCAGCCGTCGGCCAGACCGCTCGCCCAGGGATAGCCCTTGAGGTAGGGGTCGGGCTTGATCGGCTCACCCGAGTTCCAGACCTCCTTGATGAGGCCGTCGGGCTGGATCACGCCGATCCGGGCCGTCTTGTACATGTGCTGGTTCTCGCCGTCGATGGTGACCAGGCCCTCGGGGCGCTCCAGGGCGATGCCTCCGGCGGCCTTCCTGACGGCCTCGACCTCGACGGTGCCGGCCTTCTTTGCGGCCGCGGCCCACAGGTGGACGGCGTTGTAGCCGGCCTCCATCGGGTCGGAGGTGACCTTGTCGGCGCCGTACTTGGCCTTGAAGGCGGCGACGAACTTCTCGTTCGCCGGGGTCTCGGTGGTCTGGTAGTAGTTCCAGGCGACCGGGTGGCCGGCGATGTTGTCGACGCCGATGCCCTTGACCTCCTCCTCGGCGACGCTCACCGAGAGCACGGGCATGTCCTTCGCGGTGACCCCGGCGCTGGCGAGCTGCTTGAAGAAGGCGACGTTGCTGTCGCCGTTGAGGGTGTTGAAGACGGCGTCGGGCCTGGCCTGGACGACCTTGTTGGTCAGCGTGCTGTACTCGGTGTGGCCCAGCGGGGTGTACTCCTCGCCGAGCACCTCCATCCCGTTCGCGGCCGCGTACGCCTTGATGATCTTGTTCGCGGTGCGCGGGAAGACGTAGTCGCTGCCGACCAGGAAGATCTTCTTCTTGCCCTGCTCCCTGAGGTAGTCCAGACCCGGGATGATCTGCTGGTTGGTGGTGGCGCCGGTGTAGAAGATGTACGGCGAGCTCTCCAGGCCCTCGTACTGCACCGGGTACCACAGCAGGGCCTTGCCGCGCTCGAAGACCGGGAGCATCGCCTTGCGGCTGGCCGAGGTCCACCCGCCGAAGGTGACGGCGACCTTGTCCTGGCGGATGAGCTTGGTGGCCTTCTCCGCGAAGGTGGGCCAGTCGGACGCGCCGTCCTCCACCACCGGGATCAGCTTCTTGCCGAGCACTCCCCCGGCGGCGTTGATCTCCTCGACGGCGAGCAGCTCGGCGTCCCTGACCGTCACCTCGCTGATGGCCATGGTGCCGCTCAGCGAGTGCAGGATGCCGACCTTGATGCCGTCCGCCCCCGCGCCGCCGACGGAGGCGGCGTTCGTCCCGGCGGGGGCTTCACCGCCACAGGCGGTCAGGGCTGTGGCCAGCGCCGCGGCGATCGCCGCGGAACGCCATGCTGTGTTCCTCATTGACTGTTCCTCCTTGCCGGTACGGCCCCGCACCGATCTATCTGCCGCCAAGGTGACCGAGTGAGGTTTCCCGGTGAGTTCACGATTGTTAATTGCGGATGGCCGGGATTTCACCGTCGTGACAGGAGATGGCGGCGCGCGATTCACCGCTCCCGCTCCACCGGTCACGCCATTTCGTGATATCTACGTCGAAAGACACCCGAGGACCTTCCACGATGGGCTTCCGGCGGTCGGTTCCACCCGGTCCGGACCGCTCCCGCCACCTGGAAACCGGCACGACATCGACGTGCAACACCGTGGAAACCACCGGTTCCTATGGTCCGGGAATGCGGCTCACACCACACGAGCAGGAACGCCTGCTCATCCACGTCGCCGCCGGGGTCGCCCGTGACCGCAGGTCACGGGGCCTCCGGCTCAACCACCCCGAGGCCACCGCGATCATCGCGTCCTTCCTGATGGAGGGGGCCAGGGACGGTCGCAGCGTCGCCGAGCTGATGGAGACGGGCCGTACGGTGCTCTCCCGCGACGACGTCATGGAGGGGGTGCCCGAGATGCTGGCCTCGGTGCAGATCGAGGCCACCTTCCCCGACGGCACCAAGCTCGTCACCGTCCACCAGCCGATCCCGTGAACCCCGGCCGACCCTGTGAGGCCCCCGTGAACCCCGGCCGACCCCGTGAATCCCGGCCGATCCCGTGAACCCGAGAAACGGTGAGTCCCGATGAGACCCGGTGAGATCCTGTACGGCGACGCGCCCGTCCCGCTGAACCCGGGCCGCGAGCGGATCGTCGTCCGCGTCGTCAACGTCGCCGACCGGCCGATCCAGGTCGGCTCGCACTACCACTTCGCCGCCTGCAACCCCGGCCTGGAGTTCGACCGGCGGGCCGCCTGGGGCACCCGCCTGGACGTACCGGCCGGAACCGCGGTGCGCTTCGAGCCCGGCGTGGAGCGCGACGTGACCCTGGTGCCGATCGGCGGATCGCGGATCGTCCCCGGCCTCCGGCCCGAGTGGGCCGGACCTCTCGACGGGAGCCCTCGTGTTCGTTGAACGATCCCGCTACGCCGCGCTCTACGGCCCCACCGTCGGGGACCGGATCAGGCTGGCCGACACCGATCTGCTCGTCGAGGTCACCGAGGACCTGTCGATGGGTCCCGCCGGGGCCGGCGACGAGGCCGTGTTCGGCGGCGGCAAGGTGATCCGGGAGTCGATGGGGCAGGCCAGGACCACCCGGGCGGAGGGCTCGCCCGACCTGGTGATCACCGGTGCGGTGGTCCTGGACCACTGGGGCGTGGTCAAGGCCGACATCGGGATCAGGGACGGGCGCGTCGTCGCCCTCGGCAAGGCCGGGAACCCCGACACCATGGACGGCGTCCACCCCGACCTGGTCATCGGCCCCTCGACGGAGATCCTCGCGGGCAACGGGAAGATCGTGACCGCCGGGGCCATCGACTCCCACGTCCACCTGATCTGCCCGCAGATCCTCGACGAGGCCCTCGCCGCGGGCGTCACGACCGTCGTGGGCGGCGGCACCGGGCCCGCCGAGGGCACCAAGGCCACCACCGTCACCGGCACCTGGTACCTGGCCCGGATGCTGGAGTCGCTCGACTCCTACCCGGTCAACGTCGCGCTGCTGGGCAAGGGCAACACGGTCAGCCGCGAGGGGCTGCTCGAACAGCTCCGCGCCGGCGCGTCGGGCTTCAAGCTGCACGAGGACTGGGGAACCACCCCGGCCGCCATCGACGCCTGCCTGTCGGTCGCCGACGCCACCGGCACCCAGGTCACGATCCACACCGACACCCTCAACGAGGCCGGGTTCGTGGAGTCGACGCTGGACGCCATCGGCGGGCGGATGATCCACGCCTACCACACCGAGGGCGCCGGGGGCGGTCACGCGCCGGACATCATCCGGGTCGCCTCCTACGGCAACATCCTGCCGTCCTCGACGAACCCGACCCGCCCGCACACCGTCAACACGCTCGACGAGCACCTCGACATGCTGATGGTCTGCCACCACCTCAACCCGTCCATCCCCGAGGACCTGGCCTTCGCCGAGTCCCGGATCCGGCCCTCCACGATGGCCGCCGAGGACGTCCTGCACGACATGGGCGCGATCTCGATGATCGGCTCGGACTCGCAGGCGATGGGCAGGGTGGGCGAGACGATCATCCGGACCTGGCAGACCGCGCACGTGATGAAGCGCCGCCGGGGCGCGCTGCCCGGCGACGGCCCCGCCGACAACCTCCGTGCCCGGCGCTACGTCGCCAAGTACACGATCTGCCCGGCCGTGGCCCACGGCCTGGACGGCGAGGTCGGCTCGGTGGAGCCGGGCAAGCTGGCCGACCTGGTCCTGTGGGACCCGGCGTTCTTCGGCGTCAAGCCGGACCTGGTGGTCAAGGGCGGCGTCATCGCCTACGCCCAGATGGGCGACGCCAACGCCTCCATCCCGACCCCGCAGCCGGTGATGCCGCGCCCGATGTTCGGCGCGGCCCCGGTCACCGCCGCGGCCACGTCGGTCCACTTCGTCGCCCCGATGGCGATCGAGGACGGCCTCGCCGACCGCCTGGCCGTACGCAGGCGCCTGCTGCCGGTGGGCGACGTGCGCCGGCGGGGCAAGGAGAGCATGCCGCTCAACGACGCCATGCCCAGGATCGACGTGGACCCCGACACCTTCGCGGTCAGCGTCGACGGCGACCTGATCGAACCCGCCCCGGCGGAGACCCTGCCGATGACCCAGCGCTACTTCCTGTTCTGACCGCCCTCCTCGATCGTCCCGCCGCCTTCGACCGTCCCGTCGTCCCCCACCACCCGTCCTGCCCGATCGTCACCGCTCCGTCCGGCCGCGAAGGAGGCCCCGGCACATGAACGCCGCCCTGCTGCTCCTGGCCGACTCCCGGTTGCCCGCGGGAGGCCACGGGCACTCCGGAGGGGTGGAGGAGGCCGTCAGGATCGGCGCGATCCAGGACCTCCCCGGCCTGGCCGCCTTCCTGCGGGGCCGCCTGGCCACCGCGGGCCTGGTGACGGCCGCCCTGGCCGCCGCGGCCTGCGAGTACGCCGCCGTTCCCGGCGCGTTCGCGGACGGTGCCGGATGGGCGCGGCTGGACGCCGAGGCCGACGCCAGGATCTCCTCGCCCGCGCAGCGGGAGGCGAGCCGCACCCAGGGCAGGTTGCTGTTGCGGACCTCGCGGAGGATCTGGCCGTCACCGGTGCTCGACGCGCAGGCCCGGGCCGTACCGCAGGGGGTCCATCATCCCCTCGCGCTCGGCGCGGTGGCGGCGGTGGCCGGATGCTCCCCCGCCGAGGCCGCCCTCGCGGCGGCGTACACCTCGGTCACCGCGCCCGCCACCGCGGCCGTCCGCCTGCTCGGCCTCGACCCCGTCGCCGTCCACCGGCTGCTCGCCGACCTCGCCCCGGCCCTGGAACGGGTCTCGGCCGGCGTCCCGGCCGCTCCCACCCTCCCGACCGGCCCGACCGGCCCGACCGGTTCCGGCGGCTCGGCCCGTCGTGCCGGCTCGACCGCCCCTGAAAGCCCCGGGCACCCCGAGGACCCCGAGGGCTGGGAGGCGTTGCCCGCGCACGCCGCCCCCGCCCTCGACCTGCTCGCCGAACGCCATGTCCGCGCGGATCTACGGCTTTTCGTCTCCTGACGACCACCTGGAAGGACGGTGACCCCCGTGGGCGCCAACCATGACGACCACCACCACGCGGCCGACCCGCACGGCCGTGCCCTGCGCCTGGGGATCGGAGGCCCCGTCGGCAGCGGCAAGACCGCTCTGACCGCGGCGCTGTGCCGCACCCTGGGCCCGACCATGCGCCTGGGCGTGGTGACCAACGACATCTACACCACCGAGGACGCCGACTTCCTGCGCAGGGCGGGCGTGCTGGACCCGGAGAGGATCACCGCCGTGCAGACGGGCTGCTGCCCGCACACCGCGATCCGCGACGACATCGCCGCCAACCTGGACGCGGTGGAGACCCTGGAGGAGCGGTTCGGCCCCCTGGACCTGGTGATCGTGGAGAGCGGCGGCGACAACCTCACGGCCACCTTCAGCCGGGGCCTCGCCGACCGGCAGATCTTCGTGCTGGACGTGTCCGGCGGCGACAAGGTCCCCCGCAAGGGCGGCCCCGGCGTGACCACGGCCGACCTGCTGGTGGTCAACAAGACCGACCTGGCCTCGATGGTCGGCGCCGACCTGACGGTCATGTCACGCGACGCGGCGGCCGTACGGGAGGGCAGGCCCGTGCTGTTCACGTCGATCAGGGAGGACCCGAACGCGTACGCGGTCTCCGAATGGGTCAGCGGCCTCGTCGAGTCCTGGGCCCACGACCACTCCCACGCCTGATCCGGTGACCGATCCCGAGCCGGTCACCGGCCCCGCCCCGGCAGAACACCCGGGGCGGTCGGAGCGACCCGTCCCGCCGGAGCGGCCCGTCGCGTCAGGACGGCCCGGGCGGCGGTCGATGAGGGCGCGCGCGGCGATCGCCACCGAACGCGCCGCCGACGGCCGCACCGTTCTGGCCGTCATGCGATCCAGCCCTCCCCTGACGGTACGGACGACCGCGCCGGGCCGGGTGCACCTGGTCTCCACCGCGGCGGGTCCACTGGGCGGGGACGATCTGGCCCTCGACATCGAGGTCGCGCCGGGCACCGCGCTGGAGGTGCGGTCGGTGGCGAGCACGCTGGTCCTTCCCGGCACCACGGGGGCCGAGTCCCTGATGACGGTCACCGCCAGGGTCGGCGCCGGCGCCTCGCTGGTCTTCGCCCCCGAACCGACGGTGCTCGCGGCGGGCTCCCTGCACCGGCTGGTCGTCCGGCTGGAGCTGGCCGGGGACGCGCGGGTGCGCTGGCGCGAGGAGATCGTCTTCGGCCGGTACGGCGAGCGGCCCGGCCGCTGTCACTCGCGCTTCGACGCCGTGCTCGGCGGGGCTCCGCTGCTCCGGCAGGAGTTCGTGGTGGGCGACCCGGAGATCGACGGCAGCTCCGCCGTCTACGGTGACGCCCGCTGCGTGGGCAGCACCCTGATCACCGGGAGGGCACCGGAGACCGTGGTCGGGGACGGCTGGGCCGTGCTCCCACTGGCCGGTCCCGGCACCCTGGTCTCCGCCCTCGGCCGGGACGCGGTCGAGCTGCGCAGACGGCTGGAGGACGGCGAGGACGCGGCCACCGCCCCCGGCGGACCCGGCGACCCGCTGAACCCGCTGAAGCCGGTGAACGCGGTGATCCGCTGAACGCGACGACCCGGTGAGCACGAACCGGCACCACCGGGGCAGGCCGGGAGCGCCGGCGGACCCTCAGTCGTAGAAGCCCAGGCGGCGGAGCTGCTTGGGGTCGCGCTGCCAGTCCTTGGCGACGCTGATCCGCAGGTCGAGGTAGACGCGGGTGCCGAGAAGCGCCTCGATCTGGGCGCGGGCGCGGCTGCCGACGTCCTTGAGCCGCGACCCCTTGTGCCCGATCACGATGGCCTTCTGGGACGGCCGCTCGACGAACATGTGCGCGTAGATGTCCAGCAGGTCGTCGCGCCCCTCCCGGGGCAGCATCTCGTCGACGACGACCGCGATGGAGTGCGGAAGCTCGTCACGGACGCCCTCCAGCGCCGCCTCGCGGATCAGCTCACCCACCAGGACCTGCTCGGGCTCGTCGGTGAGCTGTCCCCCCTCGTACAGGGGAGGGCTCTGCGGGAGGCGGCGGACCAGCACGTCGGCCAGCACGTCGAGCTGCTCACCCGACTGCGCCGAGACCGGGACGATGTCGTCGAACTCGGCGAGCCGGGAGACCGCGAGCAGCTGCTCGGCGATCTGCTCGCGGGTCGCCAGGTCGCACTTGGTGACCACGGCGACCACCGGGGTCTTCTTGACGCCCGCGAGCTTCTCCGCGATGAACCGGTCGCCCTTGCCGACGGGTTCGTTCGCGGGCACGCAGAAGCCGATCACGTCGACCTCGGTGAGGGTGGAGAGCACCAGGCTGTCCAGCCGCTCGCCCAGGAGCGTGCGGGGCCGGTGCAGACCCGGCGTGTCGACGATGATGAGCTGGGAGTCGGGGCGGTGCACGATCCCGCGGATGGCCCGGCGGGTCGTCTGGGGCTTGGAGGAGGTGATCGCCACCTTCGTGCCGACCAACGCGTTCATCAGCGTGGACTTGCCGACATTGGGCCGGCCGACGAAGCAGGCGAAACCGGCATGGAAATCAACAGCTGAGGAACTCACACCGTCCATTGTCCCCGATGACGGACTCAGCTCTGACGCGGCGTTCCGTCGGGACCCGCCACCAGCAGGGTCCGGCCGCCGAGCTCGCGGACCAGCCGGCTGTCGGCGTCGGAGGGGCCCTCACCGGCGGTGACCAGGGCGGCGGCCTCCAGCGACTCCGCTCCGCCGGACACGGCCATCGCCACGGCGACCTGGAGCGCCGACAGCGTCAGGGACGGCAGCGCCACGTTGGTCGCCGAGTAGGTTCTGCCGGTCTCGTCCCGTACGGCCGCGCCCTCGGCGGCGCCGTTGCGGGCGCGGGCCGAACGGGCCAGCACGATGATCTTCTTGTCCTCGGGGTCGAGGGTCGCGTCGCTCACGGAACAAGGGTATTCAGCCCCCGGCGTCCGGGCGACACGGGACCGCCGATCCGGGTCGGGCGGCCCCGCGACCCACGGGGATCAGGCCACGACCTCGTCGACCAGCAGGCCGGCCAGCTGCCGGGTGCGCGCGGCGTCGACGTCCCGGACCCCGGCGTGTACCAGGGAGACCAGGGTGCGGCCGCTGAGGGCGAAGACCAGGTGGATCTCGTAGGGGTAGCCGTTCAGCCTGCCGCTCAGTCTCCTGGCCTGGATCCCGCCGTCGATCCCCTCCAGGTCCAGGTCGGAGACGCGCAGGGCGGTGCTCCTGCCCGCCGTCCGGGCGCGCGCCACCGGGCAGTCGCCCAGCGCCTCGACGAGCGCGCCGAAGTGGCCCGCGGCGTCGTCGCCCCGGTAGGAGGCCAGCGCGAACCCGGCCAGTTCCCCGAGCCCGTCACCCTGGTAGGCCACGGCCGCCCGCGCTCCCGGCGCGTGTTCCGGCGGCCTGCCGCCGGCGGCGTCGAGGACGAGCCTGCAGTCCTCGTCGACCGGCTGGAACGGGGCCTGCCAGCCGTCACGCGGGCGGGCCGAGAAGCCCTCCGGCAGGTCGCGGACCTCGTCGAGCAGTCCGCGCAGCCGTCTCAGCTCCGCCGCGCCGTCACCGGCCCCGTCGGCGCCGTCCTGTCCCTGACCGGCACACCCGGTCACCATCCCCGACAAAAGGCTATATATGACTATAAAAGACGCAACAATCGTCCCCCGCGCCATGACCGTTCCCCCGAATGTCATGTACGGGGCGTATCCGTCCCCGTCGACCCGCTTTCTTCCCCGTCGGCAAAAGCGGCAATCATCTAGAAACGCCTAAGGGTGTCCTCAACCGCATTTCACGGTCGAGAACACCCTCAAGCGAGCAGCGCAGGGCAGCCTCGGAGCCCTGCGCGGCTCTTCTCCCCCGGGGCCGTCCCCGGCGCCACGAACCCCTCCGGGCGCCGGTACGTCCCCACCGACTCCCGCGCGACCGGGTGCCGTACGCGAAGCATCGCGCGACGCACTTGCAGAACGGTTGTCATCGGCTTGAGAACCGCGGCGCGCTCCCGTGGCACGCGCCCCCGGAACGCCCCCGGCCACGGACCGAGGGGCCCGGACGCGTCACGGGCCCGGACGCGTCACGGGCTCAGGCACGTCACGGGCTCGGGCACGCCACACCGGGCGCGTCACAGTCCGGGCGCGTCACAGTCCGGGCGCGCGCAGGCACGGGCCCGGGCGGGTCACTGGTCGGCGGGAGCCGGGACCGCGTCGTCCTCCGCGTCGGCGGGCACGAACCTGGTGACCAGGACGGTGCCGATCCTGTTGCGCCGGCCGGCCAGGCTCTCGGCCGTCAGGCTGAGCCCCCCGACCACGGCCTGGGAGCCCGCGATCGGCACCCTGCCCAGCGCGTGCGCCAGCAGGCCGCCGACGGTCTCGACGTCGTCGACCTCCAGCTCGATGCCGAACAGGTCCTCCAGGTCGCCGACGGGAAGCCTGGCGGTCACCCGGACCGCGCCGTCCTCCAGCGGCTCGACCCGGGGCGCCTCCTGGTCGTACTCGTCGGCGATCTCCCCGACGATCTCCTCCAGGATGTCCTCGATCGTGACCAGGCCGGCCGTGCCGCCGTACTCGTCGATGACGATGGCCTGGTGGATCTGCCGGGCCTGCATCTCGCGCAGCAACTGGTCGATGGGCTTGCTCTCCGGCACGTAGGTGGCCGGGCGCATCAGCGACTCCACCGGTTCGGCGCGGCCCTCGTCGCCGGTGTCCTGCACCCGGCGTGCGATGTCCTTGAGGTAGGCGATGCCGATGACGTCGTCCTCGTTCTCGCCGACCACCGGGATCCGGGAGAAACCGCTGCGCAGGGCCAGTGAGAGCGCCTGGTTCAGCGTCTTGCCGCGCTCGATGAACACCATGTCCGTACGGGGCACCATGACCTCGCGGACCAGCGTGTCCCCCAGCTCGAAGACCGAGTGGATCATCTCCCGCTCGTCGGGCTCGATGACCCTGCGCTCCTCGGCCAGGTCGACCAGGTCGCGCAGCTCGGCCTCGGAGGTGAACGGCCCCTCGCGGAAGCCCTTACCGGGCGTCACGGCGTTGCCGAGCAGGATCAGCAGCTTGGGCAGGGGGCCGAAGATCCGGGTCAGGCCGTACACCAGGGGCGCGCTGGCGAGCGCGATCGGCTCGGCGTGCTGGCGGCCCAGGGTGCGCGGCGAGACCCCGACGATCACGTAACTGACGACGATCATGACGGCCGCGGCCGCGGTGTAGGCCCAGCCCCGGTCGCCGAGCCAGTCGATGAAGAGCAGCGTGGCGATCACCGTGGCGACCAGCTCGCAGCTCAGCCGGAGCAGCAGCAGCAGGTTCAGGTAGCGCGGCGGGTCGGCGACGATGGTCTGCAGGCGCCCCGCGCCCCGCCGCCCCTCGCGGACGAACTCCTCCGCGCGGACCCGTGAGATGCGGGTCAGGGCCGTCTCCGCGCTGGCGATCAGCCCGCCGACCACGACGAGCACGACGGCCGAGAACAACCACCCGTTGGCGAGGTTCACCGCTGGGGGCGCACCTCCCGCCATGACTCGAGGATCTCTCCCTGCAGGGAGAACATCTCCTTGTGCTCCTCGGGCTCGGCGTGGTCGTAGCCGAGCAGGTGCAGGATGCCGTGCGTGCACAGCAGCTCCAGCTCGGCCTCGGTGCCGTGACCGGCCTCGGCCCCCTGCTTGGCGGCCACCTGCGGGCAGAGCACCACGTCTCCCAGCAGCGCCGGGTCGGTGGGCGCGTCGCCCTCCTGCCGGGCGCCCGCGCCCGGGCCGGGGCGCAGCTCGTCCATGGGGAAGGCGAGCACGTCCGTGGGCCCGGGCTCGCCCATCCACTGCTCGTGCAGCACGGACATGGCCTCCTCGTCGACCACCAGGATCGACAGCTCGGCCAGCGGGTTGATGCCCATCCGCTCCAGCACGTACCCGGCCAGCGAGACGACGAGCCCCTCGTCGATCTCGACGCCGGACTCGTTGTTGACCTCGACGCTCATCGGCCGTCTCCCGCCGCGTGACCGCCGCCTGTCGTCGTGCCGGCCGCCGTTCCGGTCGTCATGCCGGCCGTCGCGCCGGGCGCGCCCGCGCTCACGTCCGTTCCCGGGGACGCTGCTTGCCGGCCACGCCCTTGATCTGCTGCGGCGTGTTCTGGCGCTGTGCCTCGTCGTAGCGCCCGTAGGCGTCCACGATGTCGCCCACCAGCTTGTGCCGCACCACGTCGGCGCTGGTCAGGCGGGAGAAGTGGATGTCGGGGATGTCGTCGAGGATGTCCTGGACGACTCGCAGACCGCTCTGCGTGCCCCCGGGCAGGTCGACCTGGGTGACGTCACCGGTGACGACGATCTTCGAGTTGAAGCCCAGCCGGGTCAGGAACATCTTCATCTGCTCCGCCGAGGTGTTCTGCGCCTCGTCCAGGATGATGTAGGCGTCGTTGAGCGTACGGCCGCGCATGTAGGCCAGGGGCGCGACCTCGATCGTGCCCGCGGCCATCAGCCTGGGGATCGAGTCGGGGTCGAGCATGTCGTGCAGCGCGTCGTACAGCGGCCGGAGATAGGGGTCGATCTTCTCGTACAGCGTGCCGGGCAGGAAGCCCAGCCGCTCGCCCGCCTCCACCGCCGGGCGGGTGAGGATGATCCGGTTGACCTTCTTCTCCTGGAGGGCCTTCACGGCCTTCGCCATGGCGAGGTAGGTCTTGCCGGTGCCCGCCGGGCCGATCCCGAAGACGATGGTGAACCGGTCGATCGCGTCGACGTAGCGCTTCTGGTTCACGGTCTTCGGGCGGATGGTGCGCCCCCGCGAGGAGATGATGTCGAGCGAGAGCACCTCGGCGGGACGGTCGGAGGTCATGCGCAGCATGGCGATGCTGCGCTCGACCGCGTCCGCCGTGAGCTGCGCGCCTCCCTGGACGAGCTCGGACATCTCCTCGAAGAGCCGCACCACGGTGCTGCTCTCCTCGGGACTTCCGGTGATCGTGATCTCGTTGCCCCGGACATGGATGTCGGCGCGGAAGGCGCCCTCGATGACACGCAACAGCTCGTCGCGCGAGCCCAGGAGGCTGACCATCGACTGACCGTCCGGAATCACCACCTTCGCCTGGGTGCGGCTGGAGCCCCTGGACTTGGACGGTGTTCTGCTGGAATCGTTTGTCTCGGACATGAGCGGGCCTTACGGCCTGTTCGCCTCCAGATATAGGCGCGGAACTTCACCGCCATGGTATCCGCCCCCGCGACGATCGCGGCTACCGGTTTTCAGCCGGGCGGCCAGTTCAGCCCGCGCCCGCCGATCACGTGTCCGTGCACGTGGAAGACGGTCTGGCCGGCCTCGGGGCCGGTGTTGAACACCAGCCGGTAGCCGGTCTCGGCGACCCCCTCCCGCAGGGCGACCTCGTGCGCGGCGGCGAGGACCTCCTCGGCCAGGCCGCCACCGGCGGCGGCCAGGGCCGCGACGGTCGGGTGGTGGTCCCTGGGGATCACCAGCACGTGGGTCGGCGCCTGGGGGTTGACGTCGCGGAAGGCCAGGGTGCGGTCCGTCTCGTGGACGATCTGCGCGGGGATCTCCCCGGCCACGATCCGGCAGAAAAGGCAGTCGGCTTCGCTCACCATGCAGGCACCTTACCGCCGAGGACGTTGTGAATCGGTGATGGTTCCGGTCCGCAAACAAAGATCCACCCGGATATGGTGGATGTGCAAAACTTCAACCACGACAGCCCTTTGCGCGCAGCACCATATGGCCGCCTGGCGAGGACACGACTGGGTCATGCCCCCTAATGAACCGGAAGAGCGTAAACCCTCTGGGAAGGCCAAGCGTCCCACTGATGTGACCACCGAGACCCTCGTGGCCGACAGGTCGCTCGGGGCGGTGCCCGTCGGATGGGATGCCGACATGGCCGTTACCGCGCTCTACAGCGCGCACTACCGGTCCCTTGTCCGGCTCGCCGTCCTGCTCGTCCGCGACATGGCAACCGCGGAGGAGGTCGTGCAGGACGCGTTCGTCGCCATCCATGGCGCCTGGCGTCGCCTGCGCGACACCGACAAGGCACTGGCCTACCTGCGACAGTCGGTCGTGAACCGATCACGTTCGGTGCTTCGGCACCGGGCGGTCGTCGAGAAGTACGCGCCCAAGGGCATGCCCGACGCGCCGAGCGCGGAGAACGGCGCGATCGGCGAGTTCGAGCGTTCCGCCGTCATCGAGGCGCTCCGCGGGCTGCCCGCACGCCAGCGGGAGGCCCTTGTCCTGCGTTACTACGGAGATCTGTCCGAGGCTCAGATCGCCCACGCGATGGGCATCAGCAAGGGCGCGGTCAAGAGCCACACGGCTCGCGGCATGGCCGCCCTACGAACCTCACTGGAGCAACTGTCATGACCGACTCCCCGGATGAGTACGGCGAACTGCTTCGCCGTGCGCTCAGCGCGGAGGCGAACTCGGTCGTTCCCTCCCCGGACGGGCTGGAGATCATTCGCGCCCGCATCGAGCGGCGCGGGATCCGCGGGCTGATGTGGTGGCGCGCCGGGGTCTCCGTCGCGGGCGCCGTCCTCGTCGCGTCCACCGTCGTCATGGTGGTGCCCGAGATCCGCGAGCGGGTGATCCCCTCGGTGGACGCCGGGAAGAAGATCAACTTCACCGAGTCGCCCCCGCCGGACGGATCGGCCACCTCCCGTCCCCCGGCCCCCCCGACGCCGGGCCCCTCGAACCCGGCTCCGCTCCCGATCGTCTCCCGGCCGGGGACGGACACGTCCGCGCCGGAGCCCACGTCCTCCAGGAGCGCCCCGGCGAACCCGAGGCCGTCCACCAGGCCGACCTCCGCGACGGCGGCGGCCAGGCCGACGCCGACGCCCCCGTGCCCCACCCCGCTGGAGGGCGAGCCCGTCGAGGCCGACGAGACCCCCGAGTGGTGCGAGGAGGCGACGTCCACGCCGTCGAGACCGGCGACGCCCACGCAGAGCCCCTGCTCGGCCGAGGACTGCACGCCGACCAGCGAGGTGTCGCCCCCGCCGCCGCCGACCGAGGCGGTCACGCCCGCGCCGACGCCGACCGGCACCTGAGCCGCCGCCCGGGGTTCCGGGGCCACGGCGAGGGTTCCCCGCCCGGGGCTTCGGAGAGCCACCGGGGCGGGTTCGGTCCGGAAGGCTCCGGGGAGCCGCCTGCGAGGGACGGGCGGCGCGGGGGTTCGCGGGAGCCCACGGCGAGGACTCGGCTCCCCCGAGGGGGTTCACAGGGGGTGTACGGTCACCCCGGAGGGACGCCGCCCCCGGGAGTCACCAGCGGCCGCTGCGGGTCTGGAGCACCGCCGCCGCCACGACCCCGGCCGTCGAGGTGCGCAGCACCGTCGGGCCGAGCAGGGCCGGTGAGGCGCCGGCCTCCCGGAAAGCCGTGATCTCCTCCGGGGAGATCCCGCCCTCCGGGCCGACCACCACGACGATGTCGCCCCCGTCCGGGAGCGGCAGGCCCGACAGCGGGGAGGCGGCCTCCTCGTGAAGGACGACGCCCAGCTCCGCCGCCGACAGCAGGCCGGCGACCGTGGCGGTGGTCGCCGGCTCCGCCACCCGGGGCAGGTGGAAGCGGCGGGACTGCTTGCCCGCCTCGCGGGCGGTGGAGCGCCAGCGGGCCAGCGCCTTGGCCGCGCGCTCCCCCTTCCACTGGGTGACGCACCTGGCGGCGGCCCAGGGGACGATCACGTCGACGCCGGCCTCCGTCATCATCTCCACGGCCAGCTCTCCCCTGTCGCCCTTGGGCAGCCCCTGGACGACGACCAGCCGCGGTGCGGGGGCCGGCAGGTCGTGACGGCGCAGCACCCGGACCCGGAGCGATTCCTTCCCGGCCTCGGCCACCACGCACTCGGCGACGGAGCCCTCCCCGTCGGTCAGGTCGAGCCGCTCCCCCGCCCGCAGCCGCCTCACGGCCGCCGCGTGGCGCCCCTCGGGGCCGCAGAGCGTGAACTCCGCCCCGGCCGCCCCGGCCAGGTCGGCCAGCTCGGCCCGCTCGGCCAGGAAGACCGGAACGGTCATGGGACACCGGGCCGGGTCACCGGGCGGGTCATCGTCCGGGTCATCGTCCGGGTCAATGTCCGGGGCATCGTCAGCGGCCGTTGAAGGCGTCCCGCAGGCGGGAGAAGAAGCTCTGCTGGCCGGGGGCGAACTTACCCGGCGGGCGCTCCTCGCCCCGGAGCCTGGCGAGCTCCTTCAAGAGCTCCTCCTGGGCCGCGTCGAGCCGGGTGGGGGTCTCGACGTTGACGTGGATCAGCAGGTCACCGCGGCCGCTCTCGTTCAGGCGCTGCACGCCCCGCCCGTAGAGCGGGATCGTCTGCCCCGACTGGGTGCCCGGCCGGATGTCCAGCTCCTCGGCGCCGTCCAGCGTCTCCATGGTCAGGATGGTGCCGAGCGCCGCCGCGGCCATCGGGATCTGCACGGTGCAGTGCAGGTCGTCGCCACGCCGCTCGAAGGTCTCGTGGGGGCGCTCGACGATCTCCAGGAACAGGTCTCCGGGCGGGCCGCCGCCGGGACCGATCTCACCCTCGCCGGCGAGCTGGATGTGGGTGCCGTCCTCGACGCCGGCCGGGATACGGACCTTGATGGTCCGCCGGGTACGGACCCGGCCGTCGCCCGAGCACTCCTGGCAGGGGTTGCGGATGATCGAGCCGAAGCCTCCGCACTGGGGGCAGGGGCGGGAGGTCATGACCTGCCCCAGGAAGGAGCGGGTCACCTGGGAGACCTCGCCTCGTCCGTGACACATGTCACAGGTGTCGGGGTGGGTCCCGGCCGCGGCCCCGGAGCCGGTGCAGACCTCGCAGATCACCGCGGTGTCGACGACCAGCTCGCGGGTCGTGCCGAAGCCCGACTCCTGCAGGTCGAGCTCCACGCGGATGGTGGCGTTGCGCCCGCGGCGGGCGCGCGAGCGCGGCCCCCGCCCCCCTCCGGCGCCGGCGGCGCCGAAGAAGGCGTCCATGATGTCGCTGAACGGGAACCCCGCGCCGAAGCCTCCGGCTCCGGGGCCACCCGAGGCGAACGGATCGGCGCCCATGTCGTACATCTGCCGCTTGCTGGAGTCCGACAGCACCTCGTAGGCCTGCGTGATCTCCTTGAAGCGCTCCTGGGTCGCAGGGTCGGGGTTGACGTCGGGATGCAGCTCTCGCGCCAGGCGGCGGTACGCCTTCTTGATCTCTTCCGCACTGGCGTCACGGCGCACCCCGAGGGTGCCGTAGTAGTCGCTCTTAGCCACTTTTCGTTGACCTCTTAGGATGCAGCCAGGATCTGGCTGACGTAGCGTGCCACCGCGCGCACCGCGCCCATCGTGACCGGGTAGTCCATACGCGTCGGGCCCAGCACACCGAGCCGGGCCAGTTGCTTGTCCCCAGAACCGTATCCGGCGGCGACGATGGACGTGCCCTGGAGTCCGGTATAGGGGTTCTCCGAGCCGATCCGCACGGTCAGCGCCGACAGGTCGGAGGTCTCGCCGAGCAGCCGCATGAGCACGACCTGCTCCTCCAGGGCCTCCAGCACGTCGCGGAGGCCGACGGTGAAGTCGGCTCCCGCCAGGTTGGCGGCCCCGGCAAAAACGATCTTCTCGTCGTGCCTCTCCACCAGGGACTCCAGCAGCACCGACAGGATCGTGGCCGCGAGCGGCCGGTCCTCGGGCGACAGCCGCTCGGGCAGATCGGCGACCCTGTCGGGGACGCCGCTGAGCCCGCACCCGTCGAGCGAGGTGTTGAGCACCGCCCGCAGGTGGGCCACCCGCTGCTCGTCGGCGACCTCGGGCAGCTCGACCACCCGCTGCTCGACCCGGCCGGTGTTGGTGATCAGCACGAACATCAGCCGGCGCTCGCTCAGCGGCACCAGCTCGACGTGGCGGACCGCCGAGTTGGTCAGCGTCGGGTACTGCACCACGGCGACCTGCCGGGTGAGCTGGGCCAGCAGCCGCACCGTCCGCATGACGACGTCGTCGATGTCCACGGCCCCGGCGAGGAAGCTCTCGATGGCCCTGCGCTCCGCGCTGGAGAGGGGCTTGACCTGGGAGAGCCGGTCGACGAAGAGCCGGTAGCCCTTGTCGGTGGGGACCCGGCCGGCGCTGGTGTGGGGCTGGGCGATGTATCCCTGCTCCTCCAGCACGGCCATGTCGTTGCGGATCGTCGCCGGCGAGACCCCCAGGTTGTGCCGGTCCGCCAGCGCCTTGGAACCCACCGGCTCGTTGGTGGACACGTAGTCCTCGACGATGGCGCGTAGCACGGCGAGCTTCCGGTCGTCGACCAACGTGGTCACCTCCCTGCCTGCGTCCTCTGGGAGACACGAGGCCTGGCACTCTGTGTTCCCGAGTGCCAAGTGTACGGCCCCCGCGCGAAAGGTGCGATAAGCAAGACCTGTGGACGGTCCCGCCCGTCGTCGTCGGGTCAACGGCTATCGCGACCCAAGCCGCAACCATCACAATCCGTATATGTCCAAAGATTTTGGTTCTTTCCCGGAGGGCGCCGGCGGTGACCCCGGTCACGGCGCGTCCCCGCAGTACGGTCAGCCCGACCGGCAGACATATGGCCAGCCCGGCCCGCAGCAGTACGGCCAGCCAGGCCAGTACGGCCAGCCCGGACACCCCGGATATCCCGGTCAGCCCGGTCAGCCCGGTCCTCAGCAGTACGGCCAGCCAGGCGGGCAGCCGTACGGCCAGCCCGGTCAGCCCGGTCAGCCCGGTCAGCCCGGTCAGCCCGGTCAGCCCGGTCAGCCCGGACACCCCGGTCAGCAGCCCTACTACCAGGGCGGGCAGGGCCACTCGCCGTACCAGGGCGGCCCGCAGCCCTACCAGGGTGCCCCTCCCCCCGGCTACGGGCCCCCCGGGTACGGCCTCCCGCCGGGAGCGCCGTCCGCGGGGAAGATCAAGCCCGGTGTCGGGTGGATCGTGGGGGCCTGGCTGATCGCCCTGGCCTGTGTCGTCGTCGGGATCGCCGGGCTCGTCTCCGGTCTCTCCGGCGCGGTCGACGCCGCCCCCAAGACGTCGTTCCTTCCCGGGCAGGTGACGACGGTCAGGCTCGACCCGGCCGAGAGCCCGGCCATCTACGTCTTCACGGCCGGTCCCAGGCGCTTCACGTGCGGGATCACGGGCGGCGCCGGTCCCGCCCGCCTGCAGGAGCCGGCCGGGCGGACGCTCATCACGGGGACCAACGGGGTGCGCTGGGAGCTCGGCCTGCGGGTGGGCGTGGACAGGGCGGGCGACTACCAGGTCACCTGCAACGCCGACAGGGCCGCAGGCGTCAGGTTCGGTGTGGGCCGGGAGGTCGCCGCCGGAGCGGTGGTGGGCGGGGTGGTCACCCTGATCGGGGTTCCCGCCCTCGGCATCCTGCTGGCCGTCGTCGTGACGATCGTCGTGCTGGGCAAGCGCAAGGGCGCCCGCAGGCGCCGGCAGGCCGAGGCGAGCCAGGCCGCGGCGGCGGGACAGTGGGCGCCGGGACCGTACGGCGGGTGACGGCGGTGTTTGCTAGCGTCCCACGTGATCTGTGGCGAGAGAGGGTGGGCGGTCGCTGATGTACGAGCGTGACGTTCTGGCGGAAGACTGGCGGCGCCCCCGCCGGGGGACGATCCCCCAGGTCCCCGCCGACCTCGACCTGGTCGTCGAGGACGCCGACGGCGGCTTCTGCGGCGCGGTGGTGGCCTGCGACAAGGAGGCCGTCACCCTGGAGGACCGGTTCGGGCGCCGGCGGGTGTTCCCGCTGGAGCCGGCCGCGTTCCTGCTGGAGGGCAAGGTGGTGACCCTGGTGCGACCGGCCGCCGCGCCGCGCGGCCCGAGGCGGAGCGCCTCGGGGTCCATCGCGGTGGAGGGGCTGCGGGCCCAGGTCGCCAGGGAGAGCCGGATCTACGTCGAGGGCGTGCACGACGCCGCCCTCGTGGAGAAGGTCTGGGGTCACGACCTGCGGGTCGAGGGCGTGGTCGTGGAGTACCTGGAGGGGGTCGACCACCTGCCCTCCATCGTCGAGGAGTTCGCTCCCGGCCCCGGCCGTCGGCTGGGGGTGCTGGTCGACCACCTGGTCCCCGGCTCCAAGGAGAGCCGGATCGCCGCCCGGATCGCCTCGCCGCACGTGCTGGTCGTCGGGCACCCCTTCGTGGACGTCTGGCAGGCGGTCAGGCCGCAGGTGCTCAGGATCCCCTCCTGGCCCTCGGTGCCGCGCGGGACGCCCTGGAAGGAGGGCGTCGTCGCCGCGCTGGGCTGGAACGTGGAGACCGGCGAGGCGTGGCGCCGCATCCTCGGGTCGGTCACGACCTACGCCGATCTGGAGCCCGCGCTGCTGGGACCGGTCGAGGAGCTGATCGACTTCGTGACGGACCCAGGCGAGGGCGAGCGGGCCGGAGCACCCGGGCGGGCGTGAAGGGCCCCGGCCGCTCACCGCGGGGCCGGCCGGCAAGACCCGGGCGCCCCGGGTGCCCTGGGTGCCACGGACCGCCCGCCCGGAGGTGACACGGCGCCCCGGGGGGCGTGAGCGCCCGCCCGAGGGGCGGCCGTCGCGCCGGGGCCGGGTCGGACCTCAGGTCAGATCAGGTCAGATCAGGTCAGGTCAGGTCAGGTCGCGGACGAGCGCGTCGGCCAGCAGGCGGCCGCGCAGGGTGAGCACCGCCCTCCCCGCCTTGAACGGTTCCACCTCCAGCAGGCCGTCGCCGAGCGCGCGGGCCACCACGACAGGACGTTCCAGCTCGCCGAGAGGGAACCCCCGGGAGAGCCGCAGCTCCAGCATCAGCCGCTCCACCGCCCGGTCCCGCGGGCCCAGCACCTCGCGCGCGTGCGCCGGGGAGGCGCCCGAGGCCAGGCGCCGCGCGTAGGCGGCCGGGTGCTTGACGTTCCACCAGCGGGTGCCCCCGACATGGCTGTGCGCCCCCGGACCGACGCCCCACCAGTCGCCGCCGGTCCAGTAGAGCAGGTTGTGCCGGCAGCGCCCGGCCTCGGAGGTCGCCCAGTTGGACACCTCGTACCACGTGAACCCCGCCTCGGCCAGCATGGCGTCGGCGATCAGGTAGCGGTCGGCGGCCACGTCGTCGTCGGGCATCGGGAGCTCGCCGCGCCTGATCCTGGCCGCCAGCCTCGTCCCGTCCTCGACGATCAGCGAGTACGCCGAGACGTGGTCGGGCCCCGCCTCGATCGCGGCGGCCAGCGACGCGCGCCAGTCGTCGTCGCTCTCGCCGGGGGTTCCGTAGATCAGGTCGAGGTTGACGTGCTCGAACCCCGCCTGCCTGGCCTCCCGTACGGCGTGGGCGGCACGGCCGGGGGTGTGGCGGCGGTCGAGCACCCGCAGCACGTGCTCGCGGGCGCTCTGCATCCCGAAGCTCATCCGGTTGAAGCCGCCGGCGCGCAACCGGGCCAGGTAGGCGGGGTCCACGGACTCGGGGTTGGCCTCGGTGCTCACCTCGGCCCCGGGGGCGAGGCCGAACTCCTCCTCGATCACCGCCAGGACGCGCACCAGGTCCTCGGCGGGCAGGAGGGTCGGGGTGCCCCCGCCGAAGAACACCGTCTCGACCGGCAGGGACACGGACCCGAGGACGGCCCGCGCCCGCCGCACCTCGTCGACGGCGGTGTCCGCGTAGTCCCTCTGCGAGGCGCCGGGCCCGAGCTCGGACGCCGTGTAGGTGTTGAAATCGCAGTAGCCGCACCGGGTCACGCAGAAGGGGACGTGGACGTAGAAGCCGAAGGGCCGCTCGCCGAGCCCGGCGAGCGCGCTCTGCGGCAGCTCGCCCGAGGCGGGCACCGGATCACCGTCGGGAAGTGTGGATGGCACGCCCCAAGTCTGCCGTCCCCCTCCCGATGCCCGGTACGTCCGGGCGGCGCCACCGCGCCGGGGCACCGGGGGAACACGCTCGGCCACCGCGCGGACACCGCGCGGCGGGTCGCCCGGGGTCAGATCTCGTGATCGTCCCGTTCCGGCAGGCCGTACCGGCGGGCGAGGGGGTTCCACAGCTTGAGGAAACCGCGCTTGGCCGTGGTCGCCTCCTCGGAGAGGGCGAGGCCCCGGCGGTAGTCGTCGTCGCCGCTCCAGGCGCGGTCGCAGCCGACGTCCTGGCGGACGGCCCAGGACAGGAAGGCCTCGTCCGCCTCGAAGGAGGCGGTCAGGGCGCGGGTCAGGCGTTCCTTGACCTCCTGTCCGCCGTCGAGCGCCCCGGTGCCCAGCGCGTTGACCTGGATCACCTGCTCGCGCCGGGAGGCGGTGATCCGCTGGAGCGCCGCCAGCCCGCCCGCGGTGTCCTCGCAGGAGCGGAGCCCCTCCAGGGCGGCGCCCAGGCCCGACCGGGAGCCGCCGCTGTCGGCGAGCAACGCGTCCAGCACCCTGGCCTGCGCCTTCGCCTCCTCGGGGCCGCCGTGGGGGCGTCCCGCCACGGGAGCGCCGATCTCGGCCTCGGCGCGGGCACCGGTCATCGCGACCGGCACGCCGCCGGTCCCGGGCGGACCGTCGCGGCGCGGGACGAGCCAGGCGGCTCCGGCCGCGACCGACGCCGCGGTGACCAGCGCGGCCACCGTGACCACGGGCCACACCCGGCGGTCGGCGGGGGGTGTGCGGCGGGCGCCCCGCTCCGGGCGGGGCGCCCAGCCGCCGGGTTCGGGCGTCCGGGCCCGGTCGGCCGTGTTCCCGGCCGTTTGTCCGCCCGCGTGATCGGACGCGTGCCCGCTCCCCTGCCCATTCGTGTGCCCATTCGTGTGCCCGGTCGTGTGCCCGGATGTGTGCCCGGTCGCGTGGCCGCCCGTGTGCAGGTGCCGCTCCTCCCGGGGGAGGTGCTGCTGCCAGTCGGCCGGATCCTGCCGCCACTCCTCGGGCGGGATGCGGGCACCCCCCGTGGAGCCGGACGACGAGGGCCGGGCGGGCGGGTGCGGGGCCGCCGGCGCCCCGCACCGGGGGCACCGGCGCAGCCCTTCCATCGGGGCGCCACATCGGTTGCAGAACGCCTGCTGCTCCATGCCTTACAACGGTAGTCGAGAGATCCGGCCCGCACCTGTCAAAACGCCGCTCACCGTTGACGCCCCGATCGCCCAGGTCTACGATCCGGTGAAACTTAAAGGAAAGTTTCCTATAAGTTACTTCCCAATCAGTGGAGAAGCCCGTGCAGAGACTCCTCCGGCACATGATCGCGGCGGTTCTCGCCGCGGGTCTCGCGGCGGTCGCCGCGCCCGTCCCGGCCAACGCGCACGCCCAGGCCACCCAGGAGAGCGGTGACCGCTTCAAGCGGGTCGCGTACTTCATCCAGTGGGGCGTCTACGGACGCAACTACCACGTCAAGGACATGGACACCAGCGGCGCCGCCGCCAAGCTGACCCACGTCAACTACGCCTTCGGCTTCGTCAACCCCGAGGGGGACTGCTACTCCGCCGACCCGTGGGCCGACTGGCAGCGTCCGGTCCCCGCCGAGCAGAGCGTGGACGGCGTCGCAGACGTCGAGGGACAGGCACTGAGCGGCAACCTCAACCAGCTCAGGAAGCTCAAGGCCAAGCATCCCGGCCTCAAGGCGCTGATCTCCCTCGGCGGCTGGACCGGCTCGAAGTACTTCTCCGACGCCGTGCTCACCCCCGAGGGCCGTGCCCGGCTGGCCTCCTCCTGCATCGACCTGTGGCTGAAGGGCAACCTGCCCGGCGCCGCCCCCGGCGCGGGCGCCGGCGTGTTCGACGGCATCGACCTGGACTGGGAGTGGCCCGGCTCCTCCGGCAACGACGGCAACGTCATCCGTCCCGAGGACAAGCGGAACTTCACCCTGTTCGTCACCGAGCTACGCCGCCAGATGAACGGGTTCGACCGGCGCAGCGAGCTGACCGCCTTCCTGCCCGCCGCCGCCGCGAAGATCGACGCCGGCTTCGAGGTGCGCGACGTCTTCAAGCAGCTCGACTTCGCCACCGTCCAGGGCTATGACCTGCACGGCCCCTGGGAGACCGTCACCGGCCACAACGGCAACCTGTTCAACGACCGGCGCGACCCGAACCCGGTGAAGTACAGCGTGGACCAGACCGTCCGCGACTACCTGAAGCGCGGCGCGCCCGCCCGGAAGCTCGTGGTGGGCGTGCCCGCGTACGGCCAGGGCTGGACCGGCGTCACCGGCGGCAGGAACGGCCTGTACGGCACCTCCACCGGCCCCGCCCCCGGCACCTTCGCCGCCGGCACCGAGGACTACAAGATCCTGGTGAACAAGCCGGGCAAGCGCTACCGCGACCTGCTGACCGGGTCCGTCTGGCTCTACGACGGCAACGAGTTCTGGTCCTACGACGACCCGGCCTCGCTGGTGCAGAAGGCGGCCTACATCCGCCTGAAGGGCCTGGGCGGATCGATGATGTGGTCCATCGACCAGGACGATGCCAAGGCCTCGCTCACCACGGCGCTCTACCGCGTCCTGCGCTGACGCGCCCCTCTCACCCGCTTCTGCGGGAGGGGCCGTACGGGATCTCGGATCCCGTACGGCCCCGTCCGCCGTCTCCGCGCGACCAGGAGACGGCCGTTACTTCTTGGGCGCCGAGGACTCGGTGGAGAGGGCGGCCACGAACGCCTCCTGGGGCACCTCGACGCGTCCGACCATCTTCATCCGCTTCTTGCCCTCCTTCTGCTTCTCCAGCAGCTTGCGCTTACGGGAGATGTCGCCGCCGTAGCACTTGGCGAGGACGTCCTTGCGGATGGCGCGGATGTTCTCACGGGCGATGACCCGGGCGCCGATGGCCGCCTGGATGGGCACCTCGAACTGCTGCCTGGGGATGAGCTCGCGCAGCTTCTTGGCCATCTCGACGCCGTAGGCGTACGACTTGTCCCGGTGCACGATGGCGCTGAAGGCGTCGACGGCCTCACCCTGGAGCAGGATGTCGACCTTGACCAGGTCGGACTCCTGCTCGCCCGAGGGCTCGTAGTCCAGCGAGGCGTACCCGCGGGTGCGGGACTTGAGCTGGTCGAAGAAGTCGAAGATGATCTCGCCGAGCGGCATGGTGTAACGGATCTCGACCCTGTCCTCGGACAGGTAGTCCATCCCCTGCAGGTTGCCCCGGCGGTTCTGGCAGAGCTCCATGATCGCGCCGATGAACTCCGAGGGGACCAGCACGGTCGTCTTCACCATCGGCTCGTAGACCTTCTCCACCTTGCCGGTGGGGAACTCCGAGGGGTTGGTGACGACGACCTCCTTGCCGTCCTCCATGATCACCCGATAGACCACGTTGGGCGCGGTGGAGATGAGCGAGAGGTTGAACTCCCGCTCCAGCCGCTCGCGGACGATCTCCATGTGGAGCAGGCCCAGGAAGCCGCAGCGGAAGCCGAAGCCCAGCGCCGCGGAGGTCTCGGGCTCGTAGTCCAGGGCGGCGTCGTTGAGCTGGAGCTTGTCCAGGGCCTCGCGGAGCTCGGGGTAGTCGTCGCCGTCGATCGGGTACAGGCCCGAGAAGACCATGGGCTTGGGGTGCTCGTAGCCGCTGAGCGCCTTCAGCGCCGGCCGCGTCACCGAGGTCACGGTGTCGCCGACCCGGGACTGGCGGACGTCCTTCACACCGGTGATCAGGTAGCCCACCTCGCCGACGCCCAGACCCTGGTCGGCGATCTTCGGCTCGGGCGAGATGACGCCGATCTCCAGCGTCTCGTGGGCCGCGGTGGTGGACATCATCAGGATGCGCTCGCGCTTGCCCAGGTGGCCGTCCATGACCCGGACGTAGGTGATCACGCCGCGGTAGGTGTCGTACACCGAGTCGAAGATCAGCGCGCGGGCGGGCGCGTCGGCGTCGCCGACCGGGGCCGGGACCTTGTCGACCACGTGGTCCAGCAGCTCGCGGACGCCCACGCCGGTCTTGCCGGAGACCCGCAGCACGTCCTCGGGCTCGCAGCCGATGAGGTGGCAGATCTCGGCGGCGTACTTCTCCGGCTGGGCCGCGGGCAGGTCGATCTTGTTGAGCACCGGGATGATCGTCATGTCGTTGTTCATGGCCAGGTAGAGGTTGGCCAGGGTCTGCGCCTCGATCCCCTGCGCGGCGTCGACCAGCAGGATCGCGCCCTCGCACGCCTGCAGGGACCGGGAGACCTCGTAGGTGAAGTCGACGTGCCCGGGAGTGTCGATCATGTTGAGCACGTAGTCGGTCTCACCGACCTTCCACGGCAGCCTGACGGCCTGCGACTTGATCGTGATGCCGCGCTCGCGCTCGATGTCCATCCGGTCGAGGTACTGGGCCCGCATGGAACGGGCGTCGACCACCCCGGTGATCTGCAGCATGCGATCGGCCAGGGTCGACTTGCCATGGTCGATATGGGCGATGATGCAGAAGTTGCGGAGCACAGCGGGGTCGGTCTGGCCAGGCTGAATGCGCACCGGGGTCCGTTTCAACAGATTGATGACGATCATACGGCTGGCATGCCAGCCGTCTTCCATGGTGACATGTCCGGGTGATTGCCCGGACCAGAGCACGGCGCGGCCTGCGGTTTCTCGCTACGGTGGCGGCCCTGCTCCTTGCGCTTCCCGGGGTGGCCGTGGCCACCCTCACCCTGCAGTTTACCGGGACCCCGGCCCGCTGGGCCAAGACGACCGGTCACGACGCCCTCTGGCTCGGTCACGCCTGGGTCGACGGCCGCAAGACGGCCCGGGACGTGCGGGCGCTCGCCGCCCGGCTCCGCAGGACCGGGATCAGGGACGTGTACGTCCACTCCGGCCCGTTCGAACGCGACGGGACGCTCTCCGCCGCCAAGCACCCCAAGGCGGCCGACTTCCTGAGGTGGTGGCGCAAGGAGTCGCCCAGGATCAGGGTCTCGGCCTGGCTCGGCCAGAAGGTCAACGGCGTCCTGGACCTCGACGACGCGGCCTCCCGGCAGCGCGTGCTGGAGGGCGCGCGGGCGATCAGGGCGCTCGGCTTCGACGGCGTCCACTACAACTTCGAGCCGATCGGCGACGGCGACACCAGTTTCCTCGACCTGCTCGTCAGGACCCGCGCGATCCTGGGCGACGGCCTGCTGTCCACCTCGACCCCGCAGATCGAGCCGTTCCCGCTCGTCCGCCCGGTCGCGCGGGCCGTCATGGGCCACGACAAGTACTGGTCGCCCGGCTACTTCGGCCAGGTCGTCAAGCTCGTCGACCAGGTGGCGATCATGACCTACGACTCCTACCTTCCCTACCCGGCCGTCTACGGCGGCTACGTCGTGCGGCAGTCCTCGCTGGCGCTGGGGCTCGTCCCGGCGGACAAGACGCTGCTGATCGGCGCCCCGGCCTACCACGACCACGGCGTCTCCTGGGCCGACTCCGCCGAGAGCGTGGAGAAGGCGGCCCGGGGCGCCCGGCTGGCGCTGACCACGTACGGAAAGCCGCGCGAACGGTTCGGGCTGGCGCTGTACGTGGACTTCGCGGCCACCAAGGAGGACTGGGCGGAGTACGACCGGTTCTGGTTCAAGCCGTGAGGATCACGGCGATCGTGGTCCGAGCCGCCGTGACCACACGCTAAACTGATCAGGCATCCCTCTGCCTGGCCTGTCGATTTGAGCGACGACCTCGGCAGTTGGTAGCCTAGTCAACTGCGTGTGGCGCGCCCTCTCTGCCCGCGCGCCCCATCCAACGACATTCACCGAGGCTTCTTCGTGGCGAACATCAAGTCCCAGATCAAGCGCAACCGGCAGAACGAGAAGGCCCGGCTGCGCAACAAGGCTGTCAAGTCTTCCCTGAAGACGGCCATCCGCAAGTTCCGCGAGGCCGCCGACCAGGGCAACATCGACGACGCGGTCGCGCTTCAGCGCGCCGCCGCCCGCCAGCTGGACAAGGCCGCCAGCAAGGGCGTCATCCACAAGAACCAGGCCGCCAACCGCAAGTCGGCGATCGCCCAGCGCGCCGCCGCCCTGTCGACGGCCGCCAAGTAGTCCCAGTAGTCTCAAGGTTCCGCGAACGCCGCACTCCGTCCGGGGTGTGGCGTTTCTGCGTTCCAGGGCGTTCTCGCGGCCACCTTCCGGCTCACGCCGCCCCGGGCGGGCCCGCCCGCATCGTTCCTCTAACGCCCGGTGCGGTTGGCGACCACGGTCTGGACCATGTGCTCCAGCGCGTACGCGGGGTCGGTGCCACCGCCCTTCACCTGGGCGTCGGCGGTGGCGGCGGCCTGGATCGCCCGGGCGAGCCCCTCCGGCCCCCAGCCGTTCAGCTGCCGCTGGACCCGTTCGATCTTCCAGGGCGGCATGCCGAGCCTTCCGGCGAGCTGGGCGCCCCGCAGGTTCCTGGGGGCGCCGCCCACCTTCGCCAGCGAGCGCAGACCCCCGGCGAGCGCGCTCACCAGCAGGACCGGGGCCGTCCCCGTCGACAGGGCCCAGCGCAACTGCTCCAGGGCGTCGCCCAGGCGTCCCTCGACGGCCGAGTCGGCCACGGTGAACCCGCTGACCTCGGCCCTGCCCCGGTGGTAGCGCGCGACGGCGGCCTCGTCGATCGTCTTGCCGGGGGTGTCGAAGGCGAGCTGGCTGCAGGCGGCGGCGAGCTCGCGCAGGTCGTTGCCGACCGCGTCGAGCAGCGCGGCGGCGGCGTCGGCCCCGATGGTGCGCCCGGCCCGCTTCAGCTCCGCCTTGACGAACGCCAGCCGCTCGGCCGGCTTGGTCACCTTGGCGACCGGGACCACCCGTGCCCCGGCCTTCCTGACCCCGTCGACGAGTGCCTTGCCCTTCACTCCCCCGGGATGGACGAGGACGAGCACGGTCTCCTCGGCCGGACGGGCGGCGTACGAGACGACCTCGGTGATGACGTCCTTGACGAGATCCTGGGCCGAACGGATGACCACCACGGACCTCTCGCCGAACAGCGAGGGCGAGGTCATGCGGGTGAGTTCTCCGGGCTCCACCTTGGCACCGGGAAGGTCGTGCACCTCGGCGGTCGGATCGGCCGCCCTGGCGGCCGAGGTCACCTCGCCGACCGCGCGGTCGGCCAGCAGTTCCTCGTCGCCGAGTATCAGGATCACCGGTGCCGGATCGGTTGCCGCCATGCCGAGCAGCATGCCACGTATCCGCGACGGTCGGCCAACGCATGACGTCCTCCCGGCCCCCAAGGACCGGGATTCCCCGGGTCGCCGCCGCGCTCACGGTCGTCCGGCACGCTCACGGTCGTCCGCCGCGCTCACGGTCGTCCGCCACACTCACGGTCGTCCGGCGCGTCAAGTCGTTCGCAATCGGAATGCAGGCGCCCCGGGGCACCCTGGTGACATCGAAGGAGGTGAGAACCATGACAAACTCCACCATTCGCCGTCACGCCTGCCCCCGCTGCGGAACGGCCCTCGACGAGGGGCCGATCATGTACCGCTGCGCACGCTGCAGCCGGTCGGTCTACGCCGCCGACGTGGACACCGAGTTCCGCCACCCGACCGGCCCCCAGGCCTGATCCACACCGGCCACCCGGGCCGGACGCCCGACCTGTGACGATCACCAGGTCGGGCGCCCTCCCCGCTACGACCATCCGGGGCAGGTGCTCGACCCGCCCGCACGTCGCACCGCCCCCGCCGGTCAGGCGTTCGCCGGCGCCTCCTTCCAGGCGTCGGCCCATCCGCCCTGCACCATGGTCTGGAAGACCCACCTGCCGCCCGACTTCACCAGCAGGTCCGCGTAGCGCATCCCGTACGTGTGGCCGTTCGTCGTCACCGTCGCATCGGTGATCACGATGACCAGGTTCGCGGTCAGGAAGTGCGGCGTGCGGACCGAACGCATCTCGATCTCGCCCTGCTCCCCCCCTCCCATGACCTCGGCCATGGTGCTCGTGAACCGCTCCCTCGTCCAGCGCGCGGCCAGGCCGTCGCCGTCGGGGCCGTCGGTCACCACGTTGAGCGGGAACATCGCCATGTCCGCCATCCGCTCGACGTCGACCTTCGCGCTGTGCGCGTCGTACAGGGCGAACCACTCCTCGACGCTCTGCCGGTCCTCTGCGGTCGGCGTGAAGGCACCGCCACCGAATGGGGATCCCTGAACTTCCGACATCTGCCTGCTCCTTCGTCGACGACACCTGGCGGGCCCCGGCGGCCGTTGCCACCGCAAGAGGGCCGTCCGGTGACACGCCATTAATCGTACATCATACCGTACGACGTACGGTTCATCTGCCGAACGGTCGCCGCGGTGATCGACGGTCGACGACGCGCCTCTTCGCCGGTCTCGCCGATGACGAGCGAAGAGACCTGACCGGACCGGCGGGCACGCGAGGTTCGGAGGACTCGCGAGGTTCGGAGGACTCGGAAAAGGCTCTGACGGCCCGGCCCTCGTCGCCGGGTCCGCGTGCCTCCGGACGACGACCGCCGGCGCTCCGTCGTGGACCACCACCGCCAGATCCCCCGACTGGTCCGTCCGGTAGACGCGCGCGCCGAGCCGGTGCAGCGCGGCCAGGGTGGACGGCGCCGGATGCCCGTAGTCGTTGCCCGCGCCTACGCTGATCAGTGCGGCACGAGCCCCGACCGCCGCGAAGAAGGCCGGGTCGTACCTGCCCGATCCGTGGTGGGGGACCTTGAGGATGTCGGCGGGGGGCAGGCCACGCCGGAGCAGGTCCGCCTGGGCCTCGGTCTCGATGTCGCCACTGAGCAGGGCCGACCCCGCGGCCCAGCGGACGTGCACCACGACGCTCGCGTTGTTGACGGCCGCCCCCTCTCCTGCACCGGGCGGAGCCCTCTCGGCCTCCGGGCCGATGACGGTGAGCTCGGAGGGCCCGAACCGCCAGCTCGCTCCCGGTGCCGCCGCCCACTCGGTCACCCGGCGACGAGCGGACCCCTCACCCACGTGGTGAAGCCCGCCGCCCGCCCCCGCCCCCTCGCCCTCCGCGGCACCGTGCGGTGTCACCACCACCGCTCCGACCTCGCGCCCGCGGAAGACACCGTCGATTCCTCCCGTGTGATCGAAGTGCGGGTGGGTGAGGATGACCAGGGGCACCTGCGTGACCCCCACGGAACGAAGGCAGCGGTTCATGCTCACCGGATCGGGCCCGGCGTCCACCACGACGGCCCGCCCGGGCCCGGCGGCCACCAGCAGGCCGTCTCCCTGCCCGACGTCACAGGCCACCAGCAACCAGCCCGGCGGCGGCCAGCGGGCCACGATCGGGGTGACCAGTGTCGCGGCGAGGACCAGCCCGGCGACGGCCGCCAGGGCGATCCCGCGGGATCGCCGGCGTCGGAGGACCGGCACGGCGAGCGGGACGGCGACCGCCAGCAGGAGTAACCCGGCGACCCCGCCCGGCCACGGGATCGTGCCCGGCGAGACCACCGCGGCGCGCTCCGCCACCTCGACGATCCATCCGGTGGCCAGCCCGGCGGGCCGGACCAGCAACCGGGCCGTCTCCAGGTGCAGGGGAGCGATCAACGCGACCACGAAGCCGATCAGGGTGGCGGGGGCGACGGCGGGACCCGCGAGCAGGTTGGCCGGCACCGCGACCGGCGTGAGCTGCCCCGACATCAGGATCAGCACGGGAGTGACGGCCGCCTGCGCCGCGGCCGCCACCGCGGTCGCCTCGGCGAGCCATCGGGGCAGGTGGGCCGCGAGCCGGTCACGCCAGCGCGGGGCCAGGACCAGGATGCCCGCCGTGGCGGAGACCGAGAGGGCGAAGCCGTAGGACCGGGCCAGGTCCGGCACGAAGAAGACCAGGCCGAGGACGGTCGCCGACAGGGCGGTGACACCGTCGCGGGAACGGCCCGTGCCCAGGGCGGCGGCGGCGACCCCACCCATCAGAAGCGCCCGGAGCACGCTGGGCGAGGGCCGGGCGACGACCGCGAAGGCGACCATGGCCGTCGACGCCAGCACCGCCCGCACCGCGAGCGGCAGCCCGGCCGCCCTGGCCAGTGCCACCGCCGCTCCCGCCACGACGGCGAGGTTCGCCCCCGAGACGGCGAGCAGGTGACTCAGGCCCGCCGTCTTGAAGTCGGCTCTGACCTGCTCCTGCATCCGGGACACGTCACCGACCACCAGGCCCGGCAGCAGCCCGCGCTGCTCCGGCGGCAGCACATCGGCGGCATCCCGCAACCCCGCCCTGATCGCCCCGGCGGCGCGCTGCTCCCACGAGGGACCGCCCAGCATCCGCGGCGCCCCTCTGACCAGCACCACGGCGGCGAGCAGCTCACCGGGATCGGCCGGCCCGAAACGCCCCCTGATCCCGACCCGCTGGCCGGGCAGCAGCGGCCGCCATTCGGCACCGGAGACGAACAGCAGCACCGAGGCCCTCACTCTCACCCGCCCCTCCCCCGCTCCGACCGACTCGACCCGGGCGGGCACCACGAAGCTCTCCCGCCGGAACGGCCCCGCGGACCTCGGCAACTCGCGTGGATCGTCCGTCGTCACCACCTCCGCCACGGCCGACGCGTGCCTTCCGGCGAGCTCCGCCACCGGCCCCGTACCGGCCGCGTGCACCCGGAAGGCGACCGATCCCGCCACCGCGGCCGCGCACCCCAGGACCGCGATCAGTGCGTTCCCCCGGCCCGCCGTCCTGCCGGCGCGGGACAGAACGGCCGCGGCCCCCGCCCCCGCGGCCAGGAGGACGGCCGTCGCGGCCCCGGTCGCGGCCGGGTGGCCCAGCAGGACGAGCGCGGTCACCCAGGAGGCGACCGCGGGCAGGACCAGATGCGCGCCGTACGGAGAACGCCCCTGCCTTCGGGCTTCGGGGCTCTCGGCGGCGGAGGCCGCGGTGACCGACATGGCGGCCGCGGTGGACGACATGGCGGTCGCGGCGACCGGCGTGACGGTCGCGCACCGGGACACCAGCCAGGACGTCGCCCGGAGGACGGGCCGGAAGACGGAGAGGACGGACGGGAGGGCGAACCGGCGCGCGGACCGGGGAAAGGACCGGGGAACGAGTCGTCGTGTGGTGCGGGCGGCGGGCCGGGGCTCGGTCGCCGTACGACGTGGGCGGCGGTTCACACCCGGACCTTGTCCCGCATCTCCGCGTACTTGCGGTCCCCGATGCCGCTCACGTCGCGGAGTTCCTCCACGGCGCGGAAACCCCCGTGGGCGTCCCGGTACTCCGTGATGCGCCGGGCGAGCACCTCGCCGACGCCCGGCAGCAGTTCGAGTTGTTCGGGCGTGGCCGCGTTCAGATCGACCACGGCGGAGCCGGGATCCGTCGGGGCCGCAGGAGGTGCCCCCGTCACCGTGATGGGGTGACTCGGAGCGCCGACGACGATCTGCTCGCCGTCCACGAGCCTGCGCGCCAGGTTGAGCGACCCCGTGGTGGCCGGCCCGCGGGCGCCTCCGGCCGCCCGGACCGCGTCGGCGACCCGGGAGCCGGCGGGCAGTGTGATCACCCCGGGGCGACGGATCTTGCCGGTCACGTGGACGGTCAGCTCCGCGACCGGGGCGGAGGGCACCCTCGCGCCCCCTGGAGCACCGGCAGCACCGGCAGCACCGGCAGCACCGGCAGCACCGGCAGCACTCGGGACACCGGGGGCACCGGGGGCACGGAGCGGGGCGCCCGAGATCGGCACCGGCGGCGTCAGGGGCTCGGGCTCTGGGCGGGACCACCAGGCGTAGACACCGCCCACGAGGGTGGCCGTCACCGCGACGAGCAGCAGCAGGCGCAGCCCCGCCCGGCCGGGACCGAGCGCCGGCGCCTGGGTGGCCACGGCCTTTCTGAGCGCTTCGAAGGAGGGGGGAACCGGCGCCCAGCTCGTCCGCGCGGCGGGCTCGGCTTGGGGAACGGACCGGTCCTGCGGATCCCGCCGGTCCGGCCGGGACGCGCCGGTTCGGCCGGCCGGCCCGTGCCCGGGGAGCGGGTCACCGGTCGTGGCCGCTCTCTCCCTCTCACCGGGCGGGGGGTGGGGGGCGTCGGCACGGGTCGGAGCGACCTGCCCGGAGGCGGAGAAGGGCTCGACGGGTCGGAAAGGTGGAGGCGGGTCGGTGAGAGCGTTCGATCGGGGGCGGCCGGTCGATCGAGGGTGATCGGCTGAGCCGGTGGGATCGGCTTGCCGAGGACGATCGGTCTGCCGAGGGGGGTCGACCGGTTGAAGGTGATCCGCCCGGTGGGGCGGGGAGGGCGGGCGAAGCGGGAAGGACGGGCCGGGTGAGGTGGGCGGGTGGGCTGGACGGTGTCGAGGGAGCCCCGGGACGGGTGATCCATGCCCCGTCAGCGTCCGCAGCCGTGACTCGGCCCGGAAGCGCTCGATGTTCTGACCTGTGGTCCGCACCCGCAGGACGGTACGGCGGTGGTGCCGGAGGCCGTCGTGGCGAACGGGATTCTGGGGATAACGGGATGCCGGGGATGACGCGGGGACGGTGAGGCGGGCCGCGGACGGCGGCCCCTGACAGGCCGGGGAACCGCGCCGGGGAACCGCGCCCAGGAATCGCGCCCAGGAATCGCGCCGGAAGACCGGGACCGGAGCACCGCGCCGGAGGACCGGGGATGCCCGGGGCGCGTCAGGGGAGCCGGGGGCTCCGGGACCGGGCGTCACCCGCGGGGGGCGACGGCGAGACGGTGATGCCGAGCATGCCGGGCCCGACGTGGGCCCCGATGACCGGCCCGACCTCGACGACGGTGAGGCGGGTCAGGGCGGGCAGCCGGCGGGACAGGCGCGCGGCCAGTGTCCCGGCCCGGGCCGCGGCCCCGAGATGCTGGACGGCGATCTCCGCCGGAGCGTCCCCCGCCGCCGTGACGGCCAGGTCTTCGAGACGGCCGATGGCGCGGGCCGCCGTACGGACCTTCTCCAGGGGGACGATCGTCCCGTCGGAGATGTGCAGGATCGGCTTGATCATCAGAGCCGAGCCCAGAAGGGTGGCCGCCGCCCCGATCCGGCCTCCCCTGCGCAGGTACTCCAGCGTGTCGACGTAGAAGAAGCTGCGGGCCGACTCCGCCGTGCGGCGGGCGGCGTCCGCCACCTCCGAGCGTGCCGCGCCCGCGACGGCGGCAGCGGCGGCGGCGAGGACGGGGAATCCCAGCCCCATGGCGATGGATCGGCTGTCGACGACATCGACCGGGATCGGGGAGTCCTCGGCTCCCGCGCGTGCGGCCTCGACCGTGCCCGACATCTCCGACGACAGGTGGACCGAGACGACGGCGGTCGCCCCGCCGGCCGCCGCCTCGCGGTAGGCCTCGGCGAAACGATGCGGCGCGGGCCTGGAGGTGGTCACCGGAACCCACTCCCTGAGCGCCTCGCCCACGCTCACACCGTCGATCTGCGCGATGTCGTCGAACGGCCTGCCTCCGACCACCACCTGGAGGGGCACCACCCTGATCCCCAGACGGGAGATCTCCTGGGGCGGCAGGTAGGCGGTGGAGTCGGTGACGACGGTGACCGGTGGTGACATGTCCCGAAGTTACCCGGAGGAGGTCACACGAAGGAGACGGGGCCGCAGGTGAAGCGTGGACGCGGACGACGGAAGGCCGGCCCCGCCCGGCGGACGGCCGGACGTGGAGCGGGGACGGCGGACGTGGGAGGTGCGGAGGGCGGGGACTACTGGACGGGGGTGCCGCCGCGCCAGACCTTGCGGGGCTTGAGCCCGAAGGCCCAGGCGAAGGCGCCCTCGTGGTCGGCGTCCCACTGGACGATGTCGGCCAGGCGCCCGGGGGCGAGCACGCCGCGGTCCGGCGCGCCGAGGACGGTGGCGCCTCCGAGCGTGGCGGCGCGCAGGGCGTCGCCGACGCTCATGCCGAAGGCCGCCACGGCGAGGCTGATGACCAGCGACATCGAGGTGATGCCGCAGTGGCCCGGGTTGTGGTCGCTGCCGAGGGCCACGGTGACCCCCTGGGCGAGCATCCGGCGGACCGGGGGCAGGCTGCCTCGCTGCAGGGCCGTTCCCGGGCACACCACGGCGGGGACGCCGTAGCGGGCCAGGATGGAGATGTCCTCGTCGGTGGTGTGGTGGAGCAGGTCGGCGGAGGCGCAGCCGAGTTCCGCGGCGAGCTGGACGGCGCCGCGCCGGGTGTAGGCGCCCGCGTGCACGCGCGGCAGCAGGCCCACGTTGCGCCCGGAGGCCAGGACCCAGCGGGCCTCCTCGGCGGTGAAGTGACCCTCGTCGCAGTAGACGTCGACGCCGTTGGCCCCCGCCGCGGCCGCGTCGGCGCACCAGGCGCCGACCGCCTCGACGTAGTCGCGCTGGCGTCCGAAGTACTCGGGCGGGACGACGTGCGCGGCCATGAAGGTCACGTGCACGCGCGGCATCATCGGCTCCTTCTCCAGCTCGCGCAGGAGCCGCACGTCGGCCAGCTCCCCGTCGCGGGTGAGGTGGTAGCCGGTCTTGGCCTCGACGGTGGTGGTGCCGTTGAGCAGCCATTCGCGGAGCCGCTCGCGGACGCCGTTGCAGAGCGTCCAGGGGTCGGTCCCCCGGGTGACGGTGACGGTGGAACCGATCCCGCCGCCCGCCGCGGTGATCGCGGACGGGGTGGAGCCGCCGGAGCGCATCGCCATCTCGGCGTAGCGGTTGCCCGCGTAGACGGGATGGGTGTGCGCGTCGATCAGGCCGGGGGTGACCAGGGCGCCGCCCAGGTTCTCGACGTGGTCGACGTCGACGATGTCGTCGACGACGCCGGGCACGCTCTGGGGCAGGTCGGCGGCGCGGCCGATCCAGGCGATCCGGTCGTTGTGCACGAGGATCGCCGCGTTGCTGAACACATCGTTCCCGGTCCAGAGCCGGCCGATGTTGGTCAGAAGGCGGACCGTCATCGCATCACCGCCTTGTGTTCGGGGGAGGACACCCGGTGGGGGACCGCACCCGGGCGGGCCGCGCCGCCGTGGACGCTGCCGGGCACCGTGCCCTTCGAGCCCGCTGTGAGTCCGGACGGCATCGGGGGTCTCCTGCTCTCATCCGCATACCAGTGGTGCGGTGACAGTATCGTCAGGATCATGATCGGGCGATTTCAGTTCAGTTACGTTATTTCACAAGTCAGCCCGCTGTACAGGCTAATTGGGAAGAACGCCGCTTCGCCGCGAGGGCGCCTCGCCCGCGGGCATGGCGACCGGACCCGGCGCTGAGCACCTTTCCACAGCTCAGACTACTTCCTCATCCTGCGTAACAGTAGTCACCGGAGCAACTTGCGTCATAACATCTCGCTGGATTTGCCTTATGGTAGCAATCCAAACCTTGGCCGACCACTGTCGCCTTTGCGAATTTTGTACGGTTTGAGGCTTCCCCAGTGCATCCCACATCCGCCCTCCGGCGCAAGTACCGCCATTGAAACGGTCTCGCCGATCCCACTAAGGTGTGTCGCCGTCGACCGGGCCCCGCGCTCCGGCCGGAGCGCGGGCAGCACGCCGTCACCCCGGCGTCGCCCCGGCCGGTCCGGGCCGGCCCGGGCCACCGAAGCGGTCGCGGCATCCCGCGAGCCCCCGCCCGCCTCACGGAAGCGGCCACCGGCGGAACGCTCCCTGTAACCTTTCGAACGAGTTGTCTACAGGTAGCGACGCAGGGAGTTCTCTTGTCCGTCCACGCGGACGCCGGTCGGCGTCGCATCGAGGAACTTTTTCAGGAACACCAGGACCGTGTCTTCAAGCGCTGGCTCGAGGTCGCCGGTTCGTCGGCGGGTGGCCAGTCGGACCGCGTCGAGCTGAACGACCAGCTCCGCGAGCTCTACGGTGCGGTGCGCCGGTCGTTCGAGGACTCGGGCGACCTCAGCGACCTGCGCGGCCTGCTGGCCGAGCTCTCGCGCACGCGCGCCCGCCAAGGGTTCACCCCCACCGAGACCGCGCTCCTGGTGTTCGGCCTGAAGGAGGCGCTCTACGAGACCGTCGAGGAGGACGGCTCCCCCGAGGCCATGCGAGGTTTCATCTGGTTCTCCCGGGTAATCGACGACCTCGGGCTCTTCACCATGGAGAGCTACGCGTCGGCCAGGGAGAAGATCATCATCGATCAGGCGGAGCAGCTCCTGGAGCTCTCCACCCCGGTGGTCAAGCTGTGGGAGGGCATCGTCGCGGTGCCGCTCGTCGGCACGCTCGACTCGGCCAGGACCCAGGTCGTCATGGAGAAGCTGCTGCAGACGCTCGTCGACACCGGTTCCGAGCACGCGGTGATCGACATCACCGGCGTGCCCGCCGTGGACACCGAGGTCGCCCAGCACCTGCTCAAGACCGTGGTCGCGGCCCGGTTGATGGGCGCCGAGTGCGTCATCTCCGGCATCCGCCCCCAGATCGCCCACACCATCGTCACCCTGGGCATCGAGTTCGGCGACATCGTGACCAAGGCCACCCTCGCCGACGCGCTGGCCCACACGCTGCGCGCGAGCGGTGTCACGTTCACCAAGGGCGGGACCTCCCGCATCGCCGTACGGACGGTGGAGGCCTGATGGATCGCGTTCCCATTCTCAAGCTCGGCGACATCCTGATCGTCTCCATCCAGATCGACCTGCAGGACCTGAGCGTGCTCGCGCTCCAGGAGGACCTGTCGGAGAAGGTCGTCGAGACCGGCGCGCGCGGGGTGATCATCGACATCACCGCCGTGGAGATCGTCGACTCCTTCATCGGCCGGATGCTGGCCACCATCGCGGCGATCTCGCGGATGCTCGACGCCGAGACGATCGTCGTGGGCATGCGGCCCGCGGTGGCGATCACCCTCGTCGAGCTCGGCCTCTCGCTCGGCGGGGTGCGCACCGCGCTCAACCTGGAGAAGGGTGTCGCGATGCTGAACCAGCTCGAGGGTTCCCAGGCCGCGGCGGCCTCCCTGTGACGAGCGCCGAGGACCTTCCCATCAACGTCAACGGCGACGTCGTGCTGGTCCGCCAGCACGTCAGGACCGTCGCCGTGAAGGTGGGACTCTCGCTGGTCGACCAGACCAAGGTGGTGACCGCGGCCAGCGAGCTGGCCCGCAACGCCCTCGTCTACGCCGGGGGCGGCCAGGTGCGGGTCGAGGTCGTCCACAAGGGGATGCGGCAGGGCCTGCGGATGACCTTCAGCGACAACGGGCCCGGCATCCCCGACATCGAGCAGGCGCTGACCGACGGGTGGACCACCGGTGGCGGCCTCGGTCTGGGCCTGAGCGGTTCACGCCGCCTGGTCGACGAGTTCGCCCTGGAATCGACTCCCGGTGAGGGCACGCTGATCACGGTGACGAAATGGGCACGCTGATCCGTTCCCGGCACGACGTCTGGGTCAGGGCCGAGGACGCCAGCGCCATCGGCGCGCTCCGCCGCAGCGCGGTGGCGCTCGCCGAGAGCAGGGGGTTCGGCGAGGAGGACACCGGCCGGGTGGCGGTCGCGGTCAGCGAGGCCGCCTCCAACCTGGTCAAGCACGCCGTCGAGGGGGTCATGCTGATCCGGCCCCACCCGGAGCTGGACTCGGCGATCGAGGTCCTCGCGATCGACAAGGGCCCGGGGATGCGCGACGTCTCGCGCGCCCTGCGCGACGGCTACTCCACGACGGGCACCCTGGGCATCGGGCTGGGCGGCATCGCCCGCATGGCCAGCGGGTACGAGGTGCACTCCGTGCTCGGCCGCGGCACCGTGCTCGGCATGTACTTCACCGCCCACGGCGCCGAGCGGCCCCCGTCCCGGGTGAGCGGCCTGACCCGCCCGATCGGCGAGGAGAGCGTCTGCGGCGACGCCTTCGTGATCACCGAGGCGGGCCCGGTGACGACCGTGATGCTCTGCGACGGTCTCGGCCACGGCCCCGCGGCCGCCCAGGCCTCCTCCGAGGCGGTACGGCTCTTCCTGCTGCACTCCGAGCACCCCCCGCTCACCGTCCTGGAACGCGTCCACCTCGGCCTCGGCCACACCAGGGGCGGCGCGGTGGCCGTGGCCCGCGTCGACGGGGCGACGGGCACGGTGAGCTTCGCCGGCCTGGGCAACGTCTCCGCGTGGATCGTCCACGGCGACGGCCGCCAGGGCATGATCTCGGTGCCGGGCATCGCCGGGCACAAGGCCAGGACGCTGCGCCAGTACGAGTACACGGCGCCGAGACACGGCGTGGTCCTGCTGCACTCCGACGGGTTGTCCGAACGCTGGGACATCACCAACTATCCCGGGCTCGTCGCCCGGCCGCCCTCCGTCGTCGCGGGTACGCTGCTGCGCGAGGCGGGCACCCGTAGGGACGACGCCTGTGTGGTCGTCGTCAGGCCCGGCGTATGAACGGGGACGAGTTGATCCGGATCCTCGTCAAGGACGACCAGGACGTCTTCGCCATGCGCAAGCTCGGCCGCGAGGTGGCCGAGAGCGTCGGCCTGGAGACCCAGGACCAGATCCGGGTGGCCACCGCGCTGAGCGAGATCGGCCGGGAGCTGCTGGAGGCGGGCACCGGCGCCTCGTTCGCCTTCCGCCTGGGGCAGGACGCCCTGACGGTCACGATCGAGTTCTCCGCCACCACCGACTTCCGTCCCGCCGACGGCGTCACGCTGGCGGGGCGCCTGGTGGACCTCATCGAACTCGATCCCGCCGAGGGAAGAATAAGCATGGTCAAACGGCTCCCGCAGGGCCGGACGCCGAGGCGCTCGGCCGAGGAGATCCGCGCGGGTCTCGCCGCCGTGACGCCCACCACGGCCCTGGAGGAGCTGCGCCGGCAGAACCGCGAGCTCGCCGAGACCCTGCAGGAGGTCCTGCAGCTCAACACCGAGCTGCAGGAGACCAACCAGGGTGTGCTCGCGCTGTACAACCAGCTCTCCGAGGAGCTGGAGGAGACCAACCGCGGCGTCGTGGCGCTGTACGCCGAGCTGGACGAGAAGTCCGCGCAGCTACGGGCCGCGGGCGAGGCCAAGAACAGGTTCTGGGCCACGGTCAGCCACGAGCTGCGCACCCCGCTGAACTCGATCATCGGTCTGGTGCGCCTGCTGGTCGGCCCCGGCGGGGAGCCCCTGGCCGAGGAGCAGCTCCACCAGATCGACCTGATCGGCTCCTCGGCGCAGACCCTGCTGGCGCTGGTGAGCGAGCTGCTCGACATGGCCAAGGCCGAGGCCGGCCGGCTCGTCCCCCAGCCCACCGTGGTCGACCTGGTGGCGCTGGTCGAGCGGCTGCGGATGACCCTGCACCCCACCACCGGCAACGACGCCGTGAGGCTCACCGTGGAGGTCACGCGGGCGCCCGGGGAGATGCTGGTGGACGAGGTGATGCTCACCCGCATCCTGCGCAACCTGCTCTCCAACGCGCTGAAGTTCACCGAACGGGGCGAGGTCAGGCTGGAGGCCGCGCTCGACGCCGTCACCCACACCGTGGTCTTCACCGTGACCGACACCGGGATCGGCGTGCCCGAGGAGCACCTGGAGCGCGTCTTCGAGGAGTTCTTCCAGGTTCCCGGGCCGATCCAGGTGCGCAGCAAGGGGACCGGCCTGGGCCTGCCGTACGCCCGCCGGCTGGCCGAGGCGCTCGGCGGCACGCTGCACCTGGCCAGCGTCCCCGGCTCCGGCACCACCGCCACGCTCAGGCTGCCCTACCGGCACGGCAGCACGCCCGTGGTCGGCCGGGTGCTCGTCGTGGACGACGACGACGAGTTCCGCGCCACGGTGCGGCGGATGCTCACCGGCGTCGCCGAGCACATCGACGAGGCCTCCGACGGGCTGATGGCCCTGGAGGTGATGGGCGAGCACCCGCCCGACCTGGCGCTGGTCGACCTGCTGATGCCCCGCCTCGACGGCAGCGCGCTGATGGCGCGGATGTCGGACGACGAGCGGCTGCGCGAGGTCCCGGTGATCATCGTGACCGTCGCCACGTCCTACCAGGTGCCGGAGAGGACGCGCATGGTGGTCTCCAAGCAGGGGCTCCGCCGTGACATCCTGCTGGGGGCGATCGAGAGTGTTCTCGGGCGGGCCGGTGAGTGAGGACGGGGCGACGGTGCTCGTCGTCGACGACACGCCGACCAAGCTGTACATCCTCTCGAGCTGGCTGCGCCGCTCGGGGCACCGCGTCGTGCAGGCGACCGGCGGCATGGAGGCGCTCGCCAAGGTCAGGGAGCTCCTGCCGGACCTGGTCGTGCTCGACGTGCGACTGCCCGACATCAGCGGGTACGAGGTCTGCGAGCAGATCAAGGCGGACGCGTCGACCTCCTCGATACCGGTCATCCAGATCTCCGGGGCCGCGATCACCCCCGCCGACCGGGCCCAGGGGCTCGAACGCGGCGCGGACGCCTACCTGGCCGAACCGGTCGAGCCGGACGAGTTCGCCGCGACGGTCGCGGCGACGCTGCGCTACTACCGCGCCCGCAAGCGCGCCGAGCTCATGGCCAAGCGGCTGGCCGCCCTCACCGAGGTGACGCTCTCGATGAACTCCGCCGAGACGTTCGACGAGCTCCTCAGCACGGCCGTCGAGGGGACCGTCCGCATCCTGGGCAGGCAGGCCGGCACGCTGGCCCTGCCGCCGGACGGCCGGACCCGCAGGTTCGCCGCCCTGCCCCCGGAGGGCCGCATCGTGGCGAAGGTCGCGGCGCCCGACACGCTGTCCCGGCTGAGCGCGATGTCCCTGGGCAACGCCGCCGGCACCGAGGTCTTCACCGTCCCCGTCGCCGAGTGGATGGAGCTGATGCCGGACGCGACGATCGACGCCGACGTCTCGGCCGTGGTGTGCCGCACCAAGCTGGGCAGGCCCCCGGTCTACCTGGGCGTGGAGGGCGCGCCGTCGCTGGACTCCGACGAGTCCAACGTGCTGCGCCAGCTCGGCCAGGCCCTCGCCCTGGCCGTGGACGCGCTGCGCGCCTACGCCGAGGAGCACGCCATCGCCCTCACCCTGCAGCGCAGCCTGCTGCCGTCGCGGATCCCCGAGATCGGCGGGCTCTCGATCAGCTGGCGGTACCAGCCCGCGGTCGACAACGTCGAGGTCGGCGGCGACTTCTACGAGGTCCTGCGGATGGGTCACCGGGTGCTCATCGCCATCGGCGACGTCCAGGGACACTCCCTGCTGGCCGCCACCGTGATGGCGGAGCTGCGCCACGCGCTGCGCGCCTCGGTCATCGGCACCTCGGACCTCGGCGCGTCCATGGCGCTGCTCAACGAGGTGCTGCGGCGCTACCACCCCGGAATGACCGCCACGGTGTGCCTGCTGCTGCTCGACCCGGCGACCGGGGAGATGGAACTCTCCAACGCCGGCCACATCCCGCCCCTGTTCATCGGCGACGGTCACTCCCATTACCACCGCCTGGGCAACCTGCTGCTGGGCGTGGCCCAGGAGACCTACCGGGTCGACCGCGTGCAGGTGCCCGCGGGCAGCTCGGTGCTGATGTTCACCGACGGGCTCATCGAGGACCGCGACAAGCTGCTCGACGAGAGCCTGGAGATCGTACGGCGGCTGGCCGAGGAGCCGCGGGAGGACCTGGAGGTCTTCTGCGACCGGCTGATCGAACGCTTCGGCGCCCGCGAGGACGACGTGGCGCTGGTGATGTTCCGGCGCGACACCTGATATTGAAACAGGTTCTATTTTCGTTCTAGGCTCCGTTGATGGTCTACAGAGTCATGCAGTGGGGCACAGGGAACGTCGGCCGTAACACGCTCGCCGGGATCCGCGCCCGGCCCGATCTGGAACTCGTCGGCTGTTACGTGTTCTCGCCGGACAAGCGGGGCCGGGACGCGGGTGTCCTGGCGGGGCTCTCGCCAATGGGGGTGGCGGCGAGCGGCGACGCCGAGGCGTTGCTGGCGCTGCGGCCCGACTGCGTCGTCTACACCGCGATGGCCGACACGCGCGTCTTCGAGACCCTGGACGAGCTGGGGACGATCCTGCGCGCGGGGGTCAACGTGGTGTCCAGCGGCCCGGTCCCGCTGCAGTTCCCCGACGGCTCGCTGGACGCCCCGGTGCGCGAGGCGGCGCGGGAGGGCGGGACGTCGATCTGGGTCAACGGGATCGATCCGGGCTTCGCCAACGACTGGCTGCCGCTCGCGCTGACCGGTATCAGCGAGCGGATCGACGAGGTCCGGTGCGCGGAGGTGCTCAACTACGCCACCTACCATCAGCCCACCGTGTTGTTCGACGTCATGGGGTTCGGCGGCGACCTGGACGACGTGCCGCCGCTGCTGCGGCCGGGCGTGCTCACCATGGCCTGGGGAGGGGTGGTGCGGCAGATCGCCGCCGGGCTGGAGGTGACCCTCGACGCGATCGAGGAGTTCCACGTCAGGCTGCCCGCGCCCGAGCGTTTCCGGATCTCGGCCGGCACGATCGAGCGGGGCACCGCGGCGGCCCTGCGGTTCGAGGTCAGGGGCGTGCGGGACGGCCGGGCGGTGATCGTGCTCGAACACGTCACCCGCCTCCGGGACGACCTGGCCCCGGACTGGCCGCGGCCGGCCGGGGCGGGATGCTACCGGGTCACGGTCCGCGGGGAGCCCGACTACACCCTTGACCTGCGGCTGCTCGGCTCCGACGGCGACCACAACACCGCCGGCCTCAAGGCGACCGCGATGCGCCTGGTGAACGCGGTGCCCACGGTCGTCGAGGCCCCGCCCGGCCTGCTGACCGCGCTGGACCTGCCGCTGATCACCGGGCGCGGACTGCTGCGCTGAGCCGCCGGCTCCACCACCGCTCCGCCGGTCCGCCGCCGCTCCGCCGCCGGCCCGCGCTGTCACCCGGACGCGGCCCGTCACGCCGGACGCGCCGGGGGCGTGTGCCCCGGCGCGTCAGGCGTGCTCAGGCGTGCTCAGGCGTGCTCAGGCGACGGTCTCGACCGGCTTGGCGCTCTTCTCCAGTTCGGCGAAGAGACCGGGCAGCACCCTGGCGTGCAGGACGGTGCCGTCCCCGGTGTGCTCGACGTCCAGCACCTCGCCCTCCCGGTGCGCCCGGGAGATCAGGTCGCCGCGCTCGTACGGCACCAGCAGCTTGACCTCCTGGTCGAAGCGGGGCAGTTCCCGCTCGATCACGGCCCGCAGCTCCTCGATCCCGGCGCCGGTGCGGGCCGAGACCACCACGGTGTGCTTCTCCCGCGCGGTCAGCCTGGCCAGCACCACCGGGTCGGCGGCGTCGGCCTTGTTGATGACCACGATCTCCGGGATGTCACGGGCGTCCTCGATGTCGCCGATCACCTCGCGTACCGCGGCGAGCTGCGACTCGGGGTCGGGGTGCGAGCCGTCGACCACGTGCAGGATCAGGTCGGCGTCGCCGACCTCCTCCAGGGTCGAGCGGAACGCCTCCACGAGCTGGTGCGGCAGGTGCCGGACGAACCCGACGGTGTCGGCCAGCGTGTACAGGCGGCCGTCAGGCGTGTGCGCCCTGCGGACCGTCGGGTCCAGGGTGGCGAACAGGGCGTCCTCCACCAGCACCCCCGCGCCGGTCAGCCGGTTCAGCAGCGAGGACTTGCCGGCGTTGGTGTACCCGGCGATGGCCACGGCCGGCACCTCGCGCTGCACGCGCCTCGACCGCTTGGTCACGCGGGCGGTGGTCATCTCGCCGATCTGGCGGCGCAGCTTGGCCATCCGCTCGCGGATCCGCCGCCGGTCCAGCTCGATCTTGGTCTCACCGGGGCCACGACCGCCCATGCCGACGCCGCCGGCCGCGCGGCCGCCGACCTGGCGGGACAGGTTGCCGCCCCAGCCTCGCAGGCGCGGCAGCAGGTAGTTGAGCTGGGCGAGCTCGACCTGCGCCTTGCCCTCGCGGCTCTTGGCGTGCTGGGCGAAGATGTCGAGGATCAGCATGGTCCGGTCGATGACCTTGACCTTGACGATCTCCTCGAGCTGGCGGAGCTGGCCGGGGCTCAGCTCCCCGTCGCACACCACCGTGTCGGCGCCGGTGGCGGAGACGATGTCGGCGAGTTCCTGGGCCTTGCCGGAACCGATGTAGGTCGCAGTGTCGGGCTTCTGGCGGCGCTGGATGACGCCCTCCAGAACCTCTGAACCCGCGGTCTCGGCCAGGAGCTTGAGCTCCAGGAGGGAGTTCTCGGCGTCGATCGCCGTACCGGAGGTCCAGACGCCGACCAGGACGACCCGCTCAAGCCTCAGCTGGCGGTATTCGACCTCGGTGACGTCTTCCAGCTCCGTGGAGAGGCCCGCCACCCGGCGCAGGGCCTGGCGGTCGGCCAGGTCCAGATCCCCGGTGTCGAGAAGGTCGTCGAATCGGTCGATGTCCAGCGGCTCACGAGTGTCTATGTCGTCGCTCCGTTCAGATGGTCGTTCCGTGGGCGTTCTCTCCCTGTGAGGAACGCTCGTATAGGTGAACGCCCGAACACCCCGGGTCTCTTCCCCCCGATGGTGCCACGGGAACCTCTCCGTCATCACCTGGTTATCCGCTGCTTCGTCCGGGGTCCGGCAGGAGCGCGACGGGGCCGGGTGGCCCCGGTCTCAGGGGAGCAGGACCCCGGCGTCGCCGGAGCCGGTCCTGACCGTGATCCTGCGGGACGAGGAGGGGTCCCTGGTCACCTCGACGGTGGTCTCCCCGGAGCCGGTCTCGCTGGTCACGTTGTAGCCGCCCGCGGGGACGTGGGCCGCGACGTCGCCCGAACCGGCCTCGATCTCCACGCTGTCGGGCGCGACGGTGAACCTCGCCTCGACGTCCCCGGATCCGGCCTCGGCGGCGAAACGCTTGGAGCCCAGGCCGGCCGCCTCGATGTCCCCGGACCCGGCCACCGCCTTCACCTGCCCGGTCAGCCCGCGCAGCGTGATGGTGCCCGACCCGGCGTCGAGGTCGGCCGACACCCCGCGCGGGACCTCGACCTTGTAGTCGACCGAGCAGCTGTGCCCGTCACACCGGTAGCGCAGGGTGAGCGTGCCACCGTTCACGGGGTGCTCGGTGGCCGGTCTGTCACCGCGCCAGTGGACGGTCTCGGTCACGTGGACGCCGGAGCGGTCCGACTCGGTCACCACGATGTCCCCCGAGCCGGAGTCGACGTTCAGGGCCTTCACGTCTCCGGCCACGTCGTAGGAGACGACGTCCTGCTGGCGCTCGCGGAAATCCAGGGCGAACTCGCACCCGGAGAGCACGAACACCGACCCCAGGAGCGCTCCGGCGACGAGTGTGTTCCTCTTCATGGGGGCAATCCTCGGCTTTCCGGGAGGTCTCGCCTCCCCTCGCACCGTCCGCTCCCCCGTTCCGCCGAGGGCGCCGATCCGGCTGATCCAACTCTGGCCCGGGACGGGCGCCGAAGCTATCGGGGTATCCCCCGGCTCTCCCCTGAGGATCCGCCCTGAGACGGCTCCCCGCGAGGGTTTTCCGGTCTCTCCCCCGACGTTCTCCGGTGTTTCCCGGGGACCCCCTCGCGCCCGCCGCGTGCCCCGCCGCGTGCCCCGCCGCGTGCCCCACCGCGTGCCCCACCCCGCCTTTGACCGGTTCGGGAGCCGTCGCATACGCTGGTTTCCACATTTCAGAATTACTTTTCCATGATATGGAAAATGCGGAAAGAGGGCTCATGAACGGTGTTGAGATCGGCGGTCCCTCACAGGAGCGCTTCGACGAGATCCTCACGCCGGAGGCGCTGGCCTTCCTGGCCACCCTCCAGCGCGAGTTCGACGGACGACGGCTGGAGCTGCTCAAGGCCCGCCAGGACAGGCAGGCCGAGCTCTCGGCGGGCGCCACCCTCGACTTCCTGCCCTCGACCAGGCACGTGCGCGAGTCCGAGTGGCACGTCGCCCCGCCCGCGCCCGGACTGGTGGACCGCCGAGTGGAGATCACCGGCCCGGTCGACCGGAAGATGACGATCAACGCGCTGAACTCCGGCGCCAAGGTCTGGCTGGCCGACTTCGAGGACGCCAACTCCCCCACCTGGGAGAACACCGTCGGCGGCCAGCTCAACCTGCGCGACGCGCTCGACCGGACCATCGACTTCACCGCCGGTGAGAAGACCTACACCCTCAAGCCGGACGCCGAGCTGGCCACCGTCGTGGTCCGTCCCCGCGGATGGCACCTGGACGAGAAGCACCTCACCCTCGACGGCGCCCCGCTGTCGGCGTCCCTGGTCGACTTCGGCCTCTACTTCTTCCACTCGGCACAGCGGCAGATGGCCAAGGGCAAGGGTCCCTACTTCTACCTGCCCAAGATCGAGTCCCACCTGGAGGCCCGCCTCTGGAACGACGTCTTCGTCCGGGCGCAGGAACTGCTGGACATCCCCCGGGGCACGATCCGGGCGACCGTGCTCATCGAGACCTACCCTGCCGCGTTCGAGATGGAGGAGATCCTCTACGAGCTCCGCGAGCACTCGGCCGGCCTCAACGCGGGCCGCTGGGACTACCTGTTCAGCGTGATCAAGAAGTTCCGCACCCGCGGCCGGGAGTTCCTGCTGCCCGAGCGGAACGCGGTGACGATGACCGCCCCGTTCATGCGCGCCTACACCGAGCTCCTGGTCAGCACCTGCCACCGGCGCGGCGCCCACGCCATCGGCGGGATGGCCGCCTTCATCCCCTCCCGCCGCGACCCCGAGGTCAACCGCGTCGCGCTGGAGAAGGTCACCGCGGACAAGACCCGCGAGTCCGGCGACGGCTTCGACGGCTCCTGGGTGGCCCACCCCGACCTGGTGCCCGTCTGCCGCGACGTCTTCGACGCGGTCCTGGGGGACCGGCCCAACCAGCTCGACCGCCTGCGCGAGGACGTCACCGTCTCCGCCGCCGACCTGCTCGCGGTCTCCAAGACCCCCGGTGACATCACCGAGGCCGGACTGCGCAACAACGTGGACGTGGCGCTGCGCTACCTGGCCGCCTGGATGGGCGGGCAGGGCGCGGTGGCCATCCACAACCTGATGGAGGACGCGGCCACGGCCGAGATCTCCCGTTCCCAGATCTGGCAGTGGATCCACAACGGCATCGAGCTGTCCGACACCGGGGCCGTGGTGACCAGGGAGCTGGTCGAGCGGATCATCGACGAGGAGCTCGCCGGGATCGCGGCGGAGCCCGGCTACGACGAGGCCCGCTACGCGCAGGCCACCGCGCTGTTCAAGGAGGTCGCGCTGGACGACGCGTTCGCGGAGTTCCTTACCCTCCCGGCTTATGCGCGTATGCCGTGACATGACCGATCCGACGGTGAGGAATCCTCATCCCCGGGGCGGGATTCCTCACTCCGGACGACCGGCGCCGACGGGTGCGGCCACCCGGCCCAGTGGATACTTTGCGTGCATGACCGATGACAGGAACGGCGAGGAAACGGGCCGTGGCGACTACGGAGCGTTGCTCGACGCCGTCAAACGCGAGATCGCGGGCAGCCGGGGGCGGGTGGCCCTGCTCACCACCGACGCGGAACTGATCCGGCAGTACTGGCGGATCGGACGTCACCTCCTCGACCGGCAGCCGGACGACGAATGGGGCCGGCAGGTGGCCCCCCGGCTCTCGGCCGACCTGCGCGCCGCGTTCCCCGAGGCCATGGGGTACTCGCGGACCAACCTGCTCTACATGCGGGCCTTCGCGGCGGCCTGGCCCGACTCTGTGCCGAGGACGGGACGGCCTATACCGTGGGGGCACCACATCGTTCTGCTGGACATGCTGGACACCCGGTCGACGAGGGAGTTCTACGCCCGCAGGACCGCCGAGGAGGGATGGGCCAGGGGGGTCCTCATCACGATGATCAAAGGCCGGCTGCACCTGCGCCTGGGGCGCTCTCCCCGCGGCGGCGGGCGGAGCGCGCCGTCGGCCGACTGCCGGTCCCTGCAGCGGGCGCCCGCCGAGTCCCGGCCCCCGGGCCCCTCGGGACCTCCCGCTCTCCCGGCCCCGCCGGCCCCGCCGGTCCCCGAGGACGAGGCCCCCGGGCCGGGCCGGAGCACCGGCGCCCACGCGCGGCGCGAGAATTCGAGACGGGGATGACGGTCCCGATCGGCCGGCGGGGACCGGGCGGCGAGCGCGGCGGTGCCGCCCCCGTCGCGGATCCCCCCTGACGCCGGAGGAGAGACGATGCCAGAAGCGACGCCAAGACCGGGGACGGTGCCGGGAACGGTGCCGGGGACGGTGCCCCGGGCGCGACCGGTGGACCTGGACGAGCCGGTCCGCAGGTTCGCCGAGCTCCTCGGCCCCGGGTCGGTGATCACCGATCCGGTGCGGCTGCGCACCTACGAGTGCGACGGGCTGACCCACCACCGGGTCACCCCAGGCGTCGTGGTGCTGCCGGAAAGCGCCGAGCAGGTCGCCGCCGTGGTGCGGATCTGCAACGAGTACGGCCTGCCGTTCGTGGCCAGGGGCGCCGGGACCGGGCTGTCGGGCGGGGCCCTGCCCCGATCCGACGGGGTACTGGTCGTCACCTCGAAGATGCGGCGGATCCTCTCGATCGACCTGCCGAACCGGCGGGCCACGGTGGAGCCGGGGGTCACCAACCTGGCGATCACCGAGGCGGTGCGCGACCGGGGCCGCTACTACGCGCCCGACCCCTCCAGCCAGCAGGTCTGCACGATCGGCGGGAACGTGGCCGAGAACTCCGGCGGCGCGCACTGCCTCAAGTACGGCTTCACCGTCAACCACGTGATCGGCCTGGAGATCGTCACCCCCGACGGCGACCTCGTCGAACTCTCCGAGGCCGACCCCGGCTACGACCTGCTGGGGGCGTTCGTCGGCTCGGAGGGCACCCTCGGCATCGCGACCAAGGTCGTCGTCCGGCTGAGCCGCCTCCCGGAGACCGTCACGACGCTGCTCGCGGCGTTCACCGACATCGAGGGGGGCGGGCGGGCGGTGTCGGCGATCATCGGCGGCGGCATCGTGCCGGCCGCGATCGAGATGATGGACGCGCTCGCCGTCGAGGCGGCCGAGGCGGCCGTGGCGTGCGCCTACCCCGAGGGCGCCGGCGCGGTGCTCATCGTGGAGCTGGACGGCCCCGCCGAGGAGGTCGCGCACCAGTTCGCCGAGGTCGTGCGCATCTGCCGGGACAGCGGCGCGTTCGAGCTGCGGGTGGCCGACGACCCGGCGGAGCGGGCCGCGATCTGGCGGGGCCGCAAGTCGGCGTTCGCCGCGGTGGGCCGGATCAGCCCCGCCTACATCGTGCAGGACGGCGTCGTGCCCAGGACCGCGCTGCCCGGGGTGCTGGCCGGCATCGACGCCCTCTCGGCGGAGTACGGCATCCGGGTGGCGAACGTCTTCCACGCCGGCGACGGCAACCTGCACCCGCTGGTGCTCTTCGACGACGCCGAGCCCGGCGCGGCCGAGCGGGCGGAGGCCGTCTCGGGCAGGATCCTCGACCTGTGCATCGAGCACGGCGGCTCCATCACCGGCGAGCACGGCGTGGGCGTCGACAAGTCCCGGTACATGACGAGGATGTTCTCGGGCGACGACCTCGACACCATGCAGCTGGTGCGCTGCGCCTTCGACCCGCGCGGCCTGTCGAACCCGGGCAAGATCTTCCCGACCCCCCGGCTCTGCGGTGAGGTGCCCGGGGTGCGCAAGGGCGCCCACTCGCTGGTCGAGTCCGGACGGGCGGAGCAGTTCTGATGGGATCGCCACGGGAGACGCCGGAGGCGCTGAAGGCGCCGGAGGCGCTGGAGGCGCTGCGCGGGACGGGTGTGACGATCAGGAACGCCGGCCCCGACGACGCGGTGGGCGGCGTTCCGCCGCGCTGGGTGGCCCTGCCGGAGAGCACCGCCGAGGTCGCCGCGCTGATGCGCGTGTCGGCCGCGCACGACCTGGCCGTGGTCTGCGCGGGCGAGGGCACCAGGCTCGACCGGGGCGCTCCCCCGGAACGCTGTGACCTGCTGCTCGACACCTGCTGCCTGCTGCTCGGCGACGGGTCCGGCGTCGAGCACTCCTTCGGGGACCTGGTGGCGCGGACCGGCGCGGGGATGCCGCTGGACGCCCTGGCCGCCGTGCTCGCGCGCGCCGGGCAGGAACTGGCCCTGGACGGCGTCCGGCGTGACGGCGTCGTCGGCGGGACGGTGGGCGGCACGCTCGCCACCGGGGACGCCGGCCCTCGCAGGTTCCGCCACGGCACCCCCCGGGACCTGCTGATCGGCGTCACCGTCGTGCTCGCCGACGGCACGGTCGCCGTCTCGGGCGGGAACGTCGTCAAGAACGTCGCCGGCTACGACCTGGGCAAGCTCTTCACCGGCTCGTACGGCACGCTGGGCGTCATCACCGAGGCCGTCTTCCGCCTGCACCCGCTCTCTGCGGACCGCCGCTGGGCCGGCGTCTCCCCGCCCGCCGCCGCGCTGCCCGCGCTGGTCGCCGAGCTCGCGTCCTCCCAGGCCGAGCCGAGCGCGATCGAGCTGGACTGGCCCGATCCGGCCGGCGGCGCGCCCACCGTGTGCGTGCTCCTGGAAGGGGTCGCCGCCGGCGCCCGTGCCGAGGCGCTGCGCGCGTCGATGGACGCGTACGGGACGGCGTGGGTCTCCTCGGACGCCCCGGCCTGGTGGGGGGAGTCACCGGGCGAGGAGGTGCTCGCCGAGGTGCGGGTGCCTCCCGCCGCCGCCTACCCGGCGCTGCACGCGGTCGCCGCCCGCGGGCTGCCGGTGAGCGTGCGCGGCTCGGTGGCCTCGGCGGTCCTGCGCCTCGCCCTCCCTCCCGGGACGGGCGAGGCCGAGTTCACCGGGTTCGTGACGGGCGTGCGCGAGGACCTCGCGTCTCTCGGCGGCGGGCTCACCGTGCTCGCCGCGCCGCCGGAGCTCGCCCGGGAGGTCGACCGGTGGGGCCCGTCGGGCGCGCTGGGGCTGATGCGCCGGGTCAAGGAACGGTTCGACCCCGGCCGGAGGATGTCCCCCGGCCGGTTCGTGGGAGGGATCTGATGGACCCGGAGCTCATCAACGACTGCGTGCACTGCGGGTTCTGCCTGCCCTCGTGCCCGACGTACGTCCTGTGGGGCGAGGAGATGGACTCCCCGCGCGGCCGGATCCACCTGATGAGGCAGCACGTGGAGGGCACGCCGCTGACGCCGGAGATGGCCGGGCACTTCGACGCGTGCCTGGGCTGCATGGCGTGCGTGCCGGCCTGCCCGTCCGGGGTGCGCTACGACCGGCTGATCGAGCAGACCCGGGCCGAGGTGGAGCGGACGCACGTGCGCGAGCCGGACGACCGGGCACTGCGGGCGCTGGTCTTCCAGCTCTTCCCCTACCCCCGGCGGCTGCGGGCGATGCGGCTGCCGCTGCGGCTGAGCGCCGGCCTGCGCCGCGCCGTCGCCCCCCGGCTGCGGCGGATCAACCCGTCCCTGGCGGCGATGGCCGAGCTCGCTCCACCGCCCGCCGCCCGGGTGCGGCTGCCGTCCAGGGTCACGGCGCGGGGCCGGCGCAGGGCGACGGTCGGCATGCTCACCGGGTGCGTGCAGGGGGAGTTCTTCCCCCGGGTCAACGCCGCCACCGCCCGGGTGCTCGCGATGGAGGGGTGCGACGTCGTGATCCCCCCGGGCCAGGGCTGCTGCGGGGCGCTGTCGCTGCACTCGGGCCGGGACCGGCAGGCGCTGCGGCTGGCCAGGCGGACGGTCGCCGCCTTCGAGCGGGCCGGCGTCGACACGATCGTGGTCAACGCCGCCGGCTGCGGGTCGACGATGAAGGACTACGCCGAGATCCTCGCGGAGGCGGCCGGTCCCGGCGGCGACGGGTGGGCCGACCGGGCGCGGGCCGTCAGGACCGTCGATCTGGCCGAGTACCTCGCCGAGCTGGGGCCGGTGGCCGAGCGGCACCCGCTCCGGCTCACCGTGGCCTACCACGACGCCTGCCACCTGGCCCACGCGCAGGGGGTACGGTCCCAGCCGCGCGCGCTGCTGGCGGGCATCCCCGGCCTGGAGCTGAGGGAGATCGCCGAGTCGGCGATCTGCTGCGGGTCGGCCGGGACGTACAACATCTTCCAGCCGGAGGCCGCCGCCGAGCTGGGTGACCGCAAGGCCGGGCGGGTGCTGGAGACCGGCGCCGACCTGCTGGTCTCGGCCAACCCCGGCTGCACCATGCAGATCGCCTCGGCGATCCGCCGCCGGGGGGCCTCCCCGGTCCCGACGGCGCACACCGCCCAGGTGCTCGACGCCTCCCTGCGCGGGCTCGCGGGGGTGCCGTGAGCGCGGTGCAGTCGGTCGACCGTGCCCTGGACGTGCTGGAGGCGCTGGCCGAGCGGGGCGGGGAGGCCGGCCTCTCGGAGATCGCGGCCAGGACCGGCCTGCCGTACGGGACGATCCACCGGCTGCTGCGCACGCTGCTGGCGCGGGGGTACGTGCGCCAGGAGTCGGACCGCCGCTACGCCCTGGGCGGCGCGCTGGTCCGCCTCGGCGGGGTGGCCGAGCGCATGGTCGCGGTGTGGGCGCAGCCCTACCTGGCGAAGCTGGTCGAGCTGTCGGGCGAGACGGCGAACCTGGCGGTGATGGAGGGCGACTTCGTGGTGTACGTCGCCCAGGTGTCCTCGCCCAGGAGGCTGCGGATGTTCGCCGAGGTCGGCAGGAGGGTGCTGCCGCACAGCACCGCGGTGGGCAAGGCGCTGATGGCCGACCGGCCCGACGCCGAGGTGGCGTCCCTGGTCGGGCGGACCGGCATGCCGAGAAGGACCGCCAACACGATCACCGACCTGCCGGGGATGCTCGCCGAGCTGGAGCGGGTCCGGCGCCAGGGGTACGCGATGGACCTGGGCGAGGAGGAGATCGGCGTGCACTGCCTGGCGGTGGGCGTGCACGACGGGTCGCGGACGGTCGCCGCGCTGTCGGTGTCCGGCCCGGCCGAGCGGATCTCCGCGCTCGACCTGGGGGACCTCGCCGGGGACATGCGCGCGATGGCGCGCGAGTTCGGCTCCGGACTCGGCCCCGCCGCGATCTCCGCCGGCGGCGGGACCGGCTGACGCCCCGGGGTCAGCGCCCCTGCGGCGGGGTGATGTTGAGGTTGCTGCCCTGCGGCACCGGGACCACGCTGACCTGCCCCTTCTGGATGGCCTGCCAGAGCACGGCCCCCTGCGGGCCGAGGACCTTGACCAGATCCTTGATCGACTCGATCTCGGTGCGGACCTTGGCGTTGCGCTGGGTCTGCGCGACGTTCTCCGCCTTGGCCGCCTGCTCGGAGGCCAGGGCGTCGACCAGCGTGTCCGGCGGCTCGGGCTTCTGGATGGTCAGCGAGATGTCCCCGCACCGCCCGCTGCCCGCGTAGTTCTGGTTGCAGAAGTAGTCGCCGCCGGACGTCTCCTTGATGAACTCCCGGGCGAGCTCGCCCACCCGCGTCTCCCAGGCCTGCTTCACCTTGGGGTCGTTGAACAGGCCGCGCCACTCGAACTCCTGCGAGGCGGCGTCCATGGCCCGGTCCAGCGGAACCCTCAGGTAGATGTTGAGCATCCGCCGCCAGCCGCCGGACTCCCCCTCGTCGTAGTAGGCGCCGAACTTCAGCCCGATCTTCTCGTGGAAGGTCTGCAGCGTCCTGCAGTCGGTGTTCAGCGTGAACGTCGCCACCCCGGAGACCGTCATCTCGACGTTGTCCTTCGACACCACCGACAGCGGCTTGGACTCGGCGCCGTCCGCCCCGGAGAAGTCGAAGGTCCGCTGGCCGAACGGGTAGGAGAAGCCCCGGTCTCCGGGGCCGAGCAGCGTGGCGCCGCTGGAGGGGTTGATGCACTTCTCGAACTTGATCGCCTCGAAGGTGCCTCCGGCGTAGTGCAGGACGACCTCGTCGGGCTGGGTGCTGACCCGGGAGCACGCGCTGAGCATGAATCCGGAGACCACCAGCAGGACGGCCACGAGGATCGCCCCCTTCAGCAGTGGCCGCCGGTTGACCCCGGCCTTCTGAGCGCTCATCGTTTCTCCCTTTACACCCGTTTCAGGAGTGGAAGCCTAGTGTCGCGGGGCCATGACCGGCGCCACCGCGTCGGTCGTCGACGGCTCGCTCGGGGCTTCGGCGCTCTCCGCGTCACGGCACCGTCCGGCGTCCCGCCGACCGGGCACGGGCGCTCGCGGGGCGGGTGCCGGTGCTCACGGGACGGGCGCCGGCGACCGGACCCGTCCGGCCGGACCGGGCCCGGTCCGAGGAGCGGTCAGCCGCGGGCGCGGTGGGTGGGAGAGCCGTCGGCCGCGCAGTACACCTCGACCTTGATCTCCCGCTCCTCCGACTCGAACTCGACGTAGGCCCGGCTCGCGGGGCCGCGTTCGACGTCGTCGGCCTGGAATCCCTGGGCCGGACTCCAGGACCGGAGCGTGACCAGGGCGTTCTGGCACCGGGCGATGACCCGTCCGCCCGGTGTGTCGAGCACGCCGCTCCTGCCGGCGGACACGCTGGGGGCGGCGGACGCGGTGGGCCCGGTGGGACCGGTGGCGGTGGGGGCGGCGGACGCGGTGGGTGCCTGGGTGACGGTCACCGTGACGGTCGGCGCGGGAGCGGGCCCCGTGGGCGGCGTGCCGGGGCTCGCGGTGGAGGCGGGCGCCGACGGGGCGGCCGGGGCGGTCCTCGACGGGGCGCCGGAGGTGGAGGCGGGAGCGGGAGGGGCGCCGGGCCGGGAGGAGGCCAGGACGAGGGCCTCGTCGACCTCGGCGGCCGAGAGCGGCCGCAGGCCGGTGTCCGTCAACGGCTCGCCGAGCCGGTCGATCACGGCCACCCCCGCCCCGATGGCGAGGAGGCCGGTGACCAGCCAGCCGGTCACGGCCAGAAGGAGACGCCTGCGCATGCGCCCAGCCTGCCACCTTCGGCGATAAGACGAGGTTAAGGAGTCGCTAACCGGCTTCCGGCTCCGCCAGGAAGGGGACTAACGTGGCGGCAAATGTCGAACGTGCTGCTCATCGAGGACGACGCCGCGATCCGTACCTCTCTCACCCGGGGCCTGCGCGACCGCGGTCATGCCGTGTCGTCCGCCTCGGCCGCCCTCGACGGCCTGCGGCTGGCCGTCGAGGAACGTCCCGACCTGGTCGTGCTCGACCTCGGCCTGCCCGACCTGGACGGGGCGGACCTGTTGCGGATGCTCCGCGCGGTCAGCCGGGTCCCGGTGATCGTGGCGACCGCGCGGGACGGTGACGCCGAGATGGTCCGGCTGCTGGACGCGGGCGCGGACGACTACGTGGTCAAGCCGTTCAGCGCGGCCCAGCTCGACGCCCGCATCCGGGCGGTGCTGCGGCGGGCCGCGGGCGAGGACCGGGCCGACAGCTCGGTCACCGTCGGGGGGCTGCGGATCGACCCGCGCTCCCGGGAGGCGACCCTGGACGGGACCGCGCTGGACCTCAGCCCCCGGGAGTTCGACCTGCTGCACTACCTGGCCGCCCGTCCCGGCGAGGTCGTCACCAAGCGCGAGCTGCTCACCCACGTCTGGCAGATCCCCTACGGGGGCGCCGACAAGACGGTGGACGTCCACCTGTCGTGGTTGCGCCGCAAGCTGGGCGAGACCTCCCAGGAACCGCGCTACCTGCACACCGTCAGGGGGGTCGGCGTGCGGCTGGCCGCTCCGGCATGAGGCGCTGGCTGACCCTGCTGGTCGCGGCGACCACCTCCCTGGTGCTGATCGCGCTGCTGGTCCCGCTGGCGCTCCTGGTCCGCACGGTGGCGGCGGGCGCGGCGGTCGGCGAGGCCGAGAGCGAGGCCCAGTCGGTCGCGGTGGCGGTCGGCGCGGTGGACGCCGAGACCCTGTGGCTCACCGTCGAGCAGGCCGCGCACCCGGTCACCGTCTTCCTCCCCGGCGGTCAGGTCGTGGGCGTTCCCGCGCCGCGCTCGGCCGCCGTGGAGCTGGCCTCGCTGGGGCGCAGCGTCACCGCCGCCGCGCCCGGCGGCCGGGAGATCCTGGTCGCGGTCCAGGGCGTGGCCTCCGGCGGCACCGCGGTGGTCCGCGTCTTCCTGGACGACGACCGGCTGACCAGGGGGGTGTTCCAGGTCTGGGCCGGGCTCGCCGCGCTCGGCCTGGCCCTGGTCGTGCTGGGCGTCCTGGTCGGCGACCGGCTGGCCCGCGCGGTGATCAGGCCGATCACCGCGCTCGCGGGGGTGTCGCACCGCCTGGCCTCCGGTGACCTGTCGGCCAGGACCGTGCCCCAGGGCCCGGCCGAGGTGCACGCGGTCGGGGTCGCCCTCAACCACCTGGCCGAGCGGATCACCGGCCTGCTGGCCGAGGAACGGGAGGGCGTCGCCGACCTGTCGCACCGCCTGCGGACGCCGCTGACCGGGCTGAGGCTGGAGGCCGAGTCGCTGACCGACCCGGAGGAGTCGGCCAGGATCGAGGCGCGGGTGGACGCCCTGGAGCGCGCCGTGACCTCGGTGATCACCGAGGCGAGGCGGCGGGCGCGCGGCCGGGCCGAGTGCGACGCGGCGGCGGTGACCGGCGCCAGGGTCGCGTTCTGGTCGGTGCTGGCCGAGGACCAGTCGCGGGACTTCACGCTCGATCTCGCGCCCGGCCCGCTTCCGGTCGGCGTCGCCGAGGACGATCTGGCCGCCTGCGTGGACGCGCTGCTGGGCAACGTCTTCGCGCACACCCCCGAGGGGGTGTCGTTCTCCGTACGGCTGGAGGCGGCCCGGGGCGGCGCGCTGCTTGCCGTCTCCGACGACGGGCCGGGTTTCGCCACGTCCGACCCGTCGAGGCGCGGCGAGAGCGGGGCCGACTCGACCGGGCTCGGCCTGGACATCGCCCGCCGCACGGCCGAGTCGGCGGGCGGCTCGCTCTCGCTGGGGACCTCCGGGCGGGGCGGGGCGGAGGTGGTGCTGTTCCTGCCGGCCGGGAACGCCGGGGAGCGGACGACCGGCCCGGCTCCGGGGGAACGGCCCGGCGGCCCGGCTCCCGGGGAACGACCGGTCAGCCAGGCTCCCGGGGAACGGCCGGCCGGTCCGGGTCCCGCGGGAGGAGGTTCATCACCATGATCACGCCGTGTGGCTCCTGGTCGTCGGCGTGCAGCGGGGAGAGCTCGACCCCGATCCTGGCGGGCCGCCCCCTGCGGTTCACCCCGTCCACGACGACGCTCTCGCGGTGGCCGTTACCGGAGGCGGACCCGTTCTGCACCGTTCCCTGCATCCGGGAGAGGATCTCCTCGACGGGCAGGCCGATGTCCAGGGCGACCAGCCGGCAGCCGACCGCCTCGTCGGCGCGCAGGCCCCACAGCTCCTCCGCCCCCGGGCTCCAGACCAGCACCCGCAGCTCGGTGTCGACCACGGCCACGGCGTCGCCGAGGCTGCGCACCACCGAGGAGACCAGGACGGTGGCGCGCTTGAGCTCGTCGCTGCGCGCGTTCAGGGTGTCGTTGATCTGCTGGAGCTCGTCGTTGGTGGACTGCAGCTCCTCGTTCATCGTCTCCAGTTCCTCGTTGGTGGACTGCAGCTCCTCGTTCGTGGTCTCCAGTTCCTCGTTCGTGGACTGCAGCTCCTCGTTGGTCGTCTCCATCTCCTCGTTGGTCGACTGCAGCTCCTCGTAGGCGTGCTCCAGCTCCCGGTTCGTCTGCTCCAGCCGGTCGCGGAGCTGCCGGTAGCGCGTCACGTCGTGGAAGTTGACGCCCACGCCCACCAGCTCGCCGCCCGGATCCGTCAGGGGCACGACGGCGATGTCGAAGTAGCTGGTCTCGGGCGCGTTCGGCCGGTGCCAGGCCACGTCCTGCAGTTCGGCGACGCGCAGGTCCAGCTCCACCTGCTCGATCACCGAGCGGAGCTCGACCGGCCGGTAGGACACCTCCAGGTCCTGGAACGGCCGACCGATGTCGCGGGCGTTGAGGTTGAACAGCCGCTCGGCGCGCGTGTTCGCCAGCGCGAGGTTGCGGGAGCGGTCCAGCGCGATCTGCGCGACCGGGCCGCTGGCCAGCGCCGCCGCCTGCAGCACCGTGTGCCGCACGTACGGGCGGGCCGGCGCGGTGCCCGTGCCGGCCGCCCAGGTGGCGCGGTCGGCGGCCGGCGGAGCGCCGATCTTCTTGAACAGCCTCATCCTGAGGTTGACCGGCTCGAACCTGTCGCCGTGGTTGAGCAGCATCTCGGCCTTGCCCAGGAAGAGGTAGCCGGGGTCGGAGAGCGCGAAGTGGAAGCGGCGGACGATGCTGAGCTGGGTCTCGCCGTTGAAGTACATCAGCGTGTTGCGGGCCAGCAGCAGGTCGACGCGGGAGATCGGCGCGTCGCGCGTGAGGTCGTTGCGCCCGAAGATCAGCTGGCGGCGCAGGTCGCGCCGGAACGCGAACCCGGTCTCCACGGCCTCGAAGTAGGTCTCGCGCATCCCGTCGGGCAGCTCGGCGAGCTGGCGCTCGGAGTAGACGGCCGTGCGCGCCGTCTGCAGGGCCTTCTGGTCCAGGTCGGTGGCGTAGATCTTGACCCGCTCGCGGAACTCGTCGACGCCGAGCTCCTCGGCCAGCACCATCGCGAGGCTGTAGGCCTCCTCGCCGGTGGCGCAGCCCGCGCTCCACACCCGGATCCCCGCGCCCGGCGCCTTGCTCGCCAGCAGGGAGGGGACCACGCTCTCCCGGAGCGTCTGCCAGGCGGCCGGATCGCGGAAGAAGGCGGTGACGTTGATCAGCAGGCTGTCGAAGAGCCGGTTGAACTCCTCCGGCTCCAGCTCCAGATAATCACGGTATTCACCGTAATCATGGAGCTTGAGCGCTTCCAGTCGCCTGCTGATACGGCGCATAAGGGTGGTGCGCTTATACCCCGTGAAGTCGAAGCCGCGCGTTTCCTTCAGCATGAGGAGCAGGTCGTCGAATTCACGTTCGTCATCGGGCGTCACGGTGTCAGCCTAGGCCCGTCACGGGCCGCTCCGTGAAACAAGGTCGTCACCGGTGCCGTCGATGCGGTTCTGGAGCATCCGCATCGTCTCCAGTGCCTTCCCGGTCTCCTCGGCGTCCCGCCGCAGCCGCCGCGACGAGTGGTTCCTGCCCTTCGACTCGGCGCGCTCGACCATGCGGCCGAGCAGCCGCAACCGCTCCTCCAGCCGCAGGATCGCCGTCCACAGGGCCCGCTCCACGGCCTCGGCCTGGCCCGCGGCCAGCCCCTGCGGGGACCACGCGTGGCCCACCCGGCACCCGTAGTACGTCTCGGGCCCGGCCGCCGTCTCGTACACCGGGCCACCGCACTCGGGGCAGCTCAGCGCGGTGAGGTCCCCCTCGTGCGCCTCGCTCCCCCCGGTGAGCAGGTAGCGGGCGACGTCCCTCTCGACGGCCGCGTCCCTGGCCGGGCCCTCGGCGACGGGGGTGAGGCTCTGCCGCACGAGCCATGCGGCGATCTCCTTCACGGGGAGGCTCTCCGCGCTCCCCGCCGCGGCCAGGGCGGCGCGGGGCATCCCGTCGAACGTGCTCTCCAGCGGGTCCTGGACGGCGACCGCGCCGCCGTGACGCTCCACGACCGAGCTCCCCCTCGCGCCGTCGTCGAGCGTGCCGCTCAGCACGACGGCGAGCGTGCGGGAGCCTCCCTCCAGCGCCGCGCTGAGGAACAACGGGTCCGCGGCCGGGCGGTGCCCGTTGTACCGGGGGCCGCGCACCAGCCTGACCGCCCCCTCCTTGACCAGCAGGTGCCGGTCGGGAGGCGCCACGTGGACGTGGCCGTGACGCAGGCGCTCCCCGTCCCTGGCCGGGGTGACCGGCAGGGGCCCGGCCCGGTCGAGGATGCCGGCGAGCGCGCTCTCACCCCGCGCCGGCAGGTGGAGCACCACCAGGACGGCGGCGGCGAGATCGGCGGGAAGCTCCGCCATCAGGGCGCGCAGCGCCTCCACCCCGCCCGCCGAGGCGGCGACCACGACCAGGTCACGTCCATGCGAAACTGCCATGTTCGGCCTCTATCCAGTCGAGGCCCATTCATACTGGAGGCCGGAGAATTATCGGCGGAGCCGTGAAAACCCCCGTGAAGGGTATGGCCACTATATGGACATGTCGGTCTATGTCATTCATCAGTATGGCGACACGGCTCTGGTCGCCGTGCTGGGTGAAATGGACGCCTTCAACTACCGGCTCCTGGAGTCGGAGCTGGAGTCCCTGATGGTGGGGGGTACGCGGCACATCCTGGTGGACGCCGGCGAGCTGCTCTTCTGCGACGTCAGCGGGGCCCGGGCCCTGGAACGGGTGCACCGGAGTCTCCGCGCGGCCGGAGGGGAGCTGTTCGTCGTCCCCTCCCCGGCCGTGGTGCGGCTGTTCACCGTGCTCTGGGGAGCGCAGGAGCCCGGCCACCCGGGCCTGGTGACCAGCTTCGGGCTGGGCGAGCTCTCCGGCGTCCCGGCACTCCCCGCCCGGCATGTCCCGAGGCTGCGCCGTATCGGTGCCGGGCGCCGCGGGCGAAGGGGCTCGGTCCCGCTCGTCGGAGCCGTCTCGCCGGAGGCGCCCGGCGCCCGGACGGGCTCCCCGGTTCCGGCCTCCCCTGCCGCCCGGACCGCACGGGTCGTCCGGGAGGGCGTCACACCCGCGCGGGACGCGCCGGCCCTCGCGGGCGAGGTCGCGAGGTCCTCGGGCGCCGGGCGCGCGCCGCACCCCGCGCTGGAGCGGTCGGCGCGCCTGAGACGGGAGGCGGCGGCGCGCCTGGAGACGCTGCACCACCGCACCCGGGCGACCTGCGCGAAACTGGCCGAGATGCACGACCTCCGACTCACCCTGCACGCCGGGCTGGACACCCATGTCGCGGTACGCGCCGCGGTGCGAACGGCCTGCGACGATCACGCCCGATGGATGAGGGAGGGCAGGGCGTACCTCCTCCCCCTCCCGTCCACGACCGGAACCCCGGCGGGAGCGGTGACCGCGGCGGGGACGGCCTCGGGAGCGGGGACGGGAGTGGGGGCGGCGACCGGTCCGAGGACGGGGGGCGGGTCCAGGACGGAGGCGGGGAAGGCCGCCGGGGCCGACACCCGCTGAGCCGGCGCCGCCGGGCCACGGCACGCCGACGCCCGGCCCGGGTTACCGGGGGCCGGAGCGGAAAGCATGGTGTCATGGCCACCGACGCCGGGTCCCGCGACAGCCACGACCCCGACCACCCGCACGGATCGTCCGGTGAACCGTCGGGCGGTTCTTCCGGCGGGCCGCCGGACGGGAGCGGCGGTCGAGGCGAGCGGGGCGGGTCGCCCGAGCCGGGCGAACGAGGCGACCGGGGCGGGCTCCCCGAGCGGAGCGACCGGGGCGAGCGTGCCCGCGAACGCATCGAACAGGCCGCCGAGCGGGGCGAGCAGGCCGCGCGGCGCCGGTACGAGCTCGCCGACGGCGCCACCCCCGCGTCCGGCGCCGAGCGGGCGGTTCACGCCGACGCCCGGCTGGAACAGGCACGCTCACGGGCCGAGCGGGCCGGAGAACGCGCGGTGGCCGGTTACCGGTCCGCCGCGCGAGCGCACAGGGACGCGGCCGTCGGCCACGAACGGGCGGCGGCGGTGGGGAGCGGGGACGCCGAGGACCACCGGCTCCGGGCGCTCGAACACCTCCGTCAGGCCGCCGCCGACGAGCACCGGGCGACCATGGCCGAGCAGACCGGCCCGGCCGCACGCACCGACGCTCCCAGACCCCCCGGACCTCCCGAGCGCCCCGACGGACCCGAACACCTCGAGGTCACCGAAGGCCCCGAAGGTCCCGAAGGCCGGGGACGGAGCGCCTCCTGAGGACGTCAGGCGCGACCGCGGCCGGTCAGCAGGACTTGAGCACGCCCTCCATGGCGTCCTTCTCCGCGGACGTCACCCAGAGGCTGTACTTGATCTTCACGCGGATCTGGCGTTCGACGTAGGGGCATCGGTAGGCACGGCGCGGCGGCAGCCAGGTCGCCGCGTCCCCGGCACCCTTCTGGCTGTTCAGCGGCCCGTCCACGGCCAGCAGGTTCAGCGGGTCGTTGGCCAGCTCCCTGCGCTTGGACGCGCTCAACTGCTGGGCGCCCTTCTGCCACGCGTCGGCGAGCGCGATCACGTGGTCGATCTGCACCGCCATGCTGGTCCTGGTGCCGCGTTCGAACTTGATGGTCTTGCCGCTGTAGGGGTCCTCCAGGACGCCGGACTGCACGACGCAGCCGTCCTCGCCCCTCTTGAAGACCTCTTCCTTCAGGTCGCGCACGAGGATGTCGTTGCGGGTGTCGCAGCCGTTCCTGTCGACGTCCGACCACGCCGGGCCGAACTTGTCGCGGTCGAACCCGGTCATCGGGGCGCGACCCTTGACCTCGAGCTTCCTCAGGTCCTTGAGGGTCGCGGACGCGGACTCACCGCCGCCGCCGGAGGAGCCCGCCTTCTCGTCGGTCCCCCCCGCCATCGGGCCACAGCCCGCGATCACGAACCCGGCCGTCGCGACGGCCACACCCCGTACCAGCGCAGCCCGCACCATGCCACCCCTCACCCGTGCTCACCACCTCTGAAGTGGCAAATTATCCCAGATCCCGGCTCTTAACCGTAAAAGCGTCATGCTCTCACTGCCAATGCGAAAAGCCCCGGCCTGTCTCATGGGGCCTTTTTCCTCATCCTCGATGTGACCTGGCCTTATGTCCAGAAAGGAGAGGGGGCGAGAACACCGGTCGAATGGATTTTCACGGAGCGTTGCCATCGACCCGTCAAAGCGGAGGTGCTCTAATGGCAAAGAACACTCACACAGGGTGAGTGAACGAACACGCAGAGGATTCGCATGAGTGAGATCTCGGCGCGTCATCCCCACCTCGCGCGAGCCGTGACCGGGCTCGCCGTCGCCGTGACCGTCCTGCTGCCGACCTGCGGGGCCGCCTCCGCCGCGGTCCACAGCCGGGCGGCCGATGCCCGCCGGCCCGGGGTGACCCCGCTCCCGGCCGGCTCGGCGTGCCCGTCCAACAGCCTCTGCCTCTACCGTGACCACGGTTTCGGCGGACCGGCCTACAGCGTCCCCGCCGGCTACCCGGTCGACCTGAACGAGCTGTGGATGCCGGGCGGGACGACCGGCACCGCCGCCGACAGCGTCTCGTCCTGGTTCAACAACACCGGCTACACCGTCTCGCTGATCGACCACGCGAGCACGAACCGCGCGCTCCAGCCCGGCCACCCGCTGGAGGAACCGCCCGAGACCGACGACACCGCCGACGCCGTCGACTGGCTCTCCTGACGCCCGCCGGCACCGTCCCCTTCCTCCCGCCGGCCGGGCGGCGAGAGGAAGGCCCCGGGTCGCGAGAGGCCCCGGGTCGCGACAGATCCCGGACCGCGAGAGGCTCGGGGCGCCGGATCAGGTGATCGCGGCGCGTCAGGTGATCAGGATGCCGCCGTCGACCGGGATCACCGCACCGGTGACGTACGAGGCGGCGTCCGAGGCGAGAAAGATCGCGGTGGCGACGAGCTCGGCCGGGTCGCCGGCGCGCTTCATCAGCACCCGGTGCTCCAGTTGCCAGGCCATGTACTCCTTGGCGTACTGCTCGGTCATCTCCGAGGCGAAGAACCCGGGCTCGACGCAGTTGACCCGGATGCCCCGGCGGCCCGTCCACTGCTGGGCGAGGTCGCGGGTGAGGCCGACGACCCCGGCCTTGGAGGCGCTGTAGGCGGCCTGCGGCAGCCCGGCGGTCGTCTCCCCCAGCACGCTGCCGACGTTGACGATGGAGGAACCGGGCTTCATGACCCTGGCGCAGGCCTGCGCCATCCAGTAGGTGCCGTGCAGGTTGATCTCCACCACCTGGCGGAACTGCTCGGGGGTCTCCTTGAGCGCCGGGACCGCCGTGCCGACACCGGCGTTGTTGATCAGAACGTCCACCCCGCCCAGCTCGGAGACCGCCGCGGCCACCAGCGCCTGGCAGTCCTCCGGCACGGTCACGTCGGTGACGACGGCCAGGCATCGCCTGCCGGTCTCCTCGACCAACGCCCGGGTCTCCTCCAGGCGATCCTTGCGGCGCGCGCCGATCACGATGTCCGCGCCGGCCTCGGCCAGGCCTCGCGCGAACGCGACGCCGAGCCCCGAGGAGGCACCCGTGACGATCGCGACCTTGCCGTCCAGACGGAAGCGCTCCAGCATCCCGTTCCTCCCTCACCGACCCAATGTGCCGAATGAGATTCTAGAGGCTGGCGTCCGGCCCGTCCGTGAGGGGACCCTCACGGACGGGCCGGACGCGAAACGGGTGGGAGCCGGCCGGGTACGGCGGCGACGCGTACGAGGACGCGCGCGTGCCCGCGATCCGCTACAGCCCGTACTCCTTGGTGATCCGCTCGTGCCGCTCCACCTCGACGTCGACGGTCCTGGCCAGGTCGAGCCAGGCCAGCGGGTGGACCCAGCGCTCGGTGGCATCGTCCAGCAGTGCGTCGACCTCGACCGGACTGGTGTCCGGCGGGACCGCGATCCAGCCGAACACGCCGGGCAGCCGCTCACCCGAGGTCGGGTGGCTGACCGTGTAGTCGTCGTCGCTGTAGACCCACATCGGCCAGCCGCGCTCGGCCAGGACCTCGTTGAACTCGGTCCAGTCGGCCTGGCTGGGGGCGGCGCCGTCGAAGAACCAGCTCGTGTACCCGCCGGGACGGAGCATGCTGACCGCGGCGAAGGGCGGGACGAAGTTCTCCTGCTCCTCGGGGGTCTCCGGGATCGGCTCCAGCAGCTGCGGCTCGAACACGACCAGGTCCCCGGCGTTGTACTCCATGCCGGGGGGCTGCGGGATGGCCAGGCGCGCGGTCGCGGGACCGGTGCGCACGCTCAGCACCTGGCGCTGGCTGCCGTCGGGAGCGGGAAGGATGATGCGCACCAGGCCCATCTCCTCCTCGATCGGCCCCTCGGTCGACTGGATCGGCATACCGATCTTGGCGGCGCCCAGGCGTACGGTCTCCCAGTCCTCGGCGGCCGAGGCCATGACGACCATCCGCCAGACGTCCTGCTGCTCGATCTCCTCGGAGTCGACGAGGTCACGCAGGATGCTCGCGCCCTTGGCGTTGTCGCCGAGCTGCTGCACGGACGCGGACCACAGGCGAGCCGCCTCGATGCCGGCACCCGCGCCGGCCGCCGCCTCACCCTCGGCCGCGGCCTGCTCCCAGCGCTCACGCGCGGTGTGCAGGCGGCCCAGGGCCATGTGACGCTGCGCGGCGGGAAGCCGCTCGGCCATCTGCTCCAGGCGCTCGTCCTGGCGGGCCTCGATCAGCAGGCTGCTGAGGTACGCCGAGTCCTGCGGGTCGGCGTTCTCGATGTCACCGGACTCGACCAGCATGGACCAGTAGATGTCGGCGCCCTTGGCCGGGTAGCCGAGGAAACCCAGCGTGGTGGTGTGGCGCCGGGTCGCCTCCAGGTCCCGGCCCGACAGCGGGGCCAGCCAGCCCACCCAGCGCTCCGGGTCGGCGTTGAATCCGTCCGCGGCGTCGAAGTAGCCGACCAGCTCCGCCTCCGGCCCGGGGGCCGGGAGCGGGGTGGCCTCGTCGGCGGCGGCGCGCAGCGCGGCGATCCGCTCCGCCACGTCGCCGGGGCTCTTGAGCTCCCCGGCCGCCGAATCGGCCAGGTCGGCCAGGAGCCGGGCCTGCCAGACGCCCTGGCGGGCGACGGCCAGCTCGCCGGCGATGAGCGCCAGCTCGACCCTGGCCCGGTAGCCGCCCATCATGGCGAAGTAGTCGATCCACTGCTTGAGCACCCGGCCGAGCTGCCAGGTGTTGGTGATCTGGGCCGATCCGGCCAGCAGGCGGATGGCGTGCGACCACTCGACCCAGACCCGGGGGTGGTCCCCGACCACGTCGAGGTCGGGCAGCGCGTCGACCGCCTCCTGCACCCGGCCGAGGGTGGCGAGCACGAGCGCGCGGAGCACGCCCTCGCGGTGGGCCTTGGCCACCGGGTCGTCGGGCTTGAAACCGGCCGCGGCGTCGAGCGCGGTGAGCGCGTCCTCGGCGCGGCCCGCGGCGAGCAGCGCACGGGCCGAGGCCGCTCCCAGCTCCCAGCTCGCCTCGCGTCCCGCGCCGCCCAGCGTCTCCACGGCGGTCTCGGCGTGCAGGACGGCCTCCTGGACGCGTCCCGCGTCGATCAGTGCCGCCACGTGGTGCTCGGCCACGGCGGAGAAGGCCGGGGAGGCGGGCTCGACGTCCAGCGCGGTGAGCGCGGCCAGCCGCTCGTCGGCGTAGCCGGGCCCGTCGGTGTTCGCCCGCGCGATGGCCAGCGCCACGACGGCGCCGGGGGTGGCCGGGCACTCGCGGACGTCCTCACGAGCGGTGAACTCGACGAGCGTCTCGGCGTCGGCCAGCGCGACCGCCCCCTGCGCGCGGTCGCCCACGCGGCCGATCAGGTGCCAGTAGCGGGCGTAGAACTCCAGCCAGGGCAGTTGCAGGTTCTCCGCCTGCTGCGCGATCGCGGGCGCGAGCACGTCGAGCTGCGCGTAACGGCCCTCCAGAGCCTGCGCGGGAACATCTCCGATCGCCATGGCCAGACCGGTGTTACCTGCTTCGTGCAGTTGCCGCTGGGTGTCGCCGACCCAGGCCCAGATGTCCACGTCCATGGGACGTCAGTCTGCCAGGTCGGGAAGGATGCCCCAAACGACATGGCCTCCCGGACGCCCGGCGAGGCCGGTCCGGGTCTCGCCGCAGACCCGCCGCAGACCCTCCGGAGTTCCACCGGAGCCCGGCCCGAGTCCCGACGGAACCCGCCCGGAGTCCCGCCGGGCCGGTGACGCGCTCCCGGCGGCGCGGCCTCGGGGCGCGGCCGGCGGCGGTGTCCGGCGGCCGGAGATGTGTCCACATCCGGTCACGATCCACGGTCCCGCCAGGAGCCGGGGACGGGCGGACCCAGAGGAAGGGCTCACCGGCCGGGGACGACCCGGGTCCGGAGGGCGAACGCGCCGGTCGGGGCCGGGGGGCTCAGAGGGTGAGCTCGCCGGAGGCGACCAGGACGGCGGGGCCGGCCAGGTAGCTGGTGTCCTCGTCGAGGGTGACGGTGACGGTGCCGCCCGGTATCTCGACCGCCCAGGTGCCGGTGCTCTCACCGGCCAGCCGTGCCGCGGCCACGGCCGAGGCGACCGCGCCGGTCCCGCAGGAGCGTGTCTCCCCCGAGCCGCGCTCGAAGACCCGCATGACGACGCGGCGTGGACCGACCGGGTTGAGCAGCTCGACGTTGACCCCGGAGGGGAACACCTCGGGGTCGAACGCGGGCGCGCCGCTCAGGTCGAGCTGCGCCACCGGGTCGCCGATGACGCAGGCCAGGTGCGGGTTGCCCATGTCGACGTGGAGCCCCTCGTACCCGCGGCCCGCCACGGTCGCCCGGCTCGTCCCCAGCACCCGGGGCGGGCCCATGTCCACGGTCACGTCACCGGTCTCCGCCAGCCGTACGCGCCGGATCCCGCCGCGGGTGGCGACGGCGAACTCCCCCGGCTCGGCCAGCCCCGCGTCGACGAGGTAGCGGGCGAAGACCCGCGTCCCGTTGCCGCACATCTCGGCGATGCCGCCGTCGGCGTTGCGGTAGTCCATGAACCACTCGGCCTCGGCCGCCTGGGCGGACACCTCCGGGCTGAGCTTCGTCCGCGTCACGCGCAGCACGCCGTCCGCGCCGATCCCGGCGCGGCGGTCGCACACCGCCGCCACGAACGCGGCGGACAGCTCCAGCTCACCGTCCGGGTCGGGGAGGATGACGAAGTCGTTCTCGGTACCGTGCCCCTTCACGAATCGCATACCCCGACTCTATCGGGGTCCCTCCACGGACCCGCCGCCCCGGCGGGCCACCCCGGCGGGCCACCGTACCCGTGGAGGGGCCGGACGTCTCGGCGGCCGTGCCCCGGACGGCGTCCTGGTCAGCCGCGGATCGCGGCGAGCGCGCGGCCCAGCAGGTCGGGATCGCGCTGCGGCAGCCAGATCACCCGGGGATCGCGGCGGAACCACGACTCCTGGCGGCGGACGAACCTGCGCGTCGCCCGGATCGTCTCCTGCCGGGCCTCCTCCTCGGTGCACTCCCCGCCGAGGAAGCGCAGCACCTGCGCGTAGCCCAGGGCCCGGCTGGCCGTACGTCCCCCGGCGAGCCCGCGGGCGGCGAGCTCCTCCACCTCCGCCACCAGGCCGTCCCGCCACATGCGCTCGACCCGCGCCTCGATCCGGGCGTCCAGCACGTCCCTGGGCACCTCCACCCCGAGTTGAACGCTGTCGTAGACGGCGTCGTACGACGGCATCGTGGCCGAGAACGGCCGGCCGGAGATCTCGATGACCTCCAGGGCGCGGACGATCCTGCGGCCGTTGCCGGGCAGGATCGTCCCGGCGGCCTTCGGGTCGCGCTCGCGGAGCCGCTCGTACAGCGGTGCGGGACCGCCCAGGGCCAGTTCCGCCTCCAGGCGGGCCCGGACCTCGGGGTCGGTGCCGGGGAACTCCAGATCGTCCAGGGCGGCCCGCACGTACAGCCCGGAGCCGCCCACCAGGATCGGCACCGTCCCGGCCGCCCTCAGCCCGTCGATCAGGGGCCGGACCAGCGCCTGGTACTCGGCCGCGCTGGCCGTCCTGGTCACGTCCCAGACGTCCAGCAGGTGGTGGGGCACGCCGCGGCGCTCGGCCACGGAGAGCTTCGCCGTCCCGATGTCCATTCCCCGGTAGAGCTGCATGGAGTCGGTGTTGATCACCTCGCCCCCCAGTTCGAGAGCGAGGTCCACGGCCAGGTCGGATTTACCGGCCGCGGTCGGGCCGACGACGGCGATGACGGGTAGCTGAGGCACAGGGCAAGTCTGCCAACTCGCCGGGTGTGCGCGGGAGGCGAGACGTCCGCGCCCCGGGCCGCGCCCCGGTCGCCCGTCGCGCGGTCCGGGACGGTCCCCTTCGAGGCGACCCCCTTCGAGCCGGTCCCCACCGAGCCGGTCCCCGCCGGGTCGGGCTCCGTCAGGCCGGTCCTCGCCGGGTCAGTCCCAGTCGAGCGTCGGCTGGAGGTATCCCTCCAGGGTGAGCAGCCGCCGTTTCGACTCCACGCCGTCGCCACCGCTGAACCCGCCGAGCCCGTTGCCGGCGACCACCCGATGGCAGGGCACGATGACGGGGATCGGATTGGCCCCCATGATCGACCCGATGGCCCGCGCCGGGACGCCCGTCCCGCTGCGGGCGGCCAGCTCGCCGTAGGTCACCGCGTGGCCGTAGGGGACGGTCTCGTACAGGACGCCCAGCACTCTGCGCTGCACGGGCGAGGCGAGCCGCCAGTCCAGCGGGACCTCGAAGACCCGCAGTCCTCCGGCGTAGTAGTCGGCGAGCTCGCCGAGGACGACCTCGGTCCTGCCGGGATCGTACGCCTCCTCCAGCCTCAGCCGATCCAGCAGGCGGGCCCTGATCCACGACGGATCGCCCCAGCCGGTGCCCGCCACCCCGTCCTCGGTCACGGCGACGACCATGTCTCCCAGCGGCGTGGGGAGGCTCCCGAACGCCACGGTTCCCGTCATCCTCTGGTGTCCCTCCGCGAGCTCGGCGCACCCGCCCCTGGGCCCCGCCTGCCCGCCACCGTAACCACGACGGACGACATTTTCCTGGCTTTCCCGGCTTCTGGAGCTTCTCGGGCTCCGGGCTCCGGGCTCCCGGAGCTTCCCGGCCCATCGAGCCCCCCGACTCCCACGGGACGCGCCGGAAGAATGGGAGGGGATGGGCACGCACGGCGCGCCCATCCCCCGGCCGTATCACGCCGTCGCCGGAGAACGTGCCCGCGCATCCGTCAGGTCCCCGCCGTGCTCGACGGCGGCGACCCGGGGCCCACCGAACCCTGCTCTCCCCTGTCGTCGTCACCACGCTGGGGACGAATGACGACGCTGCAGCAGGCTTCGGCTTCCGGTAAGGGAACTTTCGAGATGGAATGCCAAGGCCTTCCATCCGTATCGGGCCGGATGCTTTCACGGTCGGCCGGCCGCTCATTTCCAGCGAGCGCAATGCCGGCCATTCCCCGCCGAACCCTTCTCCCGGTCGTGCGGTACGGTGTGGCGACAAGAATCCTGATCGGCCGGTCCCCCGTCAAGGTGGGACGCGCGTATCGGGACGGCGGGATGAGGAAACACCCCCTGAACTGCGGTTGTGGCGGACCCGCGGGACGTTGTGGTGGGATGACGCCGTGGATGGACCGCCACAGGGGGCACTCCGTGACCGAACATGATCTTCAGGAGTTCGCCGGTTATCTACGGGGCATGAAGGAGCGGACCGGGCGAAGCTACGAGGCGCTCGCGAAACGAGCGGGAATCAGCAGTTCGGCGATTCACCGTTACTGTTCCGGAAAAGGGCTGCCCGCCGACTTCAGCACGGTGGAGCGCATAGCCAGGGTGTGCGGGGCCCACTCCGACGAACTGCTCGAACTTCATCGCCGGTGGATCCGCGCCGAGGCGGCACAGTCGTGGGCCAAGGCCGAGGGGGCGCCGACCGTCCCCAAGGACGCGAACGGCGCGGAACCCTCCGCCCCCTCCGACCCCTCCGAGGAGCGGGAAAAGGCCGTCACCGGTGACGAGCCCGCGGAGGGCGACGCCTCGGCGCCCGCCGCCCCGGTGCCCGCCTCCCCTCCGGACGAACCGGGGAGGCAGGCGGGCAGACCGTCCCGTACCCGGCGCTGGCTCGTGGTGGCGGCCGTGGTGCTGGGCTGCTCCGTGGCGGCGGCCGCCGCCACGGCGGCGATCATGAGCACGACGGCCGCGACGCCGGCGCCCTCACCGGTCGTCTCGGCGACGTCGGAGGACGGGCGCCTCCTGCTCTCCCGGGCCTGCCCCCCGATCATGGGGCTGGGAGAGCACGACGAGTGCGTCCGGGAACTGCAGAGACTCCTGCTGAAGGCGGGCGGGCTCGTACAGGTCGACGCCGACTTCGGGCCGGGGACCCTGCGGCACGTGGTGGCGTTCCAGGTGCTGGCGGGGCTGGAACCCAACGGCCTGGTCGACGACGCCACCAAGCGCGTCCTGTACCAGGGCACCGTGAAGATGCTCAGGTGGCCGCCCCAGAAGGTGGAGAGCCGGATCAGGGAGGTCTTTCCCGAGGAGCCGGACCGCGCGGTCGGCATCGCCAAGTGCATGTCGTTCCTCGACCAGTACTACTCCCTGCCCAACGTCAACGGCACGCGCAACTGGGGCGTCTTCCAGATCTCCGACCGGAGGCTGGCCGAGCTGGAAGGCACCCCGCTGAAGGCGTTCGACCCCGAGTGGAACATCCAGGCGGCCCGGCGGCTGTGGAGCCAGAACCGGGACTTCAGCCACTGGGAGAACTGCGACCAGACCTATCGCGGGTCGACTCCGAGCCCGGATCCCAAGAAGAAGGGGAGACCGACCCCGGGGGCCGGGAAGAGCTCGAAACCGAGCCCCGGACCCGGGCGCGACGAGAACGCCCGCTGAGCCGGACCCGGAGCGCCGTTCCCCTCATGCCGCCCGGTGGGGGCGGGCTCCGGCGCCCGGCCTGACGCGGTACGGGCTCGGCGTCCGGCCTTGACGGTTCGGCTCCGGCGTCCGGCCCGACGCGGTGCCGGGGTGTGTCCTGCCGGGTCACTCCGTCCAGCGGGCGACGAAGTACCCGACGCCGTACGGGGCGTCGTCGTAGAGGATCTCGGCGCGCAGGGCTCCGCCGAGACCGTCGAGGACCTGAAGGGCGGCGCGTCCCTGCACCCAGAGCTCGGCGGCCTCGGCGACGTCCAGAGCCGGAACCTCGGCGCGGGCGAGCGCGTCGACGATCGCACGGTCGTACGACTCGGCGCGGGGGTCGAGGTAGCCGGGGGACTTCTCGGTGAGGCGGGCCGACCCGTCGGCCATGACGAGCAACGCCGTCCGCCCCGCCCCCTCCGTCAGCCGCCGTCCCAGGTCCGCGCACTCCGCGGGGGCCGCGTCGAAGGAGATCGCGTGGAAGGCCGACGCGTCCAGGTGTTCCTCGTGCAGGAGCCGGCGGCCGATCGTCAGGGAGAGAGGCAGCACGGCCTCTCCCTCACCGACCCGGACGTCGACCCCCCAGGGGGCGAGGCTCCCGGCGGCGTCCGCGCCGTACGCGGCGGACCTGCTCGCACCGCCCACCACCGCGATCGTGTCGGCTCCGGCGTCGCCCAGCGACCTCACCGCGGCCGCGCAGGCCGCCCGGAGATCGTCGAGTTCCGCGGCGGCGGCCCCGGCCAGCTCCGGGACGAGCAGCGGGGGATGCGGGCACACGGCCGCGGCGACGAGCATCCGGCCAGCCTAACGGTGCCCGGCCGGCGTCCGGCGGGTGCCCGGCAACGGTGTCCGACGGGTGCCGGCCGGGTGCCCGGCGACGTACCCGGTGGACGGCCGGCGGGTACCCGGCGGGCGTCCGGCGGGGTGCCGCGCCCGGAACCGTCCCGCCGAAGCCGGGTCAGTAGCCGCCGTTGGGGCCCTGGGGATGCACGTAACCGGTGTCGCCGTCCGACCAGGGATTGTCGTCGGCGGCCGGCGGTGACGCCGGACCGCTCTGCGGCCGCCTGGTCGGCTTGTTCCCCGCCGGCCTGTCCTGCGAAGGGTTGCCCGCGGCGGTGTCGGGGCCGGACCCCGGCTCGCCCCGGTCCGATCCGCCGCCGGAACCGGCGGACGTGTCGTCCTGCCCCGCGGCCGTTCCCGTGTCCCCGTCGTCACCGGCGTTCCCGGCGTCGGCGTCTCCGGTGTTCCCGGCGTCGGCGTCTCCGGTGTTCCCGCCGGGCTCCGGCTCCGCGGACCCGGACGGGGCCTGTCCCGGGTCCCCGGGATCTCCCGCGGGGTCCTGGGAGGCCCGCTGGGCGGTCTCGGACGAGCGTCCCTGCGGGCCGGCGTCGTCGGCGCGGTTCATCAGGGCGAAGGCGGCGCCCCCGCCCAGCAGGGCGACGGCGAGGACGGAGAAGACGGCGACGGCCGGGCCGCTCCTGCGGCTGGACTTCCGGGATCTCCCGGACCTCCTCGGCTCGTCCGCGGGACCGGTGAGGATCTCCGGCTCTCCGTGGACGCCCGGGGACTCACCGGACGGGCCGGACTCACCGGACGGACCGGACGACGGGGGGACGTGCATGGGAAGACTCCCTGCGGTTCTCGGGGGGAAACCTCCACGGCTTCCGCGGGTGCTGAACCACAGTAGCCACAGCAGACAAATGCTCGCACATCAATCACTGATCGATCACGAAACACCATCTGTTACGACATCGGCGACGGCGCCCGGCTCGCCCCACTCTGCGGGAGCGGCGGAGTGGCCCGGATCGCCGGTCCCGCAGGGGATCCGGGCCGCGCCGATCACGAACGCGCCCGGTCGGCGGGACCCGTGCGCCCCTCGGAGAGCCGGGCGAAAAATCTCGGGAACGGACGGTCTCAGGAGACCGAGCAGCCCGAGGCCTGCGGGAGCGGGGCCGGACGGCCGATCGAGGGCATGCCGAGCATGACCCCGGGGCCGGGGCCCGCGGGGGTGTCCTGCCGGGCCTGCCAGGCGTCGCCCGCACGGGTGCGGCGCAGCCCCAGGACCGGGCCGTCGGCGACCAGGTGGTGCGGCGCCGCGTACGTCACCTCGGCGCTCACCACGTCACCCGGACGCGGGATCTCGGCGCCCGGGGTGAAGTGCACGAGCCGGTTGTCGGGGGCGCGCCCGGACATGCGCCGGGTCGCCTCGTCCTTGCGCCCCTCGCCCTCGGCCACCAGCACCTCGAGCGTCCGGCCGACCTGCGTCTTGTTCTCCGACCAGGAGATCTCGGTCTGCAGGTCGACGAGCCGCTCGTAGCGCTCCTGCACGACCTCCTTGGGGACCTGGTCGTCCATGGTGGCCGCGGGCGTGCCGGGACGGATCGAGTACTGGAAGGTGAAGGCGTTGGCGAACCGGGAGGCGCGCACCACGTCCAGCGTCGCCTGGAAGTCCTCCTCGGTCTCGCCGGGGAAGCCGACGATGATGTCGGTGGAGATCGCCGCGTCCGGCATGGCGGCGCGGACCCGCTCGATGATGCCCAGGTAGCGCTCGGCCCGGTAGGAGCGGCGCATCGCCTTGAGGACCCGGTCCGAACCCGACTGCAACGGCATGTGGAGCTGGTGCATCACGTTGGGGGTCTCGGCCATGGCCGCGATCACGTCGTCGGTGAAGGCCGCCGGGTGCGGGCTGGTGAAGCGGACCCGCTCCAGGCCCTCGATGTCGCCGCAGGCCCGCAGCAGCTTGCCGAAGGCCAGCCGGTCGCCGAACTCCACGCCGTAGGTGTTGACGTTCTGGCCCAGCAGGGTGATCTCCAGCACGCCCTGGTCGACCAGGGTGCGGACCTCGGCCAGGACGTCGCCCGGACGGCGGTCCTTCTCCTTGCCGCGCAGGGCGGGCACGATGCAGAACGTGCAGGTGTTGTTGCACCCGACCGAGACCGAGACCCAGGCGGCGTAGGCCGACTCGCGCTTGGTGGGCAGCGTGCTCGGGAAGGTCTCCAGGGATTCCTTGATCTCGACCTGGGCCTCCCGCTGGACGCGCGCCCGCTCCAGCAGCACCGGCAGCGAGCCGATGTTGTGGGTGCCGAAGACCACGTCCACCCAGGGCGCCCTGCGGACGATCTCTCCCTGGTCCTTCTGCGCCAGGCAGCCTCCCACGGCGATCTGCATGCCGGGGTTGCCCACCTTCGAGGGGCGCAGGTGCCCGAGGTTGCCGTACAGCTTGTTGTCGGCGTTCTCCCGTACGGCACAGGTGTTGAACACGACCACGTCGGCCGTCTCCCCCTGCGCGGCCGGGGCGTATCCGGCGTCCTCCAGCAGGCCCGAGAGGCGTTCGGAGTCGTGCACGTTCATCTGGCACCCGTAGGTACGGACCTCGTACGTGCGGGCGCTCTGTCCGGTGGCAGTCATCTCATGACAAGGGTAGGCGCTCACCGGACCTCCGGGGGACGCGTCCTCGGACCGGCGTCCCGGCCTCCCGGCACCGGGCGGCGGGCCGGCGGGGGCGGTTGCCCCCCATACCCGACCCGGCCACCTCGCGAGACGCGGACCGACCAAGGCGTGAGCAGGCCGTGATGCGATCGGTACCGCAGGGTTAGCACGAGGTGCCCTTGGCAGAATTACGTTGTCCCCCATGACGGAGAACGGGGAGAAGACTCCTCTGGTCGTGCTCGAAGGCGTCAACAAGCACTTCGGCAGCCTGCACGTACTACGGGACATCAATCTGACGATCTCCCGTGGCGAGGTCCTCGTCGTCATCGGCCCCTCGGGCGGCGGCAAGTCGACCCTCTGCCGGACGATCAACCGGCTGGAGGACATCGACGAGGGCACGATCACCTTCGACGGGCAACCGCTCGCGGTGGAGGGCAAGACCCTGGCCAAGCTCCGCTCCGAGGTCGGGATGGTGTTCCAGTCCTTCAACCTGTTCGCCCACAAGACGATCCTCGAGAACGTCACGCTCGGGCCGATCAAGGTTCGGGGCATCGCCACCGCCGAGGCCGAGCGGCGCGGCATGGAGTTGCTGGAGCGGGTCGGCATCGGCGCGCAGGCGTCGAAGTACCCGGCACAGCTCTCCGGAGGCCAGCAGCAGCGCGTGGCCATCGCCCGCGCCCTGGCCATGGACCCCAAGATGATCCTGTTCGACGAGCCGACCTCCGCGCTGGACCCGGAAATGGTCCAGGAGGTGCTCGATGTCATGATCGGTCTTGCCCAGGAGGGCATGACGATGATGGTCGTCACCCACGAGATGGGCTTCGCCCGTCGCGCGGCGAACCGCGTGGTCTTCATGGCCGAGGGTCAGATCGTGGAGGAGAACGCCCCCGAGGAGTTCTTCACCACCCCCCGGACCGATCGCGCCAGGGACTTCCTTTCTAAGATTCTCACCCACTGACGGCTCTGCTCGATCCTGACGAAAGACGAGGTAGTAAGAATGCGTGTACGGCGTATTGGAGCCGTGGTGATCGCGGCCGCCGCGGCGATGGCGGGTCTGACCGCGTGCGGCGGCGACAGCGGTGGCAGTGACAAGTTCGTGGTGGGGATCAAGATCGACCAGCCCGGTCTCGGCCAGAAGCAGCCCGACGGCTCCTTCAAGGGTTTCGACGTCGACGTGGCCCGGTACATCGCCAAGGAGCTCGGCTACACCGACGACAAGATCGAGTTCAAGGAGGCCATCTCGGCCAACCGTGAGTCGTTCATCCAGCAGGGCCAGGTCAACGCCGTGATCGCGACCTACTCGATCACCGACGACCGTAAGAAGAAGGTCTCCTTCGCCGGCCCGTACCTGGTCACCGGGCAGGACATCCTGACCCGCGCGGACGACACCACGATCAGCAGTGTCGAGGACCTCAAGGCCAAGAAGGTGTGCGGCGCCCAGGGCTCGTCCTCGCCCAAGCGCCTGGCCGACAAGTTCGGCGCAGAGTGGAAGGCCCAGTACCTCACCGAGCAGCAGGGCTACGGCGCCTGCCTGCCCCTGCTGGAGAACAAGCAGGTCGACGCGATCTCCACGGACGCGACGATCCTGGCCGGCTTCGCCGCCCAGTCCCCCGGCAAGTTCCGCCTCGTCGGCAAGCCCTTCTCCGAGGAGAAGTACGGTATCGGCCTGAAGCTGGACGACAAGGAGACCCGCGACAAGGTCAACACGGCCGTGGAGAAGATGTTCTCCGACGGTAGCTGGAAGAAGGCCGTCGAGGCCAACTTCGGCGAGTTCGGAAAGTTCTTCACCACCCCGCCGGCCGTCGAGCGTTACTGAGCGGTCACACCTCGGCCGGGGCGCGCGTCGCCCCGGCCTGTGGCACTGGAGGGATGAGTGCAGGCACTCTTCGATGAATTCCCGATGATTCGGGACGCTTTCTGGTTGACGATCCGCCTCACCCTCGCCAGCGGGTTGGTGGCGCTCGTGCTCGGCACCGTTCTGGCCGGGATGCGGGTGAGCCCGCTGCCCATCCTGCGCGGAATCGGCACGGCGTACGTGAACATCATGCGGAACACCCCGCTGACCCTGGTCATCGTGTTCTGCGGGCTCGGCCTCGGGCTGGTCCTGAACGTCTCGTTCTCCGAGAGCCTGTCCACCAACTACATGTGGCTCTCGATCATCGGACTGTCCGCCTACACGGCGGCGTTCGTCTGCGAGGCGATCCGGTCCGGCATCAACACGGTGCCGGTCGGTCAGGCGGAGGCGGCGCGGGCCATCGGGCTCACATTCGGCCAGAACCTGAGATTGATCGTGCTGCCCCAGGCGTTCCGCGCCGTGATCGCCCCCCTGGGCAGCATCCTGATAGCACTGATCAAGAACACCACGATCGCCGCGGCGATCGGGGTGGGCGAGGCGTCCCTGACGATGAAGACGTTGTTCGAGGCGCACGGTGACGCCGTCGTGGAGATCTTCGCCGGATTCGCGCTGGGCTTCCTGATCCTCACCCTGCCGACCGGCCTGCTGTTCGGCTGGCTCGCCAAGCGCCTGGCGGTGGTCCGATGACCGTGACGGCCACCGAGCCGCGCCCGGTGCCCAAGAAGCGGGCCGCGAGCTCCGACCGGGTCAGCGTCCTGTACGACATCCCCGGGCCCAAGGCGCGGGTGCGCAACAACGTGCTCACGGTGCTGGTCGTCGCCCTCGCGCTGTTCGCCGTGTACTGGATGGTGACCAAGCTCGACGAGAAGAACCAGCTCAACGCCGATCTGTGGACGCCGTTCCTCCGCGCCGACGTGTGGGTCAACCTGATCCTGCCGGGTCTGGTGAACACGCTCAGCGCGGCGCTGGTCGCCGCCGTGATCGCGGTGCCGTTCGGGTTCGTCCTCGGCATCGGCAGGCTCTCGGAACACGCCTGGATCCGCCTCGTGGCGGGAGCGGTGGTCGAGTTCTTCCGGGCGATCCCGCTGCTGATCATGATCTTCGCGGTGATGTTCGGCGGGAGCGCGGTCTTCGGGCTCACCGTGACGCCGTTCACCGCCGTGGTGGTCGGCCTGGTGCTGTACAACGGCTCGGTGCTGGCGGAGATCGTACGGGCCGGCATTCTGTCCATCCCCCGGGGACAGAGCGAGGCCGCGCTGGCGATCGGCCTGCGCCGCAGCCAGGTGATGCGGATGATCCTGCTGCCGCAGGCGGTCACGGCCATGATGCCGGCGATCGTCGCCCAGCTGGTGGTGCTCCTGAAGGACACCGCCCTGGGCTTCATCGTGGCGTTCGAGGACCTGCTGAACGCGGGGGCGCGCGTGCTGCCCTCCAACTTCAACAACATCATCCCCGCGGTGATCGTCATCGCGATCATCTACATCATCATCAACGTGATGGTGGGCGCCGTCGCCACCTGGCTGGAGAAGCGGAGCCGGCGCAGCAGGAAGTCGATCGTCCAGCCGATCGCCCGCCCCGACTCGCCGACCGCGGTCGAGGGGGGCGTGGGCGGCGTGGGGACCCCCGTTCCCTAGGAACGGTTTCCCGGCGGGGGACACGAGGACGGACGGGGGGCGGTCACCGGATGCCGGTGGCCGCCCCCCGTCCGTGACCCGTGTCCCGGGTGGTCGTCGCGGGCCCTCGTCCCTCCCGCTCCACCCCCGACGCCGGTCTTCGGCGACACCTTCGACGGGACGCGGGCGTGATATCGGCGACACGCGGCTGGTTATCGGGCAGGATGTCGCCATGTCCCCCGAGCAGGTCGTCCTGCCGTACGCCACCTGGCCCTCGCCGGTCTCCACATCCGACGTCGCCCGCTCCGGCCTGCGCCTCGGATTTCCGATGGTGCTCGGTGAGGAGGTCTGGTGGACCGAAGACCGTCCCGCCGAGGGCGGGCGGACCACCATCGTGCACCGAGACGCCGACGGCGTGCGAAGCGAGCTGCTGAACGCGCCCTGGAGCGCCAGGACCCGCGTCCACGAGTACGGCGGCCGGTCGTACGCGGTGGTGCCCGGTCAGGGCGTGGTGTTCGTGAACTTCGCCGACCAGCGGCTCTACCTGCTGCCCACCGGTGGCGAGCCCCGGCCCCTCACTCCCGAGCCCAAGTCGCCCTCGGCGCTGCGCTACGCGGACCTGCTGGTCCGTGACGGGCAGGTCTGGTGCGTCAGGGAGCGGCACGACGGTGGCCGGGTGAGCCGCTCCATCGTGTCCGTTCCCCTGCCCGGCTCGTCACCCGGTTCCCGGCCCGGCCCGCCGCCGGGCACGCCCTCCGGCCCTCCGCCGGGCACGTCGTCGGGCTCGCCGTCCGGTACGTCGTCCAGTTCCTCGCCCGGCCTCCCGTCCGAGGGCGAAGAGCCGCGCGAGTGGATCACCGGGCATGACTTCTACGCCTTCCCCACCCTCTCCCCCGACGGCGAGCACCTGGCCTTCGTCTGCTGGGACCACCCCCGGATGCCGTGGAACGGCACCGAGTTGCGGGTCTGCCGGCTCGCCGACGGCGCCTCCTGGACGGTCGCGGGTGGCGTCGACGAGTCGGTGCTCGCCCCGCACTGGCGTGACGAGCTCAGCCTCTACCTGATCTCCGACTCCTCGGGCTGGTGGAACCTCTACCTGACCGAGGTGCACGGCGGCACGCCACGGGCGCTCCACGGCGCGGACGAGGAGTTCGCGGGCCCGCTCTGGCAGCTCGGCGCGATGCCGTACGCGCCGCTGGACGACGGGAACATCGCGGTCCTGCACGGGCGGGGCGGCCTGCGGCTGGGCCTGCTCGACCCGGTCCGCGGGACGCTGACGGACCTGACGGTGCCCTACGACGGCTGGGAGCCGGTGCTGGCCACCGACGGGCGGGCCGTGGTCGGGATCGGGTACGGACCGGCGGTGCCCAGGTCGATCGTCCGGGTCGACACCGCGGACGGCCAGGCCGGTGAGCTTCGCCGGGACGCCGGCCGGATCCCCGACGCCGCCTACCTGCCGCCCGTCCGGGCCGTGGAGATCCGGGGACGGTCCGGGCGCGAGGCGCACGCGTTCCTCTACCCGCCGACCAACCCCGAGGCGCGCGGCGAGGGCCCCGCCCCGTACGTCGTGTTCGTGCACGGCGGGCCGACCGGGCACAGCGTGGGCGCGCTCGACCTGGAGAAGGCGTTCTTCACCAGCAGGGGCATCGGCGTTCTGGACCTCAACTACGGCGGTTCCACCGGCTACGGCCGCGCCTACCGCGAGCGGCTTCGCGGCCGGTGGGGCGTGGTGGACGTCGAGGACTCGGTCGCCGCGGCCGAGTGGCTGGCCGGTGAGGGGCTGGCCGACCCGGCACGGATCGCGATCCGGGGCGGCAGCGCGGGCGGCTGGACGGTCATGGCGGCCTGCTGCACGTCCGACGCGTTCGCCGGGGGCGTCTCCTACTACGGGGTGAGCACGCTCGCCGCGTTCAGCGCGACCACCCACGACTTCGAGTCACGCTACGTCGACTGGCTCGTCGGCCCGCAGGACCCGATCCTGTACGCCGCACGCGAGCCCCTGGCCCTGGTGGCGGGGGTGAACTGCCCCATGCTGCTGCTGCAGGGCCTCTCCGACCCGGTGGTCCCCCCCGAGCAGTCACAGGCCTTCGCCGACGCCCTGGCCGAGCGCGGCGTCCCCTGCACCTACCTGACGTTCGAGGGAGAGGCGCACGGCTTCCGCCGCGCCGAGACCCGCAGCGCGGCCCTGGCCACCGAGCTCGCCTTCTACCAGCAGATCTTCCACCTCTGACGGCGGGGCCCGGAACGGGGCGGGGTCCGGCACGGGTCAGGACCCGGCGCGGACCAGGAGCCGTCCCGTGTCAGGGAGCCGTCGTGAGCCGGGGCCCGGCGCGGCGGGCCGGGAGCCGGCGCGGGTCAGCGGGCGAACTCCGTGGCCCGCGACTCGCGTACGACCGTGATGCGGATCTGGCCGGGATAGGTGAGCTCCTCCTCGACCTGCTTGGCCACGTCGCGAGCGATCACCTGGGCCTGGATGTCGTCGACCGAGTCGGGCTTCACCATGACCCTGATCTCGCGGCCGGCCTGCATCGCGAAGACCTTCTCGACGCCCTCGTAGGAGGTGGCGATCTCCTCCAGCCGCTCCAGCCGCTTGACGTAGGCCTCCAGCGACTCGCGGCGGGCTCCCGGCCTGCCGCCGCTGATGGCGTCGGCGGCCTGGGTGAGGACGGCCTCGACGGTCTTGACCTCGACCTCGTTGTGGTGGGCCTCGATGGCGTGCACGACGTCCTCGTGCTCCCCGTACCGCCTGGCGATCTCGGCGCCGATCAGGGCGTGGCTGCCCTCGACCTCGTGGGTGAGGGCCTTGCCGATGTCGTGCAGGAGCGTGCAGCGCTTGAGGAGCGTGGTGTCGAGCCTCAGCTCGGCGGCCATGATCCCGGCGATGTGCGCGGACTCGATGAGATGGCCGAGGACGTTCTGCCCGTAGGAGGTGCGGTAGCGGAGCTGGCCGAGGAGGGTGACCAGCTCGGGGTGCATGTCGGTGATGCCGAGCTCCACGAGGGCGTCCTCACCGGCGCGCACGCAGAGCTCCTGGACCTCCGCCTTGCTGCGCTCGTGGGCCTCCTCGATGCGCTGGGGGTGGATGCGGCCGTCGAGGACGAGCTTCTCCAGGGTCAGCCGCGCGGTCTCGCGGCGGACCGGGTCGAAACAGGAGAGCAGCACGGCCTCCGGCGTGTCGTCGATGATCAGATTGACGCCCGTGGTCGACTCGAAGGCCCGGATGTTGCGGCCCTCGCGGCCGATGATGCGGCCCTTCATCTCGTCGCCCGGCAGGTGCAGGACGCTCACCACGGACTCTGCGGTCTGCTCGGTGGCCACCCGCTGGACCGCCAGGGTGACGATCTTGGTGGCTCGTTTCTCGCCCTCCCGGCGGGCCTCTCCCTCGATCTCCCTGACGATCAGTGCGGCCTCGCGCTTGGCCTGGTTCTCGATCTCCCTGACCAGCTCGGCCCTGGCCTGCTCGCCGGTGAGCCCGGCCACCCGCTCCAGGACGGCCCTGCGCTCCTCGGCGACCCTTTCGAGGTCCTGGCGGCGGTCGGCCAGCTCGGTCTCGGTCTCGGTGAGCTTGCGGGCCCGCTCGGCCTGCCTGCGCGCCTCCTCGTCGAGGCGCTGTTCCCGCTCGGCCAGCCGGTTCTCCCGGCGTTCGAGATCGGATCGAAGCTCCTTGAGCTCGTACTTCAGGAGCCGGCCCTCGTTCTCGGCCTCCTTGCGCATCTCGGCGGCCGCCTCGACGGCCATCTCCGACCTGCGCAGCAACTCTCCGGCGTCGTCCTGGGCCTTGGCCCGGATCCCGGCGGCCTCACGTCTGGCCTCCTCCAGCTCGGCCCGGACACCGGCCTGGAACTCGGCCTCCTCCTCGGGGGTGGGCCCCTTCGGCCCGGCCCCGGCTCCACCGATACGACGCAGCAACACGACAAGCACGGCTGTCATCACGGCAAGAGCCACAACCGCCACCGTCAACATGACGACCACGACCGGATCCATGCGCGCCTCACCTTCCTCGCGTCGCAGATATCAAGCACACGAGGGGTCACACGCACGGCACGGAAAGCTCAAAACCCGGCGCCACCGAAGGGGGACGAACTCGCGAGAGATCGGCGACCGGCTTTCCCGCCGGTTCCGCCGTCGCGTTCCCATTCGCCGAGCCTGCTTGTCCGCAATAAACCGCTATGCCAATCCGCACTGCACGGAGTAACTCCTCACTGTCGTTGAGATTAAGCGTCAGAGAGGTAACGAGCAAGCAAAGACCGGCTGTCAAGCCGCTTTGGACTACTCGGACGGGTAGTCCAGATCCTCGGGGAGTGACGACGTCTCCGCCTCGGCCTCCTCCAGCACTTCGCGGATCACGCGGAACGCCAGCCCGGGACCGTACCCCTTCCGGGCGAGCATGCCCGCCAGCCTGCGGGTCCTCACCGCGGGCTCCAGGGAACGCGTCGAGGAGAGCTTGCGCCGCACCAGGGCGCGGGCGGTCTCGGCCTCCTGCTCGGGGTCGAGCTGCTCGACCGCGTCCTTCACGGTCTCCTCGTCCACTCCCCGATGGCGGAGCTCGGAGGCGAGCGCCTTGCGGGCCAGGCCTCGCCCGGCGTGGCGCGAGCTCACCCAGGCGGCGGCGAACGCCTCGTCGTCGATGAGCCCGACCTCGGAGAAGCGGTCCAGGACGGCGTCCGCCGCCTCCTGGGGCACCTCACGCTTGCGCAGCGCCTCCGCGAGCTGTGCGCGGGTGCGCGGTGCCATGGTCAGCAACCGTAGGCAGATTCCCCGGGCCACCGCCTGCGGATCGGCGTCGGCCCTGCGACCCGCCGCCCCGCCGCGCGCCCCGCCGATCGCGTCGTCACCCGTTCCTCCGGCCGATGTGTCCGGCCCTCCGGTCGATGCGCCCGGAAACGGGTTCGATGAGCGGTCCCTGGAACCTCGTCCGCCCCATCCCCCCCCGGACCGCCGGCCTCTTCCCTCACCGGCCTGTTCCCCGGCCCGCTCGCCGCGTCGCGAGGCGCGGCGGGGAGCACGACGTCTGCCGCCCGGTGACCCGGCTTCGGGGTCGGCGGGACCCCCGTCACCGAACGCGTCGAACGCGTCCTGAGAGGACGTCGGGTCCGCCTCCCCACTCGGAGACGCGTCGAAGCCATCTTCTGGATCGCTTCCCGGGACGAACGGACCGGACCGCCGTCCACGCCCGGAGGCGGACGAGCCGCCACCTCGGCGTCGTCCGGAGCGCCCCGGAGGGACGGACGGGTCACCGTCCCAGAGGCTTCCGGACGCGGGTGGGTCACCGTCCAGACCGCGACCACCCGCGGGCGACGCGGCGCCCCGGGGCACATCGGGCCAGGCGCCCCAGTCTCTCGGCCCGGCCGCGTCGGCCGGACCGGAGTCAGGTCCCGTCGTCATCGGTCAGCCCGGATCAGGCGTCACCCGGCTTGGGGGCGGCGGCTGCCGCTGCCTTGGCCCCCCGGCCGGCACCTGCCGTGGCCGTCGCCGGAGCGGAACTCCGACCGGCGGGAGCGGAGACCGGGGCGGCGGGCGGCGGGGTGGCCGGGCTGTCGACGCGCGGGCCGACGCCGAGCTTCTCCTTGATCTTCTTCTCGATCTCGTTGGACATGTCAGGGTGGGTCTTGAGGAAGTTCCGCGCGTTCTCCTTGCCCTGGCCGAGCTGGTCACCCTCGTAGGTGTACCAAGCGCCGGACTTGCGGACGAAGCCGTGCTCGACGCCCATGTCGATCAGGCCACCCTCGCGGGAGATGCCGACGCCGTACAGGATGTCGAAGTCGGCCACCCGGAAGGGCGGGGCCATCTTGTTCTTGACGACCTTCACCCGGGTGCGGTTGCCGACCGCCTCGGTGCCGTCCTTGAGCGTCTCGATGCGGCGGATGTCGAGACGGACCGAGGCGTAGAACTTCAGCGCCTTTCCACCGGTCGTGGTCTCGGGCGAGCCGAACATGACGCCGATCTTCTCGCGGAGCTGGTTGATGAAGATCGCGGTGGTGCCGGTGTTGTTGAGCGCGCCGGCGACCTTGCGCAGCGCCTGGGACATCAGGCGGGCCTGGAGGCCGACGTGGCTGTCACCCATCTCGCCCTCGATCTCGGCCTTCGGCACCAGGGCCGCGACCGAGTCGATGACGAGCAGGTCGACGGCGCCGGACCGGATCAGCATGTCGGCGATCTCGAGCGCCTGCTCACCGGTGTCGGGCTGGGAGACGAGGAGCGCGTCGGTGTCGACGCCCAGCTTCTGGGCGTACTCCGGGTCGAGCGCGTGCTCGGCGTCGATGAACGCGGCGATGCCGCCGCCGCGCTGGGCGTTGGCCACCGCGTGCAGGGCGACGGTGGTCTTTCCCGACGACTCGGGGCCGTAGACCTCGACGATGCGGCCGCGCGGGAAGCCGCCGATGCCGAGGGCCACGTCCAGCGCGATGGAGCCGGTGGGGATCACCTCGATGGGCGCCCGGGTCTCGTCGCCCAGACGCATGATGGAGCCCTTGCCGAACTGCCGCTCGATCTGAGCGAGCGCGGTCTCGAGCGCCTTCTCGCGGTCGTTAGCTGCCATGGGAGCCCCCCTGGAGGGTCGCGGGTTGGATCGGTTGCCAGCAAGCTACGGGGTGCCGCCGACAATTTCGGGAGGGCACGCCAAGAGTCGCGGCTTGTTCAATATAGCCGAACGACTGTTCGATCGCTGCCCGTCGGCAACACGCGCCGCGGAAGTCACAGGACGCCCGGCGGTCGCTTCCCCGGGAAGCCTGGAGACCCTCGCGGTCGCCGTCGCGGTCACGCTCGTCGTCGCGCTCGCCGTCGCCGTCGCCGTCTCCGCAAGCCCCGGGAGGCCTCCGCGCCCCCGGTCCCGCCGGACCCGGAGCGCCCGCCCCGCCCCGCCAGGGGTCTCGAAACGTCGCCCCTCAGCCCTGGAAGATCCCGGGAGCCACCTCGGAAGACCCGTGAAGCCGCCCGGAGGACCTCGGGACACCCCGCACCCCCCGGTGGCACCCCGGACCGGCGCACGATCACCCGGCGCCACCCCATCCTGGAGGAGACATTTACGGGAATTGCCGTGGCTCTGTTGTCACCGGGCTGACCTGGGGTGATGCTGAAGGGAAACGATCCGAGGTGCCCGACGTGCCCGACGCGTTCACGCAGCAACGCCTAGTCCATCTCGACTCCCTGGCCACCGAGCTGAGGCGGCGGGGGCTCGCGAGCCGCACCCTGGGGGGTACCGCCCCGGTGCTGTGGGTGTGGCATCCGGACAACGGCAGACAGACGATCGTCTTCGCCACTCCGACCGGCGACGGCTGGTTGTTCCTGTGGTCACCCGACGGCCAGGAGAGCGCCGACGATCCCTCGCACACGGCCGAGGCCGTGGGGAAACTCCTCGGCTCACCCATGGATCCGCCTCGACCGGAACCCCCGTGAACGGGACACCCCGGACGGCGCTCCCGGACGGGCCCACCACGAGCGAACCCACCGCGAGCGAACCCACCGCGAGGGGACGACTCGCGAGGGGAACCCGGACGGGGCCCTCGAACGGGCCCGCCCCGAACGGATTCGCCGCCGACCGGCTCGGCGTGAACCGGCTCGCCCCGCGCGGAGCCACCTCGGACGGGGCCATCTCGGACGGGGCCGCCTTGGACGGGGCCGCCTTGGACGGGCTCGCTTCAGCGCAGGCGTGGAGAGACGTCGGTCACCCCGCACACGGCGTGCCAGACCTCCTTGGCCCCGACCCCCTCGGCCAGCGCCTGGATCACGGTCCGGCCCCCGAGGTCGGCGATGATGTAGTCCTGGGCCCACGACTCGGCGTACTGATCCCCGAAGTGCTGCTTCATCCGCTTCCAGAAATCCGACAGGCGCATGTCCCAAGTATGGGTCCGGCCCGGGGATGCCGGGCCCCGTACGGTCGCGCCGGCGAGGGGCGGAACCCGCACCACCTGCGGCGGAGCCGGTCCGGAGCGCTTCGGGTCCCTGGGCGGGGCCGGGCTTACAGCACCCTGGAGCCGTACATCTCTCCGAGGGGGTCGGCGAGCAGCTCCAACCGCGCACCGTCGGGGTCGGTGAAGTAGACGGAGGCACCGCTCTCGACCTGGTGCGGCACACCGGCGGCCTCCAGCTTGCCCCGCAGCCGCTCCCATGTGGAGGGGTCCACCGATATGGCGATGTGGTGGAGACCGCCGAGAACCTCCCGGTAGGGCCCGAGATCCAGGCCGGGGAAGTCGAAGAAGGCGAGAAGGTTGCCGTTGCCGATGTCGAAGAAGAAGTGGTTGGAGCCCGCGTAGTCGCGGTTCTCGATGATCTCCGTGAGCGGGAACTCCAGAAGGTCCTGGTAGAACCTGATGGTCGTCTCGACGTCGGAGGAGACCAGGGCGAAGTGGTGCAGCCCCCTCGCGCTGCTCGGCGGCCGGTGCGCCCTCAGGTGCTCCGCCTTGATCCGCTCGCGCGCCGCCTCGATGGCCTGATGGTCGATGCTCACCGTTAGCTCACCACTCACTGCGTTGTACGTCCGTCAGGCCAGGTCCATGACGACAGGGGGCCAACCTACCTCGGACGTCACGCCGCCGTGGCGGTGCCTCGACGGGCCGGAGATCGCGAGGGGCGGTGGCCGGCCCGTGGGGCCCGTGGGACCCGTGGAGTCCGCGGTCGTGGACGGGTCCGTGGACCGCCTTCCGGCAAGGGCGGCGAGGCGGGTTCTGTCGGTGGGGCCGGGCAGTATGGGTGACGGACCGGCAGGTCGGCCGGGCCGAAGGCTAGGGGGCCGTCAATGAGCGAGACCACGGGCACGGACGGGGCACTCGGACATTTCACCCCGATGACCAGGGAATGGTTCACCGGGGCGTTCGCCGCGCCCACCTCCGCTCAGGAGGGGGCCTGGGCGGCGATCGCCCGGGGCGACAACACCCTGGTGGTCGCGCCCACCGGCTCAGGCAAGACCCTGGCCGCCTTTCTCTGGTCGCTCGACCGGCTGGCGGCCGAGCACTCGGCCGCCGGCACCGCACGGGCAGGTGACGGGCAGGCAGGTGACCGGCAGACGGGCGACCGGCGGGGGAACGGGCCGGCGGCCGGCGGCCGGGCGGCCGAGGGCAAGAGCGGCGGGCGGGCCGGTGGCAGGCGGCGGGCTCGCGAGGACGACGAGCCGCCGAGGTCGTGCCGGGTGCTGTACGTGTCCCCGCTCAAGGCCTTGGCGGTCGACGTCGAGCGCAATCTCAGGGCGCCGCTGGCCGGGCTGGAGCAGACCGCGCGGCGACTCGGTCTTCCGGTGCCGCGCATCTCGGTGTCGACCCGCTCCGGTGACACTCCTGCCGAGGAGCGGCGCCGGTTCGCGACCAGACCGTCCGACATCCTGATCACCACCCCCGAGTCGCTGTTCCTGCTGCTCACCAGCCAGGCCCGCGAGGCGTTGCGCGGGGTGGAGACGGTCATCGTCGACGAGGTGCACGCGGTGGCGGCGACCAAGCGCGGAGCGCACCTGGCCCTCAGCCTGGAGCGGCTCGACGCCCTGCTCGACCGGCCCGCGCAGCGCATCGGCCTGTCGGCGACCGTGCGGCCGGTGAGCGAGGTCGCCGCCTTCCTGGGCGGGTCACGGCCGGCGACCGTTGTCCAGCCACCCTCCGAGAAGCGGATCGAGGTGGAGGTGGTCGTCCCGATCGAGGACATGACCGAGCTCGACACCGCCCCCGCCCCGCCGCCCCAGGACGACGACCGCTGGCTGACCGAGACCCCGGCCAGGCGTTCGATCTGGCCGCACGTGGAGGAGCGGCTCCTCGACCTGATCGGAGGTCACCGCTCCACGATCGTGTTCGCCAACTCGCGGCGGCTGGCCGAGCGGCTCTGCACCCGCCTGAACGAGCTGGCGTGGGAGCGGCAGACCGAGGGCGCCGAGCGGACGGCAGAGGATGCCGGGCAGGCCCGTCCTAGGCAGTCCGGCCCCGAGCAGTCCGACCCCGAGCGGACCGGCCCCGAGCGGACCGGCGGGAGGGCCGACCGCGCGCGACCGGCCGGAGGACCCGCGCCCGCCTCCATCTCCACACCGGCGGCCATGATGGCGCAGGCCGGCGCGGCCAAGGGGGTCGTCCCGGAGATCGTCCGCGCCCACCACGGGTCGGTCTCGAAGGAGGAGCGCTCACAGATCGAGGAGGCGCTCAAGTCCGGGCGGCTGCCCGCCGTGGTCGCGACCTCCAGCCTGGAGCTCGGCATCGACATGGGCGCGGTGGACCTGGTGGCCTGCGTCGGAGCGCCGCCGAGCGTGGCGAGCGGCCTGCAGCGGATCGGCCGGGCCGGGCACCAGGTGGGAGCCGTCTCCCGGGGAGTGATCTTCCCCAAGTACCGGGGCGACCTGGTCCAGACGGCCGTGGTGGCCGAGCGGATGCGGACCGGGGAGATCGAGGACCTGCGCTATCCGCGCAACCCGCTCGACGTCCTCGCCCAGCAGATCGTGGCGATGACCGCGCTGGACGAGTGGACGGTCGACGAGCTGGAGGAGGTCGTGCGCCGGGCCGCCCCCTACCGAACGCTGCCCAGGAGCGCTCTGGAGGCCACGCTCGACATGCTCGCCGGACGCTACCCGAGCGAGGAGTTCGCCGAGCTGCGCCCGCGCATCGTCTGGGACCGGGTGACCGGCACCCTCCGGGGCCGCCCGGGAGCACAGCGGCTGGCGGTCACCAACGGTGGCACGATTCCCGATCGTGGCCTGTTCGGCGTCTTCCTGGTCGGGGAGAAGTCCTCCCGGGTGGGTGAGCTGGACGAGGAGATGGTCTACGAGTCGCGGGCGGGGGACGTGTTCGTTCTGGGCGCGACCTCCTGGCGGATCGAGGAGATCACCGCCGATCGGGTGCTGGTCACGCCCGCCCCGGGGCAGCCCGGCAAGCTCCCGTTCTGGCACGGTGACACCGCGGGCCGCCCGGCCGAGCTGGGAAGGGCCATCGGCGCGTTCCTCCGCGAGATGTCCGCGGCGGGCGCGGACACCGCGACGGGCGGCACGGGCACGAGGAGCCTGGAGGCGTCGAGCCCCCGTGCGGGAACGGGCACGAGCGCGAGAACGGACGTGGGCAAGGACGCGGGCACGGATACGACGACGGACGTGGCAACGGGCGCGGGCACGAAGAAGACGAGCGCGAAGGACACGGCCGGGAAGGGCGCCGCCGGCAGGGGAAACGGGGGGAAGGGCGCCGGGGGGAAGGGCTCGGTGACCGGCGGTGGGGGCTCCGGGAACGCGGAGGTGCGGAGCGATCCCGCCGGGGACCTGACCAGGGACGGCGCGCTGGCGAGGATCAGGGCGGCGGGGCTGGACGAGTTCGCCGCGGCCAACCTGCTCGCCTACCTGGCCGAGCAGCGGCAGGCCACCGGGTACGTGCCGGACGACCGGACGCTGGTGGTCGAGCGGTTCCACGACGAGCTGGGCGACTGGCGGGTGGTGGTCCACTCCCCGTACGGGGCGCGGGTGCACGCGCCGTGGGCGCTGGCGATCGGGCGGAGGCTGCGCGAGCGTTACGGCGTCGACGTGCAGGCGGTGCACTCCGACGACGGGATCGTGCTGCGCATCCCCGACACGCTCTCCGATCCCCCCTCGGACATCGCGATCTTCGACGCGGAGGAGATCGAGCGGATCGTCACCGAGGAGCTGGGCGGCTCGGCGCTGTTCGCGGCGCGGTTCCGCGAGTGCGCCGGGCGTTCCCTGCTGCTGCCGCGCCGCACGCCGGGCAGGCGGTCGCCGCTCTGGCAGCAGCGGCAGCGCGCCTCGCACCTGCTCGGCGTGGCCGGCCGGTACGGGTCGTTCCCGGTGGTGCTGGAGACGATGCGCGAGTGCCTCCAGGACGTCTTCGACGTCCCCGGGCTGGTCCGGCTGATGCGCGACGTCGAGGCGCGGCGGATCCGGCTGGTGGAGGTCGAGACCGACAAGGCCTCCCCGTTCGCCGCGTCGCTGCTGTTCAACTACATCGGCGCGTTCATGTACGAGGGGGACGCCCCGCTGGCCGAGCGCCGCGCCCAGGCGCTCGCGCTCGACACGAGCCTGCTGGCCGAGCTGCTGGGCCAGGCGGACCTGCGCGAGCTGCTCGACCCCGACGTGATCGCCGACACCGAGCGGGAACTGGCCCGGCTGGATCGCCCGCTGCGCGACGCCGAGGACCTGGCCGACCTGCTCCGCTCCCACGGCCCGCTGCTGGCCGAGGACGTGAGCGTACGCGAGGGCGACCCCGCGTGGCTGGCCGAGCTGGAGGGCGCCCGCCGGGCGATCCGGGTGAGGGTGGCCGGGCAGGAGCGGTGGGCGGCGATCGAGGACGCCGCCCGGCTGCGCGACGCGCTCGGCGTGCCGCTGCCGGTGGGGGTGCCGCACGCCTTCCTGGAGCCGGTCGACGACCCGCTGGGCGACCTGCTCGCCCGGCACGCCCGCACCCGCGCCTCCTTCCCGGCGAGTACGGCCGCGACCCGGTTCGGTCTGGGGCCGGCGGTGGTCGTCGACGCGCTGCGCAGACTGGCCGCCTCCGGGCGGGTGGTGAGCGGGGAGTTCAGGCCGGGCGGCCGGGGTGAGGAGTGGTGCGACGCCGGGGTGCTGCGGACACTGCGCCGCAGGTCGCTGGCCAGGCTCCGCAAGGAGGTGGAGCCGGTCCCGGCGGAGACGCTGGCCGCCTTCTCCCCCGCCTGGCACGGCATCACCGGCTCCCCGCAGCGTGGCAGGCCGCCGATCGACGCGCTGGTGGGCGCGATCGAGCAACTGCAGGGCGCGGCGGTGCCCGCGTCGGCGCTGGAGACGCTGATCCTGCCCGCGCGGGTGCCCGGGTACGACCCGTCGCTGCTGGACGAGCTGACCGCCTCCGGCGAGGTGATCTGGGCCGGGCAGGGGTCGCTGCCGGGCGGCGACGGGTGGGTGTCGCTCTACTTCGCCGACACCGCGCCGCTGCTGATGCCCGCCCCCGCCGACATCACGCTGACCCCGGTGCACGAGGTGGTGCTGGAGGTGCTGGGCGGTGGGGGCGCGCTGTTCTTCCGCGAGCTGGCGAGCCGGGCCGGCGCGCTGCTCGCCGGTTCCGTGCCGGACGACCGGGCGCTCTCCGCCGCCGTGTGGGACCTGGTGTGGTCGGGCCGCATCACCGGCGACACGCTCGCCCCGCTGCGTTCCACGCTCGGGACGGGGCGCCCGGCGCACCGTCCGGCCCCGACCCGGCGCCGCCGGGCGGTGCTGCCGACCAGGAGCGGCCCGCCCACGGTGAGCGGACGCTGGTGGGCGCTGCCCGCCCTCGCGCCGGAGAGCACCCAGCGCGCCCACGCCCAGGCCGAGGTGCTGCTGGAACGGCACGGCGTGGTGACCAGGGGCGCGGTGACCGCCGAGCGGTTGCCCGGCGGGTTCGCCGCCGTCTACCAGGTGCTCCGCGCCTTCGAGGAGAGCGGCCGGTGCCGCAGGGGGTACTTCGTGGAAGGGCTGGGCGGCGCCCAGTTCGCCCTCCCGGGCGCCGTCGACCGGATGCGTGCCGCCGCCCCCTCCCCCTCGTTCCCGCAGGACCCGGTGCCCGAGGCCGGTCCGTGGGGCGCACCCCCGCCGCCCGCGCCGTGGGAGACGCGGCGACCGGAGCGGCCGGCCGGGGACGTCCGGCGGGCGGTGGTGCTGGCGGCGGCCGACCCCGCCAACCCCTACGGAGCGGCCCTGGCGTGGCCGGCCCGACCCGAGCAGGCGTCCCACAAACCCGGCAGGAAGGCCGGGTCCCTGGTCGTGCTCGTCGACGGTCACCTGATCCTCTACGTCGAGCGCGGCGGCAAGACGCTGCTGTCCTTCTCCGGCGACGAACGCCTCCAGCCCGCCGTCGACGCTCTCGCGCTCGCCGTGCGTGACGGCGCGCTGGGCAAGCTGACCGTCGAGCGGGCGGACGGCACCGCCATCAACGACTCCCCGCTGGGCGCCGCCCTGGAGGCCGCGGGGTTCCACCCGACCCCCAGGGGCCTGCGACTGCGGGCCTGACCTCCGACCGTGGGCCTGGCCTGAGGCTGCGAGCCCGACCTCCGACCGTGGGCCTGGCCTGAGGCTGCGGGCCTGAACTCGCGCTTTCGCCGGAAGGGCGGCCCGGGTCGATCGTTCACCCGGCGTCGTGGCCGAGCACGTGACCTCCGACGAGATCCCCGATCGCGGCGGGGATCTCGTCGGGGATCTCGTCAAAGGTCACGGCGTGGCCGCGGTGAGCTGGGCGTGAAGGCGCTTGCACTCATGGACGAAGCGGATCGTGCGGCGGTCGCGCGCGAACCCGGCGACGACCGGGATCTCCCCGCGAGCGCCGGTCCATCGCGCCACGTCGGCGGCGAAGGCGACGAGTTCGGCGTGGGTCACGGTGATGCGCCGCCCCTCGCCCGGCAACATCCCGGGCAGCAGGGCGCGCAGGATGCGCCACACCTCGTGGTGGCCGCCGGCGTCGGCCAGTTCGGCGAGGGCCGCGAGGGCGGGGCGGGTCTCCAGCCAGGTGCGGCGCAGCACCAGCGCGAGCTGGCGGCCGATCGCCTCGGCGGGCAGGTCGCCTCTGGCCGCCATCCGCAGGACCACCGGGATCGTCCCGGGCACGCCGCTCCCCAGCAGGAAAGCGATGATCACCGCCGTCGCCTCACCCACGGGGCCGTCGCAGGCGACCAGACGGGACAGTTCCGCCGGGGTCACGTTCGGGTACCAGTGGCTGTGGAGCACGAACGGCAGCATGTTCACGGCCACCACCTCGCGGTGCGAGGGCAGCATGGCCGGCCACCCGCCGATCCCGCTGCCCAGGCCCTCGCCCGACCAGTCGAACGGCTGTCGCAGCACCTCGTCGAGCAGTTCGTCGCCGGTGGGCGTGGCCCGTAGCACCGGCGTCAGGCGGACCGCGGTGAAGTGCTCGGGTTCGCCGTCGCCGAACTCGACCATGGACGCGTCCACCATGTGGGTCCACCGCAGACCGCACTCCGGGTCGGGCATCCCCTGCCCGGCCAGCCGTTCGGCAGCCCTGCGCGCCGCTGCGGAATCGATCTTCGCAGCCCGGTCGGCGGCGACCGGGTGGCCGCCCCGGGGCAGCCGCAGCAGCGCCTGCGTCAGATCGGCCCGCAGCGGTTCCACGCCTGCGGCGGCGCACGTCTCCAGCCGGTCGACCAGCGCGTCGGGGTCGAGGTGGCCGGTCGTCCACGTCGGCGTGGCCAGCAGCACCGGCGGAAGGGTGCCGGCGCGCAGGGCCTCGTACAGCTCCGCGTAGCGGGTGGCGAGGAAGTCGGACGGCGGCGAGAGCCGGTTCGGGTGCGGGAGCCGGTGTCGCCGCCGCCACTCGTGCAGGGGAGGAAGCGGCCGGCGCTGGAAGGAGCGCAGCCGGGGCGGGACGAAGCCGACGGTGACCGCCACGAGCGGCTCGTCCGGGCCGGGTGGGGGCACCGGCAGGCCCTTGCGCATCGCCGTGATCCGGTCGGGGTTCACCCCCAGTTCGGCCATGCGCTCGTAGGCGCGGCGCAGGTCGTGCTCCGGCATGGCCTCCACCGAGTCGTCGTAGAGGACTCCGGGCTCTGTCGGACGGCGCTCGCGGTGATCCGGGACGGTGTCGTCGAAGCCCTCGGACTCGTCGAAGTCCTCGACATCCTCGACATCCTCGGACTCGTCGAACTCCTCGGAAGGCTCGCCGGGGCCCGGGTCCGGTGCCCGGTCGTCGTCGGAGGGCTGCCCGTACAGGTAGACCCGGCCGTTGGCGAAGGGGATCGGCCGCCCGGCCTCGATGGCCACGGCCCCGGCAGGGCCGTCGTCGCTGGTCCAGGTGATGAAGATGACGCGGAGCGGAGTGTCGTCGTCGAGGTAGCGGCCGGGACGCCAGTGACCGACCACCGTGATCCGCCGTTTCGGCGGCTCCAGCTCGATCTCCTCGCCACGGGCGACCGGCCGGACCGAGACCGAGTGATTCGGGCCGTCCCAGAACTTCTCCGGGCCGAACGGGGGGATCTCCGGCAGGGTGCCGGGCGCGACGAGCTCCTCGGCCAGCACGGCCTGCCATTCGCCGGGGTCGGTGATCTCGTCCCTGTCCCGCCGGTATCGCGTCTGCTGCTCGACGTGCGGGCTCAGCCTCCGGCGCAGGTCGGTGCGGTTCTCCGCGACCCCGGTGACGAACGCCGCCATCCAGCGCTCCTGGTCGACCCACCGTTCGTGACGGCCCGGGAAGATCGACGGGTCGGGGAAACGCTCCGGTGAGGGCACCTCGGGCAGCGGCGGGAACTCCTTGGTCTCGACCAGCTCCTCGACGGGCCTCTCCCCGCCGAACCGGGCGGCGAGCTCGGCGCCCACGTCGGCGGGGAGCCCGGGGATCGCGTCGAGGATCGCCTCGGTGTGGCCGGCGAACAGATCGGCGTGCTTCACGGTCAGCTCGACCGCGCGGTGGCGCACGTCGAAGGACGTGTGCGCGTACGCCGTGGTCAGCGCGGTCACGAGATCGGCGGCCGCCTCGGGGGTGTCCCGGAGCGTCCGGTCGAGCCAGCGCAGGCCCGTGGCGGCGAGCTTGGCCTCCTCCCGGAAGGTGAGCGCGTCGACCGCCTCGACCAGGTCGGCGTGGTCGAGCGGCATCGCCCCGCGCACCTGCCCGGCGGCCAGCTCGGCGACCGTGCCCGGAGCAGACGGCAACAACCGCAGGTAGTCGCGCAGGCGGGGCGCGGACTCCGCGGGCGTGGGGTCGAGGAGGGTGTGCAACCGGACGAAGAACCGCAGGTCCTGCGCCTCACCGCCGCGCAGGAAACGGCTCACGCACCCGTCGAGCACCCGCTCCCTGGGCAGCTCGCGGGCGGTGGCGGCCAGCCAGCGGGTCGGCGCGGGCTCCAGCCGCTCGTCGCGGAGGGCGCGGCCCGCGCCGTCGGCGTCGAAGACGCGAGGCAGCAGCACGGCGGTCAGGGGGTCGTCGGCCACGCTCGGCGCGGCCAGCCAGGCCGCCACCAGCGGGTCGTGGTCGGGCGGCACGGCGCCGGACTCACGCAGCAGCGCCACGGCCAGCGGCGCGACGCGGTCGGCGGGACGGCGCACCCGCAGGGCCAGCCGGACCGCGACGTCACGACGCCACTCCAGGGGGCGGGCGGCCGCCACCCGGCACACCTGGGCGACGTCGGGATCCTCGGCCCAGCGGCGGTTGACGTCGCGGCCGGTCATCCACGCCACCGCGGCCGCCGGGCCGGTGACGACGCCGACGCCGGTCAGCAGCAGCGCGCCGGCCAGCCTGTCGAGCAGATCGCCGACCTCCCAGGAGGCCATCTCCTCGACGTCGTCGGGATGGTCGGCGCGCACCTGCTCGGTGCGGAGGCGGCGCAGCTCCTTGACCAGGCCGGGCAGCCGCCCGCCCAGGTCGGCGCGCTCCTCCTCGGTGAGCGTGACCAGCCGGTCGGCCAGGCGGGTGACCTCGTTGCGGGTGACCAGATCACAGATCTCCGCCCAGAGGGTCATCGGGAGACCTCCACGGCGGCGCGAGCGACGATCCGGGCGGCCAGCACGTGCTTGCACGGCCCGCGGGAGCCGCGGTGGTCCCACCACCACTCGCAGGTGCAGGATCCGTCGGCGAGCGAGACCCGGCGCGCGCCGCCCGGGGTACGGACGGTGGCCAGGTCGCCCTCGAGGTGAACGGCGCCCGCGTCGACGAGCCCGCGCGCCTTGGCCAGCCGCGGGTTCAGCAGCATCACGTTGTCCCTGTCGTAGGGCAGCTCACGGTGGAAGTGGGCGGCCTCCGACAGGTCGTAGCCGACCCGGCCGGCGACGCCGAGCCGCGTCAGCGCGGCCCGAACCCGGTCGGCGGGCAGGCCCGCGCGGTCGGCCAGCAGGCCGATCTCGATCTCGGGCTCGAAGGTGAGCAGCATGCCCACCACGTCGGCGTCGTCCTCGGCCTCGTCGGTGGCCAGGTCGTCGAGCACCGCGCCCTCGCCCGAGAAGCCGCGCCAGCGCTCGGGCGAGAGGGTGAGCGTGTAGCGCATGCCGGGGAGCTCCAGTTCCCAGGCGCTGGAGGCGGCGTCGGCCGGGCCGTACACCCGCAGGGACGTCGCGAAGCGCAGCAGCGGCAGCAGGGTGGCGAGCCGGTTGGGACCGGCGAGCTGGACCGAGCCCGGAACCCGACGGTCGGAGACCTTCAGCTCCCGCCCCGCCTGCGCCACCCACACCGTGCCCTTCCTGGGCAGCCCTCGCAGGAACCGCACCGCCGCCATGCCGGCCAGTTCACCGCGCTGGTCCATGCCCGAGGCGATGACCTGCACCTCGGCGAAGCCGCGCAACCAGCGCTCGGGCAGCGGCACCTTCTTCTCCACCACGGCGCCGTCCATCGTGGTCACGACCAGCTCGTCGAGCCCGACCCCCAGGTGCAACGGGTCACGCGCGCCGATGCGCGCCAGCGCCTCCCGGAGCGGCGCGTTCACGTCGACGTTGGTGGTGCCCCGGTCGAACACCTCGCCGTCGAGCGCGCCGCCCAGCAGGTCGAGCCGGGCGTACACGCCGCCGCAGGCCGAGAACGACTCGAACCGCAGCCGGTCCCCGTTGCACGTCACCACCGGGTCGCGCACCCAGCCGGGCCGCGCCTGCGGCTGGTGGTAGCGGGCCAGCGCCACGTCGGCGACGCCGAGCAGGGCCGCCGCGGCGGGGGCCGCCCGGGTCACCACTCCGCTGAAGAACCGGGGGGCCGCGGCCGGGCCGGACAGGGCCCGGCCGCCGGAGGTCGCCAGTCCGAGCCGGCCGTCGACGAGGGAGGAGGGCGCGGCGTACGTGTACGCCTGCGTCGCTGCAGTCATGATCGGGACGTTAGATCACCTCACCGACAAACCGGCGCGGCGGACGTCGAGGGATCGGCCTCCCCCTCTCGTGGACGGGGGACCTCCCCGGTCCGCGTGAGAGTCCCCCGCTTCATCGCCGGGCACCCGGGAGCCGGACACCGGGGAAGGGCCGGCGTCCCGGGTGTCCACCCGTCGGGACGAGGTCACCTCCCCGTCGGGACCGGCTCGGTGACCGGCTCGGTGACCGGCTCGGTGACCGGCTCCGGCTCGACGCTCTCGCGTTCCTTGCGCTCCCGCTCCAGGCGCCTCTGGATGGCCTGGAAGCCGACCAGGTCGTCCGGGAGCGCGTCGGGGACGTCCACGTCGAACCGGGACAGCGTGCGGGTGCGCATCGCGACCAGCGCGGTGACCGCGATGGCCACCGCGAACAGCACGTACATCAGGCCGACGCCGCGACCCTCGCCCGTGCCCAGCACGAGGCCGACCGTGTCGGCGAGGGGACCGCCGGGAACCATCAGCGGGTCGAACAGGGCGCTGCCGTACGGCGCCACCAGGCCGAAGCCGATCGGCAGGGTGGACCAGGCGACGAGCGTGTTGAGCGCGATGACGCGGCCGTGGAAGCGCTGCGGCACCTTGACCTGGATGATCGTGGCGTAGACGCCGTTGAGCATGGTCAGCCAGAACGACATCCCGAAGGCGCCGACGGCGATCAGGATCAGGTTCTGCTGCAGACCGGTGACCAGGCAGAACAGGCTCAGGGCGAGGGTGGAGAGCATGACGCCGCGCAGCCGTCGCCGTCGCGGCCCTCCCCAGACGGTCATGGTCAGGCCGCCGAGGAAGACGCCCAGGCCACCGAAGAAGGAGATCCTGCCGACGTCCTCCAGGGAGGCGAAGCCCAGGACCAGCGGTGAGATCAGCAGGAACAGCGGGGACAGGAAGATGTTCAGCACCGCGAAGAAGAACAGCATGCCGCGGAAGCCCCGGTTGCCCCAGGAGAACTTCCAGCCCTCGACCATCTCGGCGACCAGCGACTCCCTGCGCCTCCACGCCATGGTCCTCGGGAAGCGGACGAAGAGCAGCACCCCGATCGCGAAGACGTAGGAGACGACGTCCAGGACGAGGATGCCCTCCAGCCCGATCACGGACATCAGGCCGACCGCGACCAGCGGCACGACGAGCTGGGCGGTGCCGGTGACCATCTGGACCACGCCGTTGGCGTGCCCGAGGAAGCGCTTGGGGACCAGCTGCGGGATGGCGGAGTTGTAGGCGAGGCGCTGGAAGGTCAGCGAGACCGACAGCAGGACCAGGAGCGGGTAGATCTGCCAGATCTGCAGGTTGCCGGTCCACAGCAGGACGCCCAGCGCCAGCTGGGTGCCGAACGCGCCGAGGTCTCCGGCGAGCATCACCTTGCGCCGGTCGTAGCGGTCGACGAGGGCACCGGCCAGCGGGGACACCAGCATGCCGGGGACCAGCGCGAGGACGGAGAACAGCGCGAACCTGGCGAGCGAGTCGGTGGTGATGTAGATCCACAGCGGAACGGCGAACTCCGTCAGCGACGACCCGATGATCGAGACGAGCTGTCCGGCCGCAACGGCGGCGAACCGCTTCATGCTGGGCGGCGGGCCGGACGGCGCCGCGGGGTCCGTCGCGGCCGGGTGCCCCGTCCCCGGTGGCGCCCCGCCCGCGGCGGGACCGGAGGCGGACGCGTCCGGTCCCGGCCCGGGCGGGGCGGACGTGGACGTCCCCGTGGCGGTGAGGGCGGGCGCGACCGGTCCCGCGCCGATGATCGCGGGCGCCATCGTCGCCGGGGCGATCTCCGTGGGGGCGTCCTGGGTGGAGACGCCGCCGAGCCACCAGGTGGACCGGTCGGTACGGGCCAGCCTCGCCGTGTCACCGGAGGCGAGGGCCCGGTGGGTGCCGGTGACGATGTCGGCGAGCTCCTGCGCCCGGTACTTCAGGAAGAAGTGCCCGGCCTCGTCGAGGACGACCACGGCCGTGGAGCCGGTCAGCAGGTGCCACTCGCGGTAGCGCTCCTGGTAGAACTCGGTGGCCGGGTCGCGGTCGCCCGCCACCGAGATGATCGGCGCCCGCAGCGGCTCGACGCCCTCCTCGAAGAGGCGGGTGAAGTAGCGCTCGGCCTCCTTGGTGCCCTTGCGGCGGTTGTCGATCATCAGCTTGAGCTGTTCGCGCTCCAGGTCCTCCACGTCGAGACCGGCGGCCTGCAGGGCGTTGGCCCAGACCTGGTCGCTGCGGAGGCGGTCGGTCAGGTTCGACAGCTTCGCCAGCACCGAGGTGGGGCGGGCGAAGGGGAAGATGCCGCCGAGGTAGATCGCCTCGACCGGGCGGCCCGCGGCCTCCAGGCGGCGGGCGATCTCCACGGTCAGCATGACGCCGAGCCCGCAGTGCCCGTACAGGGCCAGCGGCCCCCGGATCTCCTTGAGGATCTCCTCCACGCAGCCCTGCGCGACCTCCGCCACGGGCCGGGTCTCCTCGATCAGGCCCATCTCCTGGCCGGGGACGGCGACCGCGTGCAGCGCCCAGTTCGCGGGCAGCGTGTCGGCCAGCGGCTGGTAGATGGCCGCGCTTCCTCCGCCGTACGGCACGCAGACCAGGGTGGAGGTGGCGGCGCGGGTCGGGGTGAGGCGGTGCAGGAGCATGCGCGGGCCGTCGTCGCCCGCCTCGACGAGCCGAGCGAGCGCGCGCACGGTCCGGTGCTTGAACAGGTCCAGGATCGTGACCTGGCGCCCGCCCTCGGGGATGGTCTTCCGCAGGCGGGCGACGACCTGCGCGGCGAGCAGCGAGTGCCCGCCCAGGTCGAAGAAGTCGTCCAGCACGCCGACCTGGGCCAGTCCGAGGACCGTCGCCCACACCGCCGCGACCGCCTCCTCCAGGGGTGTCTGGGACGGGACGAACCCGGCCTCCTGGTCGGGGCGGGCCTCGTCGGGGTCGGGCAGGCTCGCCCGGTCGACCTTGCCGTGCGACTTCAGGGGCAGCTCGTCCAGCCAGACGAACCGGCCGGGGATCATGTACTCGGGCAGGCGTTCGGCGAGCCGCGCCCGCAGCTCGCCGACGGCGACCTGCTCCCCGGCGTGCTCGGCGACGACGTAGGCGACCAGCCGGTCGGCGCGCAGGTCGACGACGGCGTGGGCGATCTCCGGCTGGCCGGCGAGCACCGCCTCGATCTCCGGCAGCTCCACCCGGTAGCCCCTGACCTTCACCTGGAGGTCGCGGCGGCCCAGGAAGCACAGGTCACCGGAGGGCAGCCAGCGGCCGAGGTCGCCGGTCCGGTACATGCGGGCCCCGGGCTCGCCGTAGGGGTCGGGCAGGAACCTCTCGGCCGTCAGGCCGGGGCGGCCGAGGTATCCGCGGGCGAGCCGGTCGCCGCCGAGGTAGATCTCGCCGGTCATGCCGGGCGGGACCGGCCGCCGGTGCTCGTCGAGCACGTAGACGGCGGCGCCGGGCAGCGGCCTGCCGATCGGCAGGTTCGACGAGCGCTCGTCCTCGCCGGTGACGGCGTGGGTGGAGATGCCGACCGTGGCCTCGGTGGGACCGTAGTGGTTGACGACCGGGGTGTGCGCGGCCAGCTCGCGGGCCCAGCTCCATCGGGAGGCCTCGCCCCCGAGGATCAGGAGCCTGCGCGGGAGCACCTGGGCGGGATCGTCCACCCCGGCCAGCAGCGAGGCGAGGTGGGAGGGGGTCATCTTCAGGTAGTCGGTGCGGCCGAGCAGCCCGGCGAGTTCCTCGACGGGGGCCTGCGGGTCGGCCAGGTGCAGCTCGCCGCCGGTCATGAGCGACAGGTAGAAGATCGTCACCCCGAAGTCGAACGAGAGCGACTGCAGCAGCGTGTAGACCGCGCCGGGCTCGACCTCGAAGCGCTCCTTGACCCCGGCGAGGTAGGTGAGCACCTGCCGGTGCTGCACGCCGACGCCCTTGGGCCGCCCGGTGGTGCCCGAGGTGTAGATGACGTACGCGAGGTGGTCCGGCGAGAGGTCCGGGGGCGCGAAGCCGGTCTCGTCCAGCGGTTCGGTGTCCAGGTGGATCACCGGCACGTCGGGCACGAGGTCGCTCAGGGCGGAGGTGGTGAGGACGGCCACGGCCCCGGCGTCGGCGAGCATGTACGCCAGCCGCTCGCGCGGCTGCTTGGGGTCGAGGGGAACGTAGGCGCCGCCGGCCTTCAGCACGCCGACGACGGCCGCCGCCAGGTCGGTGGACTGCTCCAGGAAGACGCCCACCCTGGTGTCGGGGCCCACGCCGTGGCGGTTCCTCAGCAGGGCGGCGATCCGGGTGGAGCGCTCGTCCAGCCCGGCGTAGGTCAGCGAGCCCTCGCCGGCCGGGGACGGCGCGCCGGGCCGCGCGGAGGCGCCGCGTACGGCGGGTACCGCAGCGGCGGACGCGGCGGCGGACGGCGAGACGTCGTGGACCACGGCCGTCGCGCCCGGGGTCAGCGCGGCCCGCGCGGTGACGAGGTCGTGCAGCAGCGCGTGCCCGGACGGCGTGGCGGCGGGTCCCGTCGCGAAGCCCAGGACCAGCTCGCGCTCCTCGGCGGAGAGCAGCGACAGCTCCCCCACCCGCCTGTCGGGGTCCGCCACGATCGAGCGCAGCAGCGTCTCGAACCGCGCCGCCATCAGCTCCACGGTCGCGGCGTCGAACAGGGCGGTGCCGTAGGAGAGGTGACCGAGCAGCCCGTCCGGGCTCTCGAACAGGTACAGGCCCAGGTCGTAGCGAGTGGTCCTGGCCGGGAGCGTCAGGTAGGAGACGCGCCGGTCCTCCCGGCCCGCCTTGAAGTTCTGCAGCGCGAACGTGACCTGCGCCAGCGGCGACCTGCTCACGTCGCGGGTCACGTTCAGCTCGCCGACCAGCCGGTCGAACGGGAGCTCCTGGTGCGCGAAGGCGTCCAGCGCGGTCTCGCGGGTACGGGCCAGGAAGGTGGTGAACGACGGGTCGTCGGCCAGGTCGGCGCGCAGGACGAGGGTGTTGACGAACATGCCGGCGACCCCGTCCAGCTCGGGCAGCCCGCGCCCGGCGACCGGGGAGCCGACCGCGAAGTCCGTCTGCCCCGAGTAGCGGTACAGCAGGACCTGGAAGGCGGCCAGCAGCGTCATGTACGGCGTGGCCCCGGCCGCGGCGCCCAGCTCGGTCAGCCGCCGGGTGAGGTCGGCGTCGATCCGCACGTCGAGGGCGGCCCCCTCGTGGCGCTGCTCGGCCGGACGCGGCCGGTCGGTGGGCAGCTCCAGGGCGGGCAGCCCGGCCAGCCGGTCGCGCCAGTGGGCGACCTCGCGGGTGTGGTCGAGGCCCCGCTGCCACAGGGCGTAGTCGCCGTAGCCGACCGGCGCGGGCGGCAGGGGGTCGCCGTCGTGCAGGGCGAGCAGCTCGCGGATGATCAGGTCGCTGGACCAGCCGTCGACGACGGTGTGGTGGGCGGCCAGCAGCAGGACATGGTCCTCGGGCTCGATCCGCGCCAGCACGGCGCGGAAGAGCGGGCCGTGCTCCAGGTCGAAGGGGACGGCCAGGTCGGCGTCGAACAGCTCGATCGCGGCGTCGGCGTCGGCCACGTCGACGACGCGCAGCTCCGCGGGGCGGGGGTCGTCCACGACCAGTTCGGGGGTGCCGTCCTCCGTGGTGAGGAAGCGCATCCGCAGGGCCTCGTGCCGCGTGACGACCTCGTCCAGCGCGCGGCGCAGCGCGTCCGCTTCCAGGGGCCCGCGCAGCCGCACCGCGACGGGCACGGTGTAGACGGTGGTGCCCGGCCGGTACTGCTCCAGGAACCACAGGCGTTCCTGGGCGTGCGACAGGGGCGGGACGGTTCCGGGCGCGCGGGCGACGACGGCCCGCGACTCCCCCCTGCGCCGGAGCCGCTGGGCGAGCAGCGTCTTCTTCGCGTCCGACAGCGTGGTCTCGGTCATATGCGCAGCTCCATCCGGAGGGCCGCGAGGAAGAGCGCGGCGTCCCGGCCGTTGATGAGTCGGTGGTCGTAGGCGAGACCGACGCAGGCGACGGTCCTCGCCGTCACCGTGCCGTCCTCGGCGAAGGCCGGTTCGCGCTGCGGCGAGGTGACCGCGAGCGCGCAGACCGTACCGGGGAAGACGAACGGGATGGCGAGGACGACGTCGGCCTCGGTGTGCAGGGTGACGGCGATGGTGGCGCCGGTGAGGTCCCTCTCCCGGAAGTCGCCCTCGACGGCGGCGAGCCGGTGGCGCATGAGCGTGTCGGCGATGGCCTTGAGCGAGCTCGTGTCGTGGACGACCGGCACGTACAGGCCCTCGCCCATGTCGAACGTCACGCCGACGCGCGGGGCGTCGGCGGGGCGCACCCGGTCGCCGTCGAGGGAGGAGAAGAAGAGCGGGAACGCCGGGTGCAGGGCGGCCACGGCCTGGACGAACAGCTCGGCCAGGCCGACCGGCCTGCGGACCTCCCTGGTCAGTCCCCTGGCCCGCTCCAGCAGCGGGCCCACGTCGAACCTCACCGCGGTGTAGGCGGCGGGGATCGTGTCGTGCGAGAGGGTGACGGCGCGCGCGACGGCGCGCTGCACCCGGGAGAGCCGGTGCGTTCCCGCCTCGGTCCCGCTCTCGGGCGCCTCGGGGGCCGCCTTCTCGGTACGGCGGGCGGCCAGGGCCTCCACGTCGGTCCGGCGGACGACGGCCAGGCCCAGCGAGGCGACCTCGGCGTCGGAGACCCCGAGCTCGGCCATGGCGGCGCGGGCCGGATCGGTGACGACCGGCTCGACGACCGGCTCGACGACCGGCGCGGGTGTGGTGCCGGGATCCGGGTCGGACACCGCGACAGGTGTCGCCCCGGGAGTCGCGCCGGACGCCGGGGCGGGCGGCGGGTCCGCCTCGGCGGTGACGCGGGCCAGGAGCGACCCCGGGGCGACCCAGGTGTCGAGGGCGGCGGCGTGGTGCAGGTAGCCCGCCTCGGGCGCCTCCAGCTCGTCGGCGGCCTTGGAGGTCTCCAGCACGGCGATCGCCTCCCCGGCGGCGACGGCCTTGCCGTCCCCCACCAGCCAGGCGACGACCAGGTACTCGGTGTCGTTGTCGTTGAGCTTGGGGACGCGGATCTCAGCCACGCAGGGCCTCCCGTACGGCGTGGTGGATCGCGGACTCCCCGGCCAGGACCTCGGCCTCCAGGTGGGCGGCGGTGGGGATCACCGCGTCGCGCGAGCAGACGACCCGGACGGGCCCGCGCAGGCGCCCCCAGAGGCGGGCGTGCAGCAGGTGGGCGACCTCGCTGCCCCAGGTGCCCCCGGGGGTGCTCTCCTCGGCGACGAGCACGACGTCGCCGACGTGGGGCAGCAGCGCGTCCGCGTCCAGCGGGTAGAGGCGGGAGGGGACCAGCAGCCGGGTGACGATCTCCTGCTCCACCAGCAGGGAGCGCATGGCGCCCAGGGCCCGGTGGGCCATCCCCCCGGGGGCGATGATCACGCAGTCGGGACGGTCACCGGCGTCGCGGATGTCCACCACGGCCAGGTCGCCGTCGCGGCGTACCGCGAACAGCGGGTCGACGCGCTCCATCTGCCGGGTGTAGAGGACCTTGTCCTCGAAGAACACGCAGGGCTCGGCCGCCTTCAGCATCGCCGCGAACACCGCGCGGTTGTCGTGGAAGGGCGACATCTCGTACAGCGAGAGGCCGGGCATGCCGATGAAGTGCTTCTGCAGGCTCTGGCTGTGCGTGGGGCCGTAGCCGCGGCCTCCGCCGGTCGGGCAGCGCACCACCATCCGCAGCGGCACCCGCTCGCCGTACATCGACACGGACTTGCTGGCGAAGTTGCAGAGCTGGTCGAAGGCGAGCGTCACGAAGTCGCCGAACATGATCTCGGCGACGGCCGTGTTGCCGGTCAGCGCCAGGCCGGCCGCGACGCCGGTCAGCGCGCCCTCGCTGATCGGGGTGGTGATCACACGCTCGGGGAAGCGGGTGGACAGCCCCTTGGTGACCTTGAAGGCGCCGCCGTACGGGTCGACGATGTCCTCGCCCAGCACGTAGGCCGTGGGGTCGTCCTCCAGCAGGGCGTGCAGGGCCGCGTTGAGGTTCTCGGCTACGCGCACGGTCCCTCCCCCCGGGACGGCGGGCGCGCCGCGACCTCGTCGGCGACGGCCTGGATCCCGGCCCTGACCGTCTCGTCGAACCGGCGGAAGTGCTCGGGGTGGTCGTGGGCGTAGCGGCCGTACCAGTCGCTCTCCCTGGCGGCCCGTACGACGCCGGCCGGGCGGACGTCGTCGCCCTTGCTGTGCGGCCCGAGGCGGTGGGTGACGAACTCGACCACCAGCGGGACGCCCTCGCGCACCCGCGCGACGTCGCCTTCCAGCGCCATGCGGATCTCGTTGACGTCGGCGGAGACGACCAGGCGGTGCCGGACGCCGAACGCGGCCGCGCGGCCGGCCACCGTGCCCGCCATCTGCGCCGCGGTCGGGGTGGACTGGGCCACCCCGTTGTTCTCCACCACGACCAGCAGCGGGAGCCGCCAGAGCGCGGCCAGGTTCAGCGCCTCGTAGACCGCGCCCTCGCCCCAGGTGCCGTCGCCGATGTGGACGCAGGCCAGCGCGCCGGGCTCGGAGCGCTTGAGGTGGAGCGCCACCCCCGCGGCGACCGGCATGCTCTCGCCCTGTACGCCGGTGGAGAGGTAGCGGTCGCGCCGGATGTGCTGGCTGCCGCCGACGCCGCCGCAGATCGCGCCCTGCCTGCCCATGATCTCGGCGAGCAGGCCGTGCGGGTCGCGGAACCTGGACAGGTAGTGGCCGTGGCCGCGGTGGTTGCTGAAGACGTGGTCGGCCGGGCCGAGCAGGGGACGCAGCGCGACCGGGACGTACTCCTGGCCGAGGCAGGTGTGCGTGGTGCCGTTGAGGTCCCCCCTGGCGTACAGCTCCAGGAGCTTGAGCTCGAAGTGCCGGATCAGCAGCAGGAGTTCCAGGTCGTCGTCGGCCATGCGGGAGAGGCGGGGCCCGGCGACGCCGGTGACGTGGGTGACGTGGGTGACGTGGGTGACGTGGGTGACGTCGGCGGTGGCGGCGGCCGCGGTGGGAGTGGCGCCCGTGGACGCGGCGAGGCCGGTCGGCGCGGGGGTGCCGGTGGTGCCGGGGGTGCCGGTGGTCGCGGTGGTGCCGGTGGTCGCGGTGGTGCCGGTGGTCACGGTGGTCTCAGTCATCGTTGAGGGAGTCCACGATCCCGGCGATCGTCGGGTTGTCGAAGAAGTCGTCCAGGGAGACCTCGATGTCCAGGCGCTTGCGCATGCGGGCGATGATCTGCGTGATGGTCAGCGAGTGGCCGCCCAGGTCGAAGATGTCGTCGTGGTCGTCGATCGGCGAGATGCCCAGGACCTCCTCCCAGATCTCGCGCACCTGGTCGGTCAGCGTGGTGACGGAACCCATCTCGTTCTCCAGAATGTCGTGCAGTGACAGGTCGGGGTGGCGGGTGGCGCGTTCCAGGACGCGACGCAGGTCGCCGGCCACCCGGGCGGCGTCGGGCACCGTCTCGGGGTCGTACCGCATGCTGATCTCCAGCCCGCCGGGCCCGGCCACGCACTGCAGGTGCAGCGCGCCGCGGACCGCGTGGTTGAAGGCGGTCCACTCGACCGTGGTGTCCAGGCCGGTGAGGACCGGATCGGCCTCGCGGCGGGTCCGGTAGCTGACCGAGACGGGCATCAGCGCGGCGTGCGGCCGGACCCGGGGCATCGCCCGGGAGAACGGCACCTGACGGAACCGGTAGATCTCGCGCAGCTCGCCGCGGAGCGCGGTGGCGAACGCGCGGAAGGTCTGCGCGGGTGAGGGCGCGGAGGCGACCGGTAGTTCGTTGACGAACGGTCCCACGTGGTCCGCGGCCTCGGCGGGGCGGGTGGACAGGTCGACGGCGGTGGTCACCGTCGCGTTGCCGTAGCCGAGGAGGAGGGCGTGCAGCGCTGCGAGCAGCGTCTCGAACCCGGTCAGGCCGGGGATCGGGGTGGGTGGCGCGTCGAGGGTGAACCGCAGCACCCGGCCCTCGCCCGCCCGCCGGGACCTGAGCGCCCGGCCGAGCACGACGGTCTCGCCCGGATCGCGCCATCGGGGCTTCCAGAACTCCCGGGCGGCCGGGAGGAGGGCCGCCACCCTGTCGCGCTCGGCGCGGCCGTGGTCGATCCGGGGCAGCGGGGGCGGCGTCTCCCCGTTGTGGAGGGCCGCCAGGTCACGGACCAGGACGTCCTTGGAGCCGCCGTCGAAGACGATGTGGTGGGCGACGAAGAGGAGCAGGTGCCGCCGGGGACCGATCCCGAACAGGGTGAACCTGGCCAGCGGCCCGGTGTCCAGGTCGAAGGGGCGCAGGATCTCCTCCCGCACGGCCCGCTCCCACCCGCCCTCCCCCGCGGGGAGGCCCGCGTCCTCTCCCGGGGCGGGGCTCGCGTCCTCCTCCCCGGTGAGGTCCGTGTGCTCGCAGTGGCGTACCGGCACCTCCGCGCCGGGTACGAGCCGCAGTTCGCCGTCCACCTCGGCCACGACGCTGCCCAGCATCGGGTGCCGTTCCGCCACCGCCGCGCAGGCGGCCGACAGCGCGGCGGTGTCCAGGTCGCCGTCGAGGTGGACGAGGAGCGGCATGTGGTACGCCGTGCCGCCGCCTCCCGCCTGCTCGGTCACCCACATGCCCTGCTGGGTGAACGTGACCTCGGGTGTGTCCCCGGGCGCGGGACCCGGCGCCGGCGCGGCCTCGGTGTGGTCCGCGGAACCGGAACCGGAACCGGAAACGGAAGCGGTCCCGGACGTGGACGCCGAAGCGGGGCTCATGTGCCCTCCACCCTCCGGCGCAGGGCCCGCTTGTCGACCTTGCCGCCGTCGTTGCGCGGCAGCGCCTCGACCGTCAGGACGTGCGCGGGCAGCTCGTGCGAGGCCAGACGGTCCTTGAGGAAGATCCGCAGCTCCTCGGGGGTGAGGGGCTCCCTGACGGCGAGGGCGACGGCGACGACGGTCCCGAGCACCGGGTGGGGCACCCCGAACGCGGCGGCCTCGATCACGGCCGGGTGCGCGTGGACGGCCTCCTCGACATGGATCGTGGAGACCTTGAAGGCCCCCGACTTCACCACGTCGCTCTCCCGGTCGACGAGGTAGAGGTAGCCCTCGTCGTCGATCCGGCCGAGATCGCCCATCCGCACCCAGCCGTCGCGGAAGGTCGCGCTCCCCGGGTCGCCGTAGTAGGCGCGCGGTGCGGCCGGGGAGCGCATCCAGACCTCCCCGGTCTCCCCCGCGGGCAGGGGGTCGCCCTCGGGGGTGGCGATCCTGACGCGTCCCCCGGCGATGGCGCGGCCGACGCTCCCGGGGCGGTCGGGGTCGAACATCATGACCGTCTGGGCCGGGGCGGCCTCGGTCGAGGTGTAGTAGTTGGTGATCGTCGCGTTGGGGAAGGTCGTGGTCAGGGCCGTGGCGACGGCCGAGGGCAGCGGCGCGGCGGCCGAGCCGAGCAGCAGCACGCTCGACAGGTCGTGCCGCTCCCCCACCCCGGCGTTGATCAGTTCGATGGCCATCGCGGGGACCAGGAAGACCGTTCCCGCCCGGTAGGACTCGATCAGTGAGGCGAAGCGGCCCGGGGTGAAGCGCGGCAGCGTCACCACGGCCGGATGCGCGTCCAGCGCGTTGATCAGCATCGTCTGCCCGGCGTTGGTGCCGATCGGGAAGGCGTGCGCGAGGTGCCGGGAGTGCGCGAACGGGCGGCGCTTCGCCCCGCAGCCGTAGGCCAGGTTCGCGTGGGTGGCCGCGACGCCCTTGGGGCGGCCGGTGGTGCCGGAGGTGTAGAGGATCTGGGCCAGATCGCCGGGCGCCGGAGGCGCGGGAACGGCCTTCTCGTAGGACGTTTCCGCGTCCAGGTCGCCGATCGTGGCGCTCCAGCCGGCCCCGGGCACGGTGAGGCCGGCGCCGTGCACGACCCCGGTCGCGCCGCAGTCGTCCAGCATGAGGCGCAGGTCGCCGGGGGCGAGACGCTCGGAGAGCGGCACGGCCGCCGCCCCGGCCGCCAGGACCGCGCAGAACGCCACGGCGTAGTCCGCCCAGTCCGCGGCGCCGAAGACCAGCCCGACCCGGTCGCCCGGGGCGACACCGCGTCCGGCCAGGCGGTTCGCGAGGTCGGTGGAGCGCCCGTACCACCGGCCGTAGGTAAGGGGGGCCGAGCCGTGCACGATCAGCGCGACCCCGTCGGGGTCGGCGAGGGCCCGGTCGTGGAGCAGTTGGGAGACGGTCAGGTTCACCGAGTGAACCTCCCACTAAAAGATCGGATGTATATGCGCCCGAAGCGCGTGGGTGCCGAAGGCACTACAGGAAAGAATCTTTACTATTCAAAAGCGAGCGTCAGTCTTACATGATCGCAAGGGCCGCGCAAGCCCTTCGGCGAGGTTGAGGGGACCAGGAAATCATGCCGAAAGAGGGCCTTGCGCCCCCGACAGGGAGGTGTAACACTGACCACCCAGAACTAACTGAAAGGTTTCTTTCCAGAAAGGAGCCTTTCCGCAAGCCCGCCCATCTGGGCACATATGCACCGAGCGGGCTTTTCCCACCTATTTTTCCCGCGCGATCGCGTGCGTCACGGACCGCGGCCGGCAGAGGAGCCCCGAGTGTTCCAGTCAGAGACCGTCCCGACAGGCCAGCCGGGGACCGAATATCCCCTGTCGCACGGCCAGCGGCGGCTCTGGTTCCTGCACAGGCTCGATCCCGGCGACGCCGGTTACAACACCTCCTATGTTTACAGGGTGAAAGGTCGTCTTGACAGGGACGCCCTGGAGGCCGCCTTCACCGCGGTGGCGGCCCGGCACGAGAGCCTGCGGACCCGCTTCGACGAGGTGGGCGGACAGCCGACGGCGATCGTCGAGCCGCCCGCGCCGGTGACCGTCGAGCGCCTGCGCGCCCGCGACGACTCCGAGGCCGCCGCGCTGGTCGCCACCCTGACCAACACGGCCTTCGACCTGGCCGCGGCCCCGCCGTTCCGGGTCTCGCTGGTCGAGCTCGGCCCCGACGAGCACGTGCTCTGCGTGGTCCTGCACCACATCAACGGCGACGGCTGGTCGCTGAACGTGCTCCGCTCCGAGGTCGCCGCGCACTACGGCAGCCGGGGCGCCGCTCCGCTGCCCGAGGCACCGCTGCAGTACGGCGAGTACGCGCGCTCGCTGCGCGTCTCCGAGCCGGAGCTGCGCTGGTGGACCGAGCGGCTGGCCGGGGTGCCGGTCCTGGAGCTCCCGGCGGACCGTCCCCGTCCCGCCCTGCGGAGCGGGGCCGGGGCCGAGGTCGAGTTCCACATCACCCCCGAGACCACCGCCGCGATCGGCGCCCTGGCCCGCCGCGCCCGCTGCACGCCCTTCATGGTGCTGTTCTCCGCCTACCAGGTCCTGCTCCACCGCCACACCGGGCAGGGCGACTTCTGCGTGGGCATCCCCTCGGCCGGCCGGGGCCGCACCGAGCTGGAGAACATGATCGGTTTTCTCTCCACCACGCTGGCCCTGCGCTGCGACCTGTCCGGCGACCCCACCTTCGAGGAGCTGCTCAGGCGCACCCGCCGGGTCGTGCTGGACGGGCTCTCCCGGCAGGAGGTGCCGTTCGAACGCCTGGTGGCCGACCTCGACCTGGAGCGGGACCTCAGCCGCACCCCCCTGTTCCAGACGCTCTTCGCCCTGCACACCCACGGCGACGAGGCCGACCCGCTGCCGGGACTGGAGGCGGTCCCCTTCCCCAACGGCTGGTCGCAGGCCCGGCTCGACCTGTCGATGGACATCTACCCCGACGCCGACGGCCTGCTGACGGGCGTCGTCATCTACAGCACCGACCTGTTCGACCGCGCGACCGTGGAACGCCTCGTCGCCCGCTTCCAGGAGCTGCTCGCCGCCGTCCTGGAGGACCCCGGCTCGCCGGTGAGCGCCCTGCGGATGCTGCCGGACGCCGAGCTCACCCTGCTGCGGGAGTGGAACGACACCGCGGCCGGACTGCCCGAGGTGACGCTGGTCGACCTGCTGCTGGAACAGGCCGCGGCGACCCCCGACGCGGTCGCGGTACGCGCCGCGCCCACCGGTCCGACCGGTCCCACCGATCCCACCGACCCCGCCGGTCCCGCCGGTCCCGCCGGTCCCGGGCAGGCGCACGCGGCGCCGGGGCGCACCGGGCTGACGTACGCGGAACTGGCCGGGCGCGCGGCCGAGCTGGCCGGGAGGCTGCGCGCGGCCGGGATCGGGCGCGGCTCACTGGTCGCGGTCCGGATGGAACGCGGCGCCGACATGCTCGTCGCGCTGCTCGGGGTGGCGATGAGCGGCGCGGCCTACCTGCCCGTCGACCCCGACTACCCCGAGGCCCGCGTCTCGTACGTGATCGAGGACTCCGCGGCGGCCCTCGTCCTGACCGCCCTGGACGACCTCCCCCCGGCCGGCGCCGAGGCCGCGCCCCGGACGGCGGACCGGCCGCTCCCCGACGACACCGCGTACGTGCTCTACACCTCGGGCTCCACCGGGCGCCCCAAGGGCGTGGTGGTGCCCCACCGCGCGCTGACCAACTTCCTGCTGGCGATGCGCGCGCTGGTGCGGTCCTCGCCCGGGGACGTGTGGCTGGCGCTGACGTCGCTCTCCTTCGACATCTCCGCCCTCGAGCTCTACCTGCCGCTCGTGACGGGCGGCAGGGTGGTCGTCGCCGACGCCGAGACGGCCCGCGACGGCGCCCGGCTCGCCCGCCTGGTGCGGGAGGAGGGCGTGACCCACGTCCAGGCGACGCCCTCGGGGTGGCGGGTCCTGCTGTCGGGGGACCTGCCGCGCGTGACCGGGCTGACCGGCGGTGAGCCGCTCCCCGCGCGGCTCGCCCGCGAGCTGCGCCCCCGCCTGGGGCGGCTCGTCAACGTCTACGGCCCCACCGAGACCACCATCTGGTCGACGGCCTGGGAGGTGCCCGAGGACCCCGCCGAGATCGTCATCGGTCACCCGATCGCCAACACCGTCGTCCACGTCGCGGACCCCTCCGGCGGGCCGTGCCCGATCGGCGTGGCCGGGGAGCTGCTCATCGGGGGCGCCGGGGTCGCCACCGGCTACCTGGGCCGCCCGGCCCTGACCGCCGAGCGGTTCGTCCCCGGTCCCGGCGGCTCGCGGCACTACCGGACGGGAGACCGCGTCCGCCTCCGGGGGGACGGCGCCCTGGAGTTCCTCGGCCGCACCGACGGCCAGGTCAAGCTGCGCGGCCACCGCATCGAGCTGGGCGAGATCGAGGCCGTGCTGGACGCCCACCCCGGGGTGCGGCAGTCGGTCGCCGCGGTGCGCGGGGACCGGCTGGTGGCCTTCGTCGTCCCGGCCGCGCCCCGCCCCGGCCCCGGAGGTCCGGGAGCGGGCGGCACCGGGGACGAGGAGACCTCCGGCCTGCGTGAGCACGCCGCGCTGCAGCTTCCCGGCTACATGGTGCCCGGCGTGTTCGTCGAGGTGGAGACGCTGCCGCTGACCCCCAACGGGAAGATCGACCGCAACGCGCTCCCCGAGGTGGACCGGGCACCGGAGCGGGACGCGACCGCTCCCCGCACCCCCGCCGAGGAGACGGTCGCCCGGGTCTTCGCCGAGGTGCTCGGCACTGACGGGGTCGGGGCGCACGACGACTTCTTCGCCCTCGGCGGGCACTCGCTGCTGGCGACCATGGTCACCTCGCGGCTGACCGCGCTGTCCGGGCGGGAGGTGCCGGTCAGGGAGGTGTTCACGCACCCGACCGTCGCCGGGCTGGCGGAGTGGCTGACGGGCCGGCCGCCCGGACCGGCCACCGGATCCCCGGACGGCTCACGGGACGGATCACCGGGCGAGCCGCGAACCGGGACGAGGCAGGAGGTGCCGGACGGTTCACGGGGCGGGTCGCCGGACGTCCCGTGGACCGGCTCCGGCGCCCCGGTCGTGGAGCCCGGCGCCGGCGGGACCACCGGGCCCCGCCCGAGGCCCCGGGGGACCGTCCCGCCCCTGTCCTACGGCCAGGAGCGGCTCTGGTTCCTCAACCGGCTCGACCCGGACGACGCGTCGTACAACATGTGCCTGGTCAGGCGGTTGCGCGGGCCGCTGGACCGCGGCGCCCTGGCCGGGGCCCTTGCGGGCACGGTCGCCCGGCACGAGAGCCTGCGCACCCGCTTCCCCGAGGTGGACGGCGCACCGGTCGTCGTCATCGACCCGCCGGGTCCGGTGCCCGTCGACGAGGTGAGCGTCGAAGAGGTGCCCGCCGGCACGACGGGCCCCGGCACGACGGGCGCCGGGACCGCCGCCGGGACCGCGCCCGGGACCGCGCCGTCGGGCGAGGCCCGGGCGCTGGAGATGGTCGCGGCCCTGACCAACACGCCGTTCGAGCTGGCGGCCAGGCCTCCCCTGCGCGTCACACTGATCGGGATCGCCGAGGACGACCACGTGCTGTGCGTCGTGCTCCACCACATCCTGGGCGACGGCTGGTCGCTCAACCTCGTCCTCGACGAGGTCGCGCGCCTGTACTCCGGCGACACCGCCCTGCCCCCGGTCCCCCTGCAGTCCGGCGACGTCGCCCTCTGGCAGCGCGGACGCGACCTGGAGGGCCTGCTCGACCACTGGCGCGAGCGGCTGGCCGACCCCGTCACGCTGGAGCTGCCGGTCGACCGGCCCCGCACCCCCGGGGCCGCCAGGCGCGGCGACGTCGTGGACGTCCGGCTGGACGCCGCCGAGGCCACCGCCCTGGTCCGGCTCGGCAGGGAGCACGGCGCCACCATGTTCATGGTGCTGCTCGCCGCCTACCAGGTGCTGCTCTCGCGGCACACCGGCCAGGACGACATCCTCGTCGGCGCGGCCGACGCGGGCCGGGACCGGGTCGGGCTGGAGGAGGTCGTCGGATACCTCAGCGACACCCTGGTCCTGCGCGGCGACCTGTCGGCCGACCCCGTCTTCTCCGATCTGCTCGCCGCGGCCCGGGGCGAGGTCCTGGACGCCTTCTCCCACCGGGGCGTGCCGTTCGAGGAGCTGGTGGCCGCGCTCAGGGTCGACCGCGACCTCACCCGCACGCCGCTCTTCCAGACCATGCTCATCCTGCACACCCAGGACTCCGGGCGGGCCCGCGACACCTTCGCCGGGCTGACCGCGACCGTGTTCGACCACGGCATGCGGCAGGCCAAGCTCGAACTCGCGCTGGAGGCCTGGCAGGACGAGCACGAGCTGATGATCAGCTTCGTCTACGACGCCGAGCTCTTCGAGCGGGCCACGGTCGAGGCGATGGCGGCCCGGTTCCGCCTGCTGCTCACCGCGCTGCCCGCCGCGTCCGGCGAGCGCGTCTCGGCGCTGCCGCTGCGCACCGCCGACGACGACGCGCTGCTCGCGCGCCTGTCCCGGGGTCCCGTACGGCCGCCCGCCCCCCTCGTCCCCGAGCTGTTCGCGGACGCCGTGCGCGACCGGCCGGACGCGGTCGCGATCGGGTGCGGGGACGTCACGCTCGGCTACGCCGGGCTGGACGCCCGCGCCGGCGAGCTGGCCGCGCTGCTGCGCGGACGCGGCGTCGTCCCCGGGGACGTGGTCGGCGTCTGCCTGGGCAGGTCGCCCGACGTCGTCGCGGCCCTGCTCGCGACCTGGCGGGCCGGGGCGGCGTACCTGCCGCTGGACCCCGGCCACCCCGCCGAGCGGCTCGCCTTCATGCTGGACGACAGCGCCGCCCGCCTCGTCCTCACCTCGGCGGACCTGACCCACCGGCTGCCCGGAACCGCCCGGCTCGTCCGCGTGGACGACCCCGCCCCCTCGCCGGGCACCGCCGCCGTCACCGCCTCCACGGCCACCGGCCCCGGCCCCGGCCCCGGCATCGGAGTCGGAGCCGGCACCGATTCGATGACGCCGGACGACGGGGCGGCCTACGTGATCTACACCTCCGGCTCCACCGGAACGCCCAAGGGCGTCGTGGTCTCGCACCGCAACCTGGCCGCCCGCGTCGCCTGGATGCGCGAGGCGTACGGCCTGGGCCCGCACGACCGGGTCGTCCAGTTCGCCTCGCTGAGCTTCGACACCCACGCCGAGGAGATCTACCCGGCCCTGGTGGCCGGGGCGCGGCTGGAACTGCTGCCCGACGGCGGTGTCAGCCTGCCCGACCGTCTCGGCGGGGTCACCGTGCTCGACCTGCCCACCGCGTACTGGCACGCGCTGGTCGACGAGATCGACGAGATTCCCTGGCCGCCGTCCCTGCGGCTGGTGATCCTCGGCGGCGAGCAGGTGCACGAGGCGGCCGTGACCCGCTGGCGGCAGCGCTTCGGCGACCGGGTCCGGCTGGTCAACACCTACGGCCCGACCGAGGCGACGATCATCGCGACCACCGCCGAGCTCGACGGCTCCCCGGGCCGTCCGCCGATCGGCGCCCCGATCTCCGACACCTCCGTCCTGCTCCTGGACGCGGGCGGCGGGGCCGTGCCGCCCGGGGCGCCGGGCGAGCTGTGCGTCGGCGGGGCCGGGGTGGCCGTCGGCTATCTCAACAGGCCGGACCTGACCGCCGAACGCTTCGTCGTGCGCGGCGGGGAACGGATCTACCGGACCGGCGACCGGGCGCGCTGGCGGGCCGACGGGCGGCTGGAGTTCCTCGGCCGCCTCGACGACCAGGTCAAGGTCCGCGGCTTCCGGATCGAGCCGGGCGAGATCGAGGCGCGGCTGCTGGCCTGCCCCGGCGTCGGCCAGGCCGCGGTCGCCGTGCACCGGGAGACGCTGGTCGGCTACATCGTGAGCGGCGCGGGCACCACCGGCGACGCGGGCGGCACGGGTGTCATGGGTGTCATGGGTGTCACGGACGGCGAGAGCGCCGGCGCCACGGGCACGGTCACCGGTGAGGAGCTCGCCACGCGGCTGGCCGCCACGCTCCCCGCCCACATGGTCCCCACGCTCTGGGTGAGCCTGCCCGCCCTGCCCCTGACCTCGAACGGCAAGCTCGACCGGGCCGCGCTGCCCGCTCCCGAGCTCGGACCGCTGACCAGGACCGCGCCGCGCGGCGACGCCGAGGAGCTGGTGGCCGAGATCTTCGGCGAGGTGCTCGGGATCGAGGGGGTCGGCGCCTTCGACGACTTCTTCGCCCTCGGCGGGCACTCGCTGCTCGCCACCCGCGCCGTCGCCAGGCTCCGCGCGGCGGTGCAGGTGGACGTGCCGATCCGCACGCTGTTCGCGCGGAGCACCGTGGCCGGGCTCGCGGCGGCGGTGGAGGAGCTGCTGGTCGCCGAACTGGAGGGGCTCTCCGACGAGGAGGCCGAGCGCCTGGTGGAGACCGGGACCTGAGAGAGGTCACCGTTCCCGCGGTCCGGCCATGAGGCGGCCACGGGGTGCGGTACCCGAACCTTCCGGCCGCCCGGCGGCCGGAGCACGGTCCCGGCGAACGGCGTACGGGACGGAACGAGAGGGGTTGGCGATGGTCAGGGAACGGCTCGCGGCGATGGTGGCCTCGGCGTCCGACGGCGCGGTCACGGCCGACGAGGCGATGACCACCTCGGTCCCGCTGTCCGCGCTGGGGGTCACGTCCCTGGCGCAGATGCGGCTGATCGACGCGGTGGAGACCGAGTTCGGCGTGGAGATCGACCTGTCGGGCGACGGGCTCGACCTGCTCGACGACCTGGACGCGCTGGAACGCCACATCGACGAGGCACGGGGTGCGCGGGGCGCGCGCCCCTGACCTCATTCCTGGACGGGGAGACGACATGAACATCCGGTTCTCGGGGGGCCCTCCGGACACGGCACCGCTGACCTGGGGACAGCGGGCCATCTGGGACACGATCCTGAAGACGGCGCCGGACGACCGCTACTTCAACTTCGGCCGCGTGCTCGCCGTGCCCCGCAGGGCACGGCCGCTCACCGTGGCGCGGGCCGCCGAGGCGCTGGGCGCGCTGGTGGAGCGGCACGGGTCGCTGCGGACCAGGCTGGGCCGGGCGCCGTACGGGAGACCCGGACCGGACGGCGGGCGGACCGGCGACGGGCGAGCCGGCGGCGAGCGGGAAGGCGGCGGAGAGACGGGCGGAGCGCGGAGCGGCGGCGCCGAGCCGTGGCAGGTGCTCGCGACCGCCGGCGCCATCGCGGTCACCGTCTCGGACGGCGACCCCGAGCGGCTGCGCGACGAGCTCGCGGAGACCGCCTTCGACTACGAGCGCGAGTGGCCGCTGCGGGTCGGGCTCGTCGTCGAGCACGGCGAGGTCACCCACATCGTGCTCGTCTTCTGTCACCTGGCCGCCGACGGCCTGGGCGCCGAGGCGGCGATCAGGGACCTGCGGCTGCTCCTGCTGCGCGGCTCCCTGGCCGGGCCGCCGCCGCCCTCCCCGCTGGACCTGGCCCGCTGGCAGTGCTCCGAGCCGGGCCGGAAGGTCGCCGGGAGCGCCGCCGAGCACTGGGAGAGCGGGTACCGGCGCATCCCGCCGACGATGTTCGACCGGCGGGTCGCCGCACCCCCGGGTCCCCCGATCTGGCGGGCCAGGCTCGTCTCCCGGGCGATGGACCTGGCCGTGCGGCGGATCGCGGCCGTGCACGGCACGAGCACCTCGACCGTGCTGCTGACCGCCGCCTCCACGCTGGCCGGGCGGGTGAGCGGACACGACGTGTGCGCGATGCTGCCGATCGTGGGCAACCGGTTCCGCGGCGACACCGCCGCGGCGGTCACCACGCTCTCCCAGGAGGGCCTGTTCGTGCTGGACCTGCGCGAGGGCGGCTTCACCGAGTCGCTGCGCGCCGCCAGGCCCGCCGCGCTGCGCGCCTACCGCTCCGCCTACCACGACCCGCGCGACCGCGACCGGATCGCCGCGCGGGCCGGCCGGGAGCGGGGCGCGACGATCCATCCCTACTGCTGCTTCAACGACATGCGCTTCGCCGATGTGGTGGACGCCTCCCCGGACGAGCCGACGGTGCGGCGGGCACTGGAGGAGACGACCCTCACCTGGCCGCTCAGCCAGGAGCGGCTCAACTGCCGGTTCTGCCTGCACGTGACCGGTGAGCCCGGCGGGCTGGGCGTCTCGCTCACCGCCGACACCCGCCACCTGCCGCGCCCGGCCATGGAGCGCTACCTGCTGGACCTGGAGTCCCTGCTGGTCGAGGCGGCGTTCCGCGAGGTACTGGAGCCGGTCGGTTGAGCGCCCCCTTCAGGCCGGGGACCGCCGGGCCGCACGACATGCCCGGGGCCGCCGGGCCGCACGCCGGACCCGGACCCGGACCCGAGGCCCGCGGGCCGCACGCCGGACCCGGGGCCGCCGGGCCGCACGCCGTGACCGGATCCGAGACCCGCGGGCCGCGCGCCGGAGAGGGCCGATGACCGTCCACGCCTACGCCGAGTCGACGTCCTGCGCCCTGGGCGGCGCGCTCCGCTTCCACCTGGCCCGGGGTTCCCGTGCCCCGCTGCACGGCTCGGTGCGGGTGGAGGACGTCGCCACGGGCCTGCCCGTGCTCGACGCGGAGTTCACCGGCCCGCTGTGGACGCTCGACGTGCCCGCGTCCTGGTCCAGCTCGCTCTACCGCGCGGTCTTCACCTCCGGTGAGGAGAGCGGCGAGGAGAGCGGCCAGGTCCACTTCGCGGTACGGGCCGCCCGGCCCCGCTCCCCGATCCTGCTGTCGATCCCGTTCCCGACCTGGCAGGCGTACAACCGGGCGGGCATCCCGGGCGAGTCCATCTACTGGACCGAGGAGCCGACCCGGGCCGCGCGCGTCTCCTTCGACCGGCCCGGTGGCGGCCCGCCGCCCGAGCGCTGGGAGGAGGGCATGATCCGCTGGCTGGGGCCGGCCGGTTACGACGTCGACTACTGCTCGGCCCTGGACCTGCACGACGGGCGCGAACTGCTGTCGGGCTACCGGCTGCTGGTGGTCAACGGCCACGACGAGTACTGGTCGGCCGGGATGCGCGACAGGGTCGAGGAGTTCGTCCGCCGGGGCGGCAACCTGGCCGTCTTCTCCGGCAACACCTGCTGGTGGCAGTTCCGCCTGGAGGACGACGGGCGCACCATGGTCTGCCACCGCGACGCGGTCACCGACCCGATGGCCGCCTCCGACCCGGCCCTGACCACGGTCGAGTGGTCCAGCGCGCCGGTGAACCGGCCGGAGAACGGCCTGATCGGGGTCAGCTTCCGGCGCGGCGCCGGGACCTGGGGGCCGTACATGCGCCTCATGCACGAGGAGTCCTACGTCGCCCGCTTCCCCGGGCACTGGGCGTTCGAGGGCACCGGGCTGGCCGAGGGGGACGCGTTCGGCAGGGGCGCGCTCGGCTACGAGACCGACGCCTGCGACTTCGTCGAGGAGGACGGCGTCCCGGTGGCCACCGGCCGCGACGGCACCCCGCCCTCGTTCGTCATCCTGGCCACCGCCGACCTGCGGCACTGGCACCGCTACGGCCAGGGCGGCATGGCCACCATGGGCGTCCTCGGTCTCGGCGCCGGGACCGTCTTCACCGCCTCCACGGTCAACTGGGGCAACACCCTGCACGACCCGGTCGTGGACCGGATCACCCGCAACGTGCTGGACCGCCTCTCGGCGCGTACCGGCGGCTGGGAGAGCATCGGCGACGCCGACGACGGGATCCGCGCGCTGACCGTGTTCGACTCCCTGCTGTACGGCGCCGCCCGGGACGGCTCGCTGCTCACCCGCGCGGTCTCGGGCCAGAACCTGCGCTGGCGCCCGGCCTCCACCGGGGGCACCGGCGGGGGCACCTCGCCCGCGCTGGTCGCCCTGGCCACCCCCAGGGAGGCCACCGTGACCCACCCCATCGGCCTGTACGGGCTCACCGCCGACGACCGGCTCGTCCACCTCGACCCCGAGCGCGGCTGGATCACCCTGGCCGCCGCGCCGCGCGGCGGGGTCGGCCTGGGCATGGTGAACGGCGAGCTGTTCGCCGCCGCCGCGGACGGCCTGTGGCTGCTCGACGCGGCCTCCTCCACCTGGAGCCTGGTCGAGCCCGGCACCGGGGCCGTGGCGCTGACCGCGATGAACGGCCGCCTGTACCTGGCCGACGACGGCGGGCGGATCCGCACGCGGCTGCCGACGGCGACCCCGGCCGGATGGACCGACCTGTGCGACGCGGGCGGCTGCACCGTGCTGACCGGGCACGCCGGCACCCTCGTCGGCACCGGCCCCGGCCGCCCGCTGCTGCGGCGCGTGTCCTTCGGGCAGGAGTCCCCGCCCGCGCGGTGACCCCTGCCGGCCCCGAGGAACCCCGAACGCGCGGCCGCGGGGAACGGCCGGTCCTGCCGGCTCGCGGCGGGGCCGGGGCCGCCGTTCCTCACCGCGCGGCGGAGGTCCCGGTGAGCGCCGGGTAGTCCCCGAGCCTGATGTCCGTGGCGAACATGTCCGTCATCCTGAGCATCGACCACAACAGGAAGCGGCTCCTGAACAACCGGTTCCGCATCCAGATCCCCCGCCGCGTCGCCGGGGCGAGAAAGGGCCCGGCGCCACCCCGCCCGGCCACCTTGGCGTAGCCGCGCATGGCCTCCTCGTACGCGCGGAACGCCGCCCGGTGGTCGCCGCCGGCCTCCACCAGCTCCCCGGCCAGCACGTACGCGCCCACGACGGCCAGGCCGGTGCCGAAACCGCCCAGGGTGTTGCCGTAGGCGGCGTCGCCGAGCAGCACCGTCCTTCCCCTGGCGTAGTGGTCGATCTCGACCCGGCTGATCGGGTCGAGGTGGACGTCGCGCGCCTCCGGCAGCGCGGCCACGATCTCGGGAACCCGCCAGCCCATGCCGCGGTAGGCGTCGGTCAGGATGCCCCTGTGCCGCTGCGTGTCGTAGCGGTCGTAGTCGAGCCGCCCGGAGGCGAAGACGAGGAACACGGGCGCCTTGGGCCCGCCGAGCGCCGCCATCCGGCCGGGCTCGTTGTACATCCCGGCACCGAGATCGACGCCGAGGTCGGCCAGCGCGTAGTGGTACCCGAGGAAGCGCACGTAGTCGGACTCGGGGCCGAAGGCCAGCCTGCGCACGGTGGAGTGGATGCCGTCGGCGCCCACCACGAGGTCGAAGGTACGCGGCGCGCCGCGCTCGAAGGTGACGTGCACGCCGCCCGCCGTGTCGGTCAGCGAGGTGACGGAGTCGCCGAAGACGTACTCGCAGTCCGCCTCGGTCCGCTCGTGCAGCAGGGCGGAGAGGTCACCGCGGAGGATCTCGACGTCGCCGCCGGTGAACGCGGCGGGCAGGGTCGCCAGCGGCCTGCCGTTCGCGTCGACGATGCTCTGGTCGGTCCCGCCGGTCCGGCGCCGCCGCACCTCGTCGAGGATTCCCATCCGCTCCAGCACGACGCGGTGGGTCTCGCCCTTGAAGTCGACGGCCTGGCCGCCGGGACGGAGCGCGGGCGCCTTCTCCACGACGGTGACGGCGTGGCCGGAGCGGCTCAGCCAGTAGGCGAGCGCGGGCCCGGCGATACTGGCGCCGGAGATGAGGACCGTGGTGTTCTTCATGGCCACGAGCTTCCAGGGAGGCGCTGACGGATCGCCTACCGTCGGCTGACGGCCGGACGCCCCCCATGCCGGGTCCCGTCAGCACTGCCGGCACCAGGCGCCCGGCCCACGCGCGGACGGCCTCGGCACCGGGTCCCGTCGGCCGCTCCCGGCATCGGGCGTCGGCCCCGTCGGCCGCTCCCCGCGGCGGGGAGCACTCTCCCGTCAGCCGCCCCCGGCCCCGGGCTCCCCGGGCTCCCCGGGCTCCCCGGGCTCCCCGGGCTCCATGGGCTTCGCGAACTCCGCGAGCACCTCCTCGCGTCGCATCGCGGCACCCCTGGCGTACGCCGGCGCGAACGCCTCCGCCCCGGCGAGGCCGCGGGCGCCCGCGGCGACCCGGGCGACATCGCGGTCACCGGCCACGACCGTCCCGCGCACCGCCACCGCCATGCCGAGCAGCAGGGCCGCCCGCGTCCCCTCCCCCCGGAGCAGGACGGCTCCCGCCAGGCCCTCGACGGCGCCGGCCAGGTCCATCGCCAGGGGCGACCCGCACGCGCGTGCCACCGCCCGGCGATGGTGGAGCAGGGCACCGGCGAGGTCGCCCTCGGCCTCGGCCAGCCGTCCCAGCGCGGTGAACGCGCGCGTCCGCACCGACTCCGCGCCGAAGGCCCCGGGCTCCGTCCCCTCGATCGCCAGGCCGATCCTGCGGCGGGCCTCGACGAGATCCCCCTCGAACCGCGCGATCTCGCCCAGCCCCAGCTGCGTCACGGCGGGCACGCCAGGCAGGCCCGCCTTCCTGGCGAGCTCACCGGCCCGCCGGTGGTCGGCGGCGGCGACGGCGAGATCGCCCTCGCGCGCCAGCGCCTCGGCCCGGTGCCCCAGCACGTCCACGGTCTCCTCAAGGGCGCCGAGCTCCTCCAGCGGCTCCAGCGCCTGCCGCCACAGGTCCCGGGCACGCTCCCACTCCCCGCGCCACCCCGCGACCAGGGCCAGCCAGTCGAGCCCCTGGGCCGTCCCCCAGCGCTCCCCCAGGGCCTTGAAGCGGGCCAGCACCTCCGTCAGGTCCCGCTCACCCCCGGGCGGGTCGCCGCCGAGCACCTTCAGCAGGGCGTGGCCCAGCCCGGCCAGGGCCAGACCCCATGGATCGGAACCGAACAGCCGGTCGATCTCGGGCCCGGAAGGCGGCACCGACTCCGGCGGCCCGGCGGACATGCCCCACAGTGCCTGGACGAAGGGGTACCGCAGCGGCCGGTCCCGCGACCGCATGATCTCCCCGGCCCGTTCCCAGTGCTCGGGAAGCGCCCGCGGCACGGCGTGCGCCACGCACATGACGTACTCCTCCTCCAACCCGGCGAGAGGACGGCCGGTCGCCTCCAGCAGCTCGGCCGCCGCCTCCCCCGCGTCGCCGCGACGGCCGCCCAGCCACCAGTACGCCGCCAGCGCGGCGACCAGCCGCAGCCCCGTCTCCCTGTCGGAACGCACGGCCCAGCGCAGCGCGGCCGTCAGGTCGGCGTGCTCGGCCGAGAGCCTGGCCAGCCACCGGAGCTGCTCGGCCCGGCGCAGGTGAGGATCGGCGCGCCCGGCCAGGTCGAGGAGATAGCGGGCGTGGCCGCCGCGCATGCGGTCCTCCTCCCCGGCCTCGGCCAGCCGTCCGGCGCAGAACAGCCTGATCGTGTCGAGCATCCGGTAGCGGTCGCCGTCCGTCCCGACCAGCGACCTGTCCACCAGGTCGGCCAGCAGCCCGGCGGCGTCCTCCACCTCGCAGACCGCCTCGACCGCCTCCAGGGACGCGCCCCCGGCGAACACGGAGAACCGCCTGGCCAGCACCTGCTCGCCGGGCGTCAGGAGGCCCCAGCTCCACTCCACCACCGCGCGCAGGGTCCGGTGGCGGGCCGCGGCCGTGGGGTCGCCGCGCGACAGCAGCCGGAACCGGCCGTGCTCCGTCAGCCGCGCGGCGATCTCCTCGACGGTGAAGGAGCGCAGCCGCGCGGCCGCCAGCTCGATGGCCAGCGGCAGCCCGTCCAGCGTGGCGCAGATCCGGACGACCGTCTCCACGTTGGCCGGGCGTACCTCGAATCCCGGCCGTACGGCCGCCGCCCGGTCGGCGAACAGCCGCACGGCCGGGCAGGCCAGGGCCGCGGAGGGCGAGGAGTCCGGGGGCGGGGTCTCCAGCGGTGCCAGCGGCACCAGCGTCTCGCCGGTGATGCCGAGCGGCTCGCGTCCGGTGGCCAGGACGGCCAGCCCGGGGCACTCCCCGAGCAGCCTGCGGACCAGGAGGGCGGCGTCGTCGTTCACGTGCTCGCAGTTGTCGAGGACCAGCAGCAGCTCCTGCCCGGCGAGCGCCGCGACCAGGTGCCCGGTGAGGTCGGCCGGGCGCGGCGGGTGGAACCCGGGCTCGCGCAGCCCGAGCGCGCCGAGCACCGCCCTGGCCACCCGGTCACCGCCACCACCGGGCGGGACGTGTCCGCCGGACGAACCCGGGCCGCCGGACGAACCCGGGCCGCCGGACGACGCGGAGCCGTCGAGCGGGGAGAGGTCGGCGAAGCACACCTCGCGCCGCCCGCGCCCGGCCGCCTCGATCGCCAGCCGGGTCTTGCCCGTGCCTCCGGGCCCGGTGATCGTGATCAGTCGCGAGCCGTGCAGCGCGTCGATCCGTTCCAGCTCGCGTTCGCGTCCCACGAAGCTGGTGAGCTGGGCCGCGAGCCCTCGCCGTGGCGGCGCCGGCCGCTCGGCGCGCAGGACGGCCAGGTGGATCGCGGCGAGCTCAGGTGAGGGATCGGCGCCGAACTCCTCGGCGAGCAGCCGCCTGGTCTCCTCGAACACGGCCAGCGCCTCGGCCTGCCGTCCGGCCGCCCGCAGGGCGAGCATCAGCTGCCCCCTGAGCCGTTCCCGCAGCGGATGCGCGGTCACCAACCGCTGCAGCTCGGCCACCGAACCGCCTCCGGGAAGGGCCGACTCCGCCTCGGCGAGGTCCTCCGTCGCCGCCAGCCGGAGCTCCTCCAGCCGGGCCGCCCGGGCCCGCCCGTGGGGCAGGTCGGCCAGCGCGGGCCCGCGCCACAGGCCGAGCGCCTCGCGCAGCGGGCCCGCCGCGACCGCGTGACGGCCCTGCGCCAGCAGCCGCCGCCCCTCGCGGGCCAGCCGTTCGAACCGATGGGCGTCGACGTCGTCGGGATCGGCCGCGAGCCGGTACCCGGTCCCGTGGAACTCGATCACCTCCGCGGGCAGGCTGCGGCGGAGCCGGGAGACCTGGGCCTGCACCGCGTTGGCGGCGGCCGCGGGGGGATCGTCGCCGTACAGGCCGTCGATCAGGCTCCGGAGGCCGACCACGCGGCCCGCGTCGAGCAGCAGCAGCACGAGCAGGGCACGCGGCCGGGGCCCGCCCACGGAGATCTCCTCCCCGGTGGGGGACCGCACCTGCAGGGGGCCCAGAACACCGAACCGCATGGCCCCGATTGTCCCGCACGTCCCCGCGGGGGCGGACGCCCGCACGACAGCGTGAGGTCGCGGTCCCAGGAGACGGGCGACGGCCTTCGGGTTCACCGGCCGGACCGGGGCGGAGGAGGGAGGCGTCCCGGGGAGACGGCCGGTGACAGGGTGCCGGCCGGCACGTCCGCGGCCGTGTCGCCGGGCGACGACGTACCGACAGTTCGATCGTTGACAGTTAGAACTCAAACAGTTAGAGTCCTGACTATGGAAGCACCAAGGCTCACCGGCACCCTCGATCAGGTCCGCTGGATCGGATGGGCTCAGCGAAAGGCCGCCGAGGACTGGGTCCGGGCCCGGGAGCTCAGCTTCGAGCAGGGCTTCGCGCTCGGTTACCTGGCCCAGAACCCCGGCGCGATCCAGCGCGATATCGCGCAGATGACCCGCACGAGCGCGGCGAGCGTCTCGAGCCTGCTGCAGGGGCTCGAGCGCCGCGGCCTCGTCGAGCGCCGCACGAAGGGCGGCAACGAGCGCAGTAAACGCGTCTACGCGACGCCTGCCGGCATCGAGCTCATCTCCGGCTTCGACGCCGCGATGGCCGCCGTCGACGAGACGATCCTCGCCCCCCTGGATCAGGCCGAGCGGACCACCCTGCACGCCCTGCTCGCGAAGATCACTGCGGAACTGCCACAGCCGACCCGATCCTGACCGCGGGCGCGCGGCCCGGTCGCGCGCCCAGGACATCACCCTCACCCCGCCGCGCCGGCGTCCGCCGTCGCGCGCTCGAACCTGCCCGTGAGGAGCCGCGCCCCGTCCGGCGCCGGCGCCACTGACCGTTCGGTCGCCGCTCCAGCCCCGCCTCCGTCGAGGCCACCCGGTCCCACGCGCTCCCGGACCACGACGTCGCCGACGCCAAGATCCGCGCCGTACGCCGTCGCCCGGCGCACCTGACCCAGGCCACGGCCTGTTCCCGCCGTATTCCGGCGGCACCCCCGAACGCGGCCCGGCCGCGCGCCCAGAACACCACCCCGCCGCGCCGGCGCCCGCCGCCGCGCGCTCGAACCTGCCCGGAAGGGGAACAGCCATGAGCGGCACGAACCTCGAATCCCCCGCGAAGGCCGACGCCGTCGGCACCGACCGCTGGTACCTCTCGACCGCACCGATCGTCCGCGCCCTCGTGCACCTCTGCGTGCCGATGGCCGCCGCGATGATCGTCGGCGCGGTCTACAGCCTCGTCAACGCCGGCTTCGTCGGCTCGCTCCACGACACCGCGCTGCTCGCCGCGATCACGTTCGGCACGCCGGTGCTCGGCCTGGTCATGGCGATCGGCGGCGTGTTCGGCGTCGGCGGCGGCACGCTGATCTCGCGACTGCTCGGCGCGGCGGAACGCGAGCCGGCGAGGGCCGCCGAGATCAAGCACGTCTCGTCGTTCGCCGTCTGGGGCTCGGTGATCGCCGGAGTCGTGTTCGGCGGCATCGGGCTGCTCCTGCTGCGCCCGCTCGTGGTGCTGCTCGGCGCGGACGCCACCGCCGTACCCGCGACGAGCGCCTATGTCGCCGTCATGCTCATCTTCGTTCCCGTGTTCGCCGCGGCGTTCTGTCTCGAGCAGCTCGTGCGGGCAGAGGGCGCCGCACGCCAGGTGATGATCGGGATCATCGCGTCCGCGGTCGCGAACGTCGTGTTCGACGCCCTGTTCATCCTCGTGCTGCACTGGGGCGTCGCCGGCGCGGCGCTGTCGATGGGCCTCTCGAACCTCGGCGTCGTCGCCTACTTCGCCATCTGGCTGCGGCGGCACAGCGAGCACATGAGCCTCGCACCGCGTTGGTTCACGCTCTCGCCCGCCGTGGTGAAGCCCGTCCTCGGCGTGGGCGCCGGCGAGTTGTTCCAATCCACTTTCATGATCGTCACCACGCTGGTGCTCAACAACCTCGCCGTGGCCTACGGCGACGGCGCGCTCGCGGCCATGGGCGTCGCGGTGCGCATCGCGCAGGTGCCGGAGTTCCTGGTGATGGGCGTCACGATCGGCGTGCTGCCGCTCCTGGCCTACTCGTACGGCAAGGGCGACAGGAGCCGTTTCACGTCGGCGCTGCGCGCATCCGCGATCACGGTGGGCGGCATCGTCCTGATCTTCTCGGCGACGGTCTTCGTGTTCCGCGAGCAGGTGTTCTCCGCGTTCTCGGCGGACCGCTCGGTCCTCGCGATCGGCGTCACGGTCCTCACGGCGCAGCTCGCGGCGATGATCGTGAACGGATTCACGGGCCTCATCACGTCGCTGTTCCAGGCGGCGGGACGGCCGGTGGCGGCGATCGTGATGTCGGTGGCGCATGGCGTCCTGTTCATCCCGATCGTGCTCATCGGTGATTTCTGGTTCGGGTTGGCCGGCATCATCTGGGCGCTGACCGTCACCGAGGGCATCGTGTTCCTCGTCGGTGTCGTGACCTGGCTCGTGTCCCGTGGCGCGATCGACCGCGGGCTCGCCAGGGGCGGCCCGGAGCGCGCCGGGGAGATGCTCGGGCAGGCCGGCGCCTGATCCCCTGCTCGCGACGCCGCGGGGCTCCTGCCGAGCCGCGTCTCAGCAAGGCGGCAAGGTCAGCAAGGTCAGCAAGGTCACAGGGCGCGGGGACCGTAGAGGGCGGCCGGGGCGCCGACGGTCATGGCCCAGTAGCGATCGCCGTAGGACCAGTGCCACCACTCGGTGGGGTAGTTGACCAGCCCGGCCGCCTCCAGGGCGGTGCCGAGGAGCTTGCGGTGGTGGCGGGCCTCGGGCGACAGGCCCGGGGCGTCGGTGTAGCAGGCGCCGTCGCTCTGCTCGGGGGTGGCGTTGAGCGGGGTGCCCATGTCGAGCTCGGTCCCGTCCTCGGCGCACAACGTCAGGTCCACCGCGGCCCCGGCCGTGTGCGGGGCGATCTCGACGGGCGAGACGTAGCGGCTCGCCGCCGCCCGCAGCTCCCCGGGGGACATCCGCGGGTACAGGGCCTTCAGCTCGGCCGAGTACCCGTCGAAGATCTCCTTCTGCGTCTCCGGCGGCCGGTAGCCCTCCACCACCAGCAGCCGGTAACCGCCGGGCAGCTGCGCCTGCGCCGCCTCCAGCCGGGTCAGCAGCCCGAGCCGCAGGTGGGCGAAGGCCCCGGCGGGGTCGGCGAGCCGCCCGTCGGTCCGCAGCCTCCCCCGTACGTCGACCAGCCGCTCGCCGGACTCCTCGACCGGGATGGCGGCGACTCGGGCATCGGAGATCAGAACGATGTCACGCATGACGGCAATTCTCACACCGTGTCGGAGAAGACCTGCTCCCGAGCCTGCTGCAGGGCCGAGACCAGGGCGCCGCGCAGCACGGGGTTTCCCTCGACCCTGGAGACCACGACCCGGGGCCGGCTCGGGCAGACCCGGGCCACGCACTCCTGCACCCGGGCGGCGAGCGTCTCTCCCCCGGCCCTGCCGACGTCGCCGCTGAGCACGATCAGGCCGGGGTCCAGGATCACGGTGACCGCGGCGACGCCGACCGCCAGGCGCCCGGCCAGCTCGTCCAGGAACGCCTCGGCCCCCTCCGCGACGGCCGCGCGGACGTGCTCGCCCGGCGAGCCGGCCGGATCGCCCCCGTCGGCGGAGCCGATGCCGTGCGCGTTCGCGAGACCGGTCACGGCGTCGCCGCCGACCAGGCGCTGGAACGACCCCGACTGGGGCTCGCTCACATCGGTGGGGAGCGGCTCGCCGGGCACCGGGAGCCAGCCGATCTCGCCCGCGCCGCCGGTGAAGCCCCGGTGCAGCCGTCCGCCCAGCATGACGCCGAGCCCCTGGCCCACCCCTGCCCACACCAGCACGAAGTCGTCGACGTCGCGTGCCGCGCCGTGCGCGCGCTCGGCCAGCGCGGCCAGGTTCACGTCGTTCTCGATGGTCACCGGGACGCCGAGGCCGCGGCGGAGCTCGGCGAGCACCCCGTTGTGCCAGGAGGGCAGGTCCAGGGAGAAGCGCACGTCGCCCGTACCGGGATCGACGACGCCCCGGGTGCCGATCACGAAGGCGCGCAGCCGCTCGGCGCCGACGCCCGCGGACGCGCAGGCCCGGCCGACCGCGTCGCGCACCAGCCGTACCGGGTCGTCGTGCTCGCCGAACTCGGCCGAGACCTCGGCGACGAGCGTGCCGGTGATGTCGGCGATCCCGGCGGCGATCCGGCCGGGCAGGACGTCCAGCCCGACCACGTACGCGCACGAGGGCACCACCCCGTAGAGCGCGGCGTTGGGACCGCGTCCGCCGGCCTGTTCGCCGACCACCGCGACGAGGGCGCGTTCCTCCAGCCGCGCGAGCAGCTGCCCCGCGGTCACCTTGGAGAGCCCGGTGTGTTCTCCCAGCTCGGCCCTGGTCAGCGGGCCGCTGGACAGCAGGAGTTCCAGTGCCGCGCGGTCGTTGAGCTGGCGCAGCAACCGGGGTGTCCCCGGGCGTGTGGACAAGGTCTTCCTCCCCGTCACGATCCGCTAACGATCGTTTCTTTTAAGAAAGTTTCTTGTTAGTTTAGCCCCAGCCGGCCCGCAGGCAAGTGATCGGAACCGCGGGTCACGACAGTTCCGGCCGCTCCCAGTGACTGCAGAGCGCGGAGGTCGCGGGGGACCCCCGCCATAACAGATGAGCGCAAACCCCGGCGAAAGCCTGAAAGGGAGAACTCCAGTGAAGTTCGCGAGAATCGCCACCACGACGGCAACCACCGCCGCCCTCGCCCTGGGTCTTGCCGCGTGTGGCAACAGCGAGCCCGCTCCGGCCGCCGGTACCGGCGCGGCGTCGGCGCCGGCCGCCTCCGGCCCCAAGTTCGCGGGCCAGACCCTCACCGTCTGGCGCCTCGGCGCGCCGGACGAGAAGCAGAACAAGTACATGGCCGACCTGAACGCCAAGTTCAAGGAGACCACCGGCGCCGACGTCAAGCTCCAGTGGGTGCCCTGGCCCGACGCGCAGGCCAAGTGGACCGCGGCGCTGGCCGGCGGCGAGGGCCCCGACGTCACCGAGTTCGGCAACGACCAGGTCGCCGCCTGGGTCGCGCAGGACGCGCTCACCGACATCACCGAGGTCGTCAAGGCCACCCCCGACTTCCAGCAGATCCCGCAGAACCTGTGGGGCTACGAGACCGTGGACGGCAAGATCTACGCCGCCCCGTGGGGCGGCGGCACCCGCGCCGTCCTCTACCGCAAGGACTGGTTCGAGGACCTCAAGATCGAGATCCCCAAGAACTGGGACGACCTCGTCGCGGCGGGCAAGAAGATCGTCGCCGAGAAGGGCAAGGACGTCGACGGCTTCGCCTTCAACGGCGGCTCCGACGCCAACATGTCGCTCTCCCCGTTCGTCTGGTCGGCCGGTGGCGACTTCGCCGCGTTCGAGGGCGGCAAGTGGGCCGGCAAGCTGACCGAGCCCGGCTTCAAGGAGGGCTTCCAGTACTACACCGACCTGGTCGTCAAGCACGGCGTCTCGCGCAAGTCCGCGCTCACCCAGAACTCGGTCGACATCGCGACCCGCTTCGCCAACGGCAAGGTCGGCATGTACGTGACCGGCGGCTGGGACATCACCAGCATCACCGAGCAGAGCGGCGGCAAGGTCGACGAGAAGAAGATGGCCTTCTTCTCGCTCCCGGCCAAGGACGGCAGCGGCCCGGCCCCGGCGTTCCAGGGCGGCAACGACATCGCCGTCTGGAAGGACACCAAGAACGTCGAGCTGTCGGCCGAGTACGTCAAGCTCGCCGCCGGCAAGGAGTTCGGCACCCGCTACGCCAAGGAGGGCGGCCTGCTGCCGCTCTACCCCGAGGCGCTGAGCGAGTACGCCGCCGACCCGGTGCAGGCGCCGTTCGCCGAGACCTTCAAGGTCGCCAAGGGCTTCCCGAACGACACCAACTGGGCCGAGGCCAACGACACCAAGGCCGTCCTGCAGAGCGCGGCCCGCTCGGTCATCGAGGGCAAGAAGGACGTCGACACCGCGCTGGCCGACGCCAACAAGGAACTCGAAGAGATCCTGAACCAGTAGCCATGGCGACCACCTCAACCATCGCCCGGGACGGGGGCTCTCCCCCCGCCCCGGCGCGGGGGCACCGAGGCACCAAGCCCCCGCGCCGTTCAAAGGGACTGCCCACCTGGGTCCTCCCCTACGCGCTGCTCGTACCCGGCCTGCTGGTCATCGCCGGACTGCTGCTCTACCCGCTGTTCCAGATGGTCGTCATGTCCTTCCAGAACGTGGGACTGCGGCAGATCCGGGGCGCTCCGGCCGAGTCGGTCGGCATGGAGAACTACCAGAAGCTGGTCGAGTCCGAGCTCTTCTGGACCTCGCTCCGCAACACGGTCGTCTTCGCCGTCGTCACGGTGGCGCTCACCCTGATCCTCGGCACGCTGGTCGGCCTGCTCCTGCACAACCTGGGCAAGAAGATGTCGACCTTCCTGATCGTCGGCATCATGGCCGCCTGGGCCACCCCGCAGATCGCCACCGCGATCATCTGGCGCTGGCTCTTCGACGCCGAGTCGGGCGTCATCAACTGGACGCTCAACGCGCTGCCCGACTGGCTGTCCTCGCTGCTGTTCGGCCGGTCGGACTGGACCGGCGAGCCGTGGCTGAACGACGCGTTCACCATCTACATGGTGCTCATCATCGCGGTGGTCTGGGCGTCGTTCCCGTTCATCGCGGTCTCGGTGCTCGCCGGGCTCAAGAGCATCTCCCAGGAGCTGTACGAGGCGGCCAGGGTGGACGGCGCCCGCTCGTGGCGGATCTTCTGGAAGATCACCTTCCCGCTGCTCAAGCCCGTCTTCGCGGTGCTGACGGTGCTCTCGGTGATCTGGGACTTCAAGGTCTTCACCCAGCTGTTCGTCCTGGCCGGGGGCACCTCCAACCGGGAGGCGTTCAACCTGTCGCTCTTCGCCTTCACCCAGGCGTTCAGCGCGCCGCCCAAGATGGGCATGGGCGCGGCCGTCGCGGTGGTGCTGACGCTGATCCTGCTCGTCATCACCTTCTTCTACGTCCGCCAGATCGTGAAGACGGAGGACGTCCGATGACCGCTGTCCACGAGGCCCCGCGCGCACGGCCCGCCACGACGAGGAAGCCCCTCGCCAAGCGCAAGAGGCGCGGCCGGTTCGCGCTCAACACCGCCGCCGTCGCGGTGTTCCTGTTCGCGGTGTTCCCCGTCTACTGGATGGTGTCCACGGCCTTCAAGAGCCGCGAGCAGATCTTCACGACGGACTTCATCCCGTTCCCCACCGACCCCACGCTGGAGCACGTGCAGCGGGTCTTCACCGAGGGCATCGCGGGCCACTCCATCTGGCGCTACCTGCTCAACAGCTCCATCGTGGCCCTCGGCACCGTGCTCGTCGGCGCGGTCTTCGCCCTGCTGGCGGCCACCGCGGTGGCCCGCTTCCGCTTCCGCGGGCGCACCTCGTTCCTGATCCTGCTGCTCATCGTGCAGATGGTCCCCGGCGAGGCGCTGCTCATCCCGCTGTTCCTGATGGTCCGGCGGGCCGGGCTGTACGACCAGCTCCTCGGCCTCGTGGTGGTGAACGTGGCGATGACGCTGCCGTTCGCCATCTGGATGCTGCGCACCTTCGTCGCGGCGGTGCCCAAGGAGCTGGAGGAGGCCGCCTGGATCGACGGCGCGAGCCGGTTCTCCACCTTCTGGCGGGTGCTGTTCCCGCTGGTGGCCCCCGGGCTGGTCGCGACGAGCATCTTCTCGTTCATCACCGCGTGGAACGAGTTCGTGTTCGCGCTGACGCTGATCGGCGACCAGGGCAGCTACACCATGCCGGTGGCGCTGCGCTTCTTCGTCAGCCAGCGGTCGGTGGACTGGGGCGGCATCATGGCCGCCTCCACCCTGATGACCATCCCGGTCATCGTCTTCTTCCTGCTGGTGCAGCGGCGGATGGTCTCCGGCCTCGTCGCGGGCGCCGTCAAGGGCTGACCCCCAGGCTCCGGCGCGGCCCGCACCCACAAGGCACGGGCCGCGCCGGCCCCACCCCCGCTCCCCCACGCCCCGCGTCGCCACGCACCGCCACGCACCCCTCGCACTGTCCGACATCCTCCCCATCTCAGGTAAGGAACACCTACCGCATGTCTGAGCTCATCGCGGATCGCGGAGACCGGGGGCTGCGCCGCCTGGCGGCCGGTACCCTGCTCGCCGCGTTCCAGGGCACCGAGGCACCCGAGTGGGTCCTGCGGGAGCTGGAGAACGGTCTCGGCGGCGTCACGCTCTTCGGCTTCAACGTCGCCGACGCCGCGCAGCTGTCCACCCTCACCGCACGCCTGCGGGAGGCCGCCGATCCGGTCGTCTCGCTGGACGAGGAGGGCGGCGACGTCACCAGGCTCGCCTACCACGTGGGCAGCCCGTACCCGGGCAACGCCGCCCTCGGCGCGGTGGACGACGTCGAGCTCACCCGCCGCGTCTACCGGTCCATCGGCGACGCCCTGGCGCTCTGCGGCGTCAACCTCGACATGGCCCCGTCCGCGGACGTCAACACCGCCGAGGACAACCCGGTCATCGGCACCCGCTCGTTCGGGTCCGACACCGCGCTGGTGGCCCGGCACACCGTGGCCGCGGTCGGCGGCCTGCAGTCGGCCGGGATCGCCGCCTGCGTCAAGCACTTCCCCGGCCACGGCGCGACCCGGCAGGACTCCCACCTGGAGGTGCCGCTCGTCGACGCCTCGGTGGAACTGCTGCGCGAACGCGAGCTCGTCCCCTTCCGCGCCGCGATCGGCGCCGGGACCAGATCCGTGATGACGGCGCACGTACGCGTCCCCTCCCTGACCGGCGCCCTGCCCGCCACGCTCTCCCCCGCCGCGCTGACCGGCCTGCTCCGCGGCGAGCTGGGCTACGACGGCGTGATCGTCACCGACGCCCTGGACATGAGGGCCGTCACCGACACCTACGGCCTGGCCCGGGGCGCGGTGCTCTCGCTGGCCGCCGGAGCCGACCTGCTCTGCCTCGGCCCGATCCCCGACGAGAACGACGTCCACCGGATCCTGGACGAGATCGTCGCCGCCGTCCTGGACGGCCGCCTGCCCGCGGCCCGGCTGGAGGCGGCGGCCGAGCGGGTGGCCGCGCTGCGCGACTGGTTCGGTACGCCGCGCACCGGCGAGGCCGAGCAGGAGGTGATCGGCCTGACCGCCGCCCGTCGCGCGGTCAGCCTCACCGGCTCGGCGACCCCGCTGGTCGACCCCCTCGTGGTCGAGGTGGACACCCCGCCGACCATCGCGGTCGGCGACGTGCCGTGGGGCTTCACCCCGCTGCTGCCGCAGGCGGAGGTGCTGCGGGTCAAGCCGGAGGCCGCCGACGTGCCGGCCATCCTGGAGCGCGCGGCGGGCCGCTCCCTGGTCGTCGTCGTCAAGGACGCCCACCGCTACGAGACCAGCAAGTCGGTGGTCTCCGCGCTGCTGGCCGCCCGTCCCGACGCCACGGTGGTGGAGATGGGCCTGCCGATCTGGCGCCCGGAGGGCGTCACCTACCTGGCCACCTACGGCGCCGCCCGCGCCAACGCCCAGGCCGCCGCCGAACTCCTCGGCGTCTGAGCCGGCCTTCCCGCCGGCGTCCGTCCCGCTCCCGTCCCGCTCCCGTTACGTCCCGTGCTCGTCCGCGGCACCGGGAGCCGGGACGAACGCCCCGCCCCCCACCGTGCCGGTCACCCCGGCGTGCCGGTCACCCCATCGTGCCGGTCACCCCGGAACGCCCGCCTGCCGTCACCCCGCGACGCCTCCCGCGACGGGGGCGGCCATCCCCGAGAGCTCAGCGAGCTCAGCGAGCTCAGCGAGCTCCGCGATCCCGCCGTGAGGTGCCTCCGGGACGGCGCGCAGCAGCGCCCGCAGGTCACCCGCGATCCGTGAGACGTCCGCGTGGTCGATCGCGGCCGGGTTGAAGCGGAGTCCCAGGGTGAGGCTCCCCCCGGCGTCCACCGCCTGGACGTGCAACGCGCCCCGGGCCACCCCGTTGAACACCGTCCACTCCACCCCGGCCGCCACCCCGGCGAACTCCGGGACCCCCGCCCGCCTGCGGTAGCTGAGCAGCACCGGCGCGCGCGACGGCTCGGGCGGCGCGTACCGGAAGCGGTACATGGCGCGCAGTTCCGTCCGGACCGCGCGCACGTGCGCGGGGAACTCCTCGTCCGGCCCGGGATGCGGGACGAACGGCACCCGCGCCGTGAACGGCCCGACGCACTCGCGCGTCTCCCGCGTACGGGTGCCGAGCTCGAGGGCGAGCGGCGACCCCACAGCGCCGTAGTGGCGCAGCAGCGCGCCCAGGACCGCCAGGAGCAGCTCGAACCTGGTCGCGCCGAGCGTCCCTGCGGCCTCGGTGAGCGCCCCCGACTCGGTGGCGCCGAGCACCGTCTCCACGATCTCGCCGGGACCGGTGCCGTGCGGGACGGCCCGCAGGCCGGGCAGGACCGGCTCGGCGGGCTCACGGTCGCGCTCCGCCCAGAACGCCTCGGCGCCGGGCGGGACGACCGTGCCGGACGGCGCCGAGGCGTTCTGGGCGGGCGTCCCCGCGACCGGCCGGGCGGGGACGGCCCGGGAGAAGTAGACGTCGGCCAGGTCCCGCAGCAGGACGTCCTTGGAGGCGGCGTCGAAGACCCGAGGATGCGCCACGAAGAGCAGCCGGACGCGTCCGGGGCCCGTCGTGACGAGGGTGAACCGGGCGAGCGGACCGCGTTCCAGGTCGAACGGGCGGGCGGCCTCGGCCTCGGCGAGCCCGCGGTAGCGCTCGGGGGCGGTCTCGGTACGGGTGACCCTGACCCGGCCGAGCACCGGGTGGCGCCTGCCCACGGCCGCGCACGCGTCCAGCAGCGCCGGGACGTCGACCCGGCCGTTCAGGTGGAGCGCCAGCGGGATCCCCCGCAGGTCGAAGGGGCCGTACGACATCCTGTCCGTCTCCCTCGCAGGCGGCTTCCCGGGCAGGCGCCGGGGTCTCACACACCCCGGCAGAACTATTAGGAAACTTTCTTGTCTATTAGCGCACCTCGAATGCTACACACGGGCAACACGCGAGACAAGCGACCACCGGGCCGGGGACCGGACGGGACACGGGCGGCGGGCCGGGGGGTACGGCCGAGGACGCCCTCACCGGAGACGGAACGGAGGGCGGTTCCGCCGGGCGACGCCCGGAGCGCGGCGTCGAAGGTGACACCCGCGGCGCGGCGTCGAGGGCGACGCCGGAGCACGGCGTCGAGGGCGTCGAGGGCAGGGCCCCTCAGGAGGCGAAGATCTCCTCCCTGGCCTGCTCCAGGGCGGCGATGACGGCGCCGCGCAGCACCGGGTTCCCGGTGACCTCGCTGGAGACCACCTGCGGCCTGATCGGGCAGCTGCGCGCCACCGCCTCCTCGATCCTGGAGGTCAGCGCGTCCCCGCCGGCCGTGCTGACCTCGCCGGCGAGCACCACGAGTCCGGGATCGAGCACCACGCACACCGACGCCACGCCCAGCGCCAGCCGTCCCGCGATCTCGTTGATCAGGGGCTCTCCCCGCTCCCCCGCCGCGACCGCCGCCGCCACGCACTCGGCGGCGCTCTCGCCCTCGAACCCGTACGTCCCGGCGAGCTCGGCCACGGCCTCGGCGCTGACCAGGGACTGCAGGCCCCCGGCGAGTGACGGCAGCCGGCCCGGCACGGCCCGGACGTCCTCGGCCAGCGGCACGCCGGGCACCGGCAGGTAGCCGATCTCGCCCGCGCTGCCGGACCGGCCACGGTGCAGCCGTCCGCCGAGCACGACGCCGAGGCCGATGCCCCGGCCCACCCACAGCAGGACGAAGTCGTCGGCCTCGCGGGCCGCGCCCAGGGTGCGCTCGGCGATGGCGACGAGGTTCACGTCGTTCTCTATCCTGACGTCGCGCCGCAGGTCCCGGGCGAGCGCCTCGTGGATCCCCTCGTGCCAGCCGGGCAGGTCGAAGGAGAACCGCACGTCACCGGTGCGCGGGTCGACGACGCCGGGGGTGCCGATGACGACCGAGCGCAGCTTGGAGAGCGCCACCTTCGCCGACCGGCAGGCCTTGACCACCGAGTTGTGCACGAGGGCCACAGGGTCGTCGTGACCGTCGGGCGCCACCCGCACCTCGGCCACGATCTCACCGTGGATATCGGCGATGGCGGTCGTGACGAATTCCGGGCCGACGTCCAGACCCGCCACATAGGCGGAGGAGGAAATAATCCCATAAAGCGCTGCATTGGGGCCGCGCCCGCCCGCCTGCTCCCCGGCCACCTCGACCAGGCCGCGCCCCTCCAGCCGGGCAAGGGTCTGTGACGCCGTCACCTTGGAAAGGCCGGTGAGCTCGCCGATCTGCCCCCGCGTCAGCGGCCCGGAGGCGAGCAGCAATTCCAGGGCGGCCCTGTCGTTGATCTCCCTCAGCAGCCTGGGCACGCCAGGACGTCGCTCCATATGCACGCTCTCTTGCTCGCCGTTTCCCCGTCGAAATACATTCATCCGAGAATAGCTGTTCCATTCATTAATAAGGCTTCCAGTAGTTTAGCCCCGCCGGGCCTGGTCACGACCGCGCCACCCTCGCCGGGACACCCCCCGCCCGTCCCCGTCCCCGTCCCCGCTCCCGTCCCCGCTCCCGTCCCCGCCCCCTCCGCGCGCCGTGCCGTGCCCCGCGATCACCACGGGGCCTGCCCGCCGTTCCGCCGGGACGCGGGCGCGCCCCGCCCGCCACGGGCCCCCGCCCGCCGTCCCACCGCCGTGCCGCACGGCTCCTTCGGGCTCCGGGGCGCACCGTGGGGGCCCTTCGCCACCCGACGTGACGGGCGCCACGACACCTCGGGCGGCCCCGCGCGCGTAAGGAACCAATAGCAGGCGGGATAATCGGTTACATGCGCCTATCCGCTCGTGTCGACTATGCCCTCCGTGCCGCCGCCGAACTCGCCGCCGCGGGTGACGGCCCAACCACGGTGGGCGAGCTCGCCAAGGAGCAGGACATGCCCCCGAAGTACCTTGAGAACATCCTGCTCCAGATGCGCCGGGCCGGGCTGGTCCGCGGTCAGCGCGGCCCCGAGGGCGGCTACGTGCTGGCCCGCCCGCCCGCCGAGATCAGCCTCGCCGACGTGATCCGGGCCGTCGACGGCCCGCTGGCCAACGTCCGGGGGGAACGCCCCGAGCACGTCGGCTACCGGGGCCCCGCCGAATCGCTCCAGCAGGTCTGGATCGCGTTGCGCGCCAGCGAACGGGCCATCCTGGAGGAGGTCACGCTCGAGAACGTCGCCACCGGGGCCCTGCCCGAACGGGTCCGCAGCCTGACCGCCGACCCCGCGGCCTGGGGCTGAGCGTGCCCCGGCCCCCCGTCCGCCCCCCGGCCCGCGGTGGCGGCGATGCCCGAGGGTGACGTCGTCCACCGTGCCGCCGTACGGCTCGGGCGGGCGCTCGACGGCCGCGTGCTGGTCCGCTCGGACTTCCGCGTGCCCCGGTACGCCACGGCCGACCTGACCGGCCGTGCCGTGCTGGGGACCGTCGCGCGCGGCAAGCACCTGCTCACCAGGGTCGAGGGGGATCTGACCGTCCACACCCACCTGCGGATGGAGGGGAGCTGGCAGATCTCGCCCGCCGGACGCGCCCTGCCGCGCGGGGACGTGGTCCGCCTGGTGCTGGCCAACGACGCGTGGCAGGCGACGGGGGTACGGCTGGGCATGGTCGACCTGGTCGCGACCGCGCAGGAGGAGCGGCTCGTCGGCCATCTGGGGCCGGACCTGCTCGGGGCGGACTGGGACGAGGCCGAGGCGCTGCGGCGGCTGACACTGCGGCCGGAGACGAGCGTCGGGGTCGCGCTGCTCGATCAGCGCAACCTCGCGGGGATGGGCACCATCTACCGCGCCGAGACGCTCTTCCTGGCCGGGGTGTCGCCCTGGCGGCCGGTGGGCGCGGTCGAGGATCTGGGAGCGATCGTGTCGCTCGCACGGCGGCTGATGGACACCAACAGGGACCGTCCGGACAGGACGACCACCGGCGACTCCCGTCCGGGACGGGGCACCTGGGTCTACGGCAGGGCCGGACGGCCGTGCCTACGCTGCGGGCATCGGATCAGTCGTGGGGAGATGGGGGCGGAGCCGCAGGAGCGGCTGATCGTCTGGTGCCGTCACTGCCAGCCGGGGCCTCCGGCGGGCTAGGCGGCGACCATGTCGTTGACCTCGGGGAAGACGGACTCGGGCACGGTCTCCGGGATCGGCAGACGCTCCCGCTCGGGGACGTCGCCCGCCAGCACCGGAGCGTGCTGAAGCTCGGCCAACGCGAACTGGTCGGAAACCTCACGGAGAACCTGTGAAAGCGGCACGCCCAGGGCACCGCAGATCGACGCGAGCAGCTCTGACGAGGCCTCCTTCTGGCCACGTTCCACCTCGGACAGGTATCCGAGGGAAACACGGGCCAGTGTGGACACCTCACGCAGGGTGCGACTCTGCCGCACCCTCAGCCGCCGCAGCACGTCACCGAGCAGCTGACGCAGCAGGACCATCTGTCGCTCCCTCCCCGGCGCGGACGTCTTCACGACGCTCCGCGCAATCGGTTCGTGCCGCCCGTTCTTCGAACGCGCCCCTTGGTACATACTCCTCGCCGTCATCATCGCTTGACCTTTACCTCACTCACGGTTCCACCGTACCTGTATCAACCGATGCCGCGGCAGACCAAGCGGAGCATGTTCGCTGGGGACGTAACGCGGTAATCACCCGGAATGTTCCCCCACGTTCGCCTCCAGCACACCTCTGAGAAGGTCCACTGCCTCATTGACCGTCGACTCCCGGATCCGCTCGCGCGTCCCGGCCAGCCGTGGATCCCGGTGCCATACCCGTCCATCCGGCCCGCTAACGGCCAGGTGGACGGTACCGGGAGCTTTGCCGTCCTGCGGATCGGGACCGGCCACCCCGGTGGCGGCCAGGCCGTACGTGGAGCCGGTCAGCAGGCGCACCCCCTCGGCCATGGCGGCGGCGACGTCCGGGTGCACGGCCCCCTCGCGTTCCAGGAGCTCGGCGGGGACGCCCAGCAGGCGGTGCTTGAGCTCGGTGGCGTAGGAGAGGACCCCGCCCACGAAGGCCGCCGAGGCTCCGGGCGGGGTCGTGAGGGCCGCGCCGATCAGGCCGGCGGTCAGCGACTCGGCCACCGACACCGTCTCACCCCTTCCGGCGAGGAGGGAGACGACCTGGGCGGGCGCGGGCGGGCGCGCGCTCACAGGGCCCTGGCCCGTTTCGCGACCTGGCGCAGCTTGATCGCCCGGATCACGTAGTCGACGCCGGTGACCACGGTGACCAGCGCCGCCGCGCCCATGACGACCCAGCGGACCGGCTCGGGCACGCCGGGCCAGATGTAGGAGACGATCGCGCCGATCTGCAGGACGGTCTTCACCTTCCCGCCGTAGCTGGCCGGGATGACGCCGTGCCGGATGACCGCGAACCTCAGCGCGGTGACCCCCAGCTCCCTGCCCAGGATCACCACGGTGACCCACCAGGGCAGCTCCCCCAGCACCGACAGGCCGATCAGCGCGGCGCCGATGAGCGCCTTGTCGGCGATCGGATCGGCGATCTTCCCGAAGTCGGTGATCAGGCCGTAGCGGCGGGCCAGCTCACCGTCGAGCAGGTCGGTGAACGAGGCCACCACGAAGACCACCAGCGCGGCGGCCCGCCAGCCGGAGCCGGGCAGGAAGAGGCAGGCCACGAAGAACGGGACCAACGCCAGCCGTATCACCGTCACGACGTTGGCGATGTTCCACGCGCTCACCGGGGGGCGCGCGGAGGCCGCGGTCGAATCGGTGCCGGTCTCTGGCGTGTTGGTCATACGCCCTCCCGGCCCGGCGGCGCGTTCACGAGGCCGCCTTGATGCGGGCGATCAGGTCGACCCCCTCCGAGTCGACCACGACCGCCCGGACGATCTGGCCGGGCACCAGCCCGATGCCCTGGACGGTCACCGAGCCGTCCACCTCGGGGCCCTGGTGCGCCGCGCGCCCCTCGTAGCCGCCGTCGCCGAGGTCCTCCTCGATCAGGACGTCGACCTCGGTCCCGATCCGCTCCTCGGCCCGCTGGGCCATCAGCTCCTCGGCCAGCTCGGTGAGGGCGGCCAGGCGGGCGTCGACGACCTCCTGGTCGAGCTTGCCCGGGAGCGTGGCCGCCTCGGTGCCGTCCTCGTCGGAGTAGCCGAAGACGCCGATGACGTCGAGCCTGGCCTCCTGAAGGAAGCCGGTCAGCTCGGCGAACTCCTCCTCGGTCTCGCCGGGGAAGCCCACGATGAGGTTGGACCGCACGCCCGCCTCTGGGGCGTGGGCGCGGATCGACTCCAGCAGGTCCAGGAACCGGGCGGGGTCGCCGAAGCGGCGCATCCGGCGCAGCACCGTGCCGGAGGCGTGCTGGAAGGACAGGTCGAAGTAGGGGGCCACCCCCTCGGTGGAGGAGATGATCTCCAGCAGTCCCGGGCGGAGCTCGGCGGGCTGCAGGTAGCTCACCCGGACCCGCTCGATCCCGTCGGTCGCGGCCAGGGCGGGCAGCAGCTTCTCCAGCGCCCGCAGGTCGCCGAGGTCCTTGCCGTAGGAGGTGGAGTTCTCGCTCACCAGGACCAGTTCCCTGACCCCCTCGGAGGCCAGCCAGGCGGCCTCGCCCAGCAGCTCCTCGGCGCCGCGCGAGACGTACGCGCCACGGAAGGCCGGGATGGCGCAGAACGTGCAGCGCCGGTCGCAGCCGGAGGCCAGCTTCAGCGAGGCCACCGGCCCGTCGCCCAGGCGCTTGCGGAGCGGCCGGGGGCCGCTGGCGGGGGCGAGACCCCGGGGGAGCTCGCCGTGGCCGGGGATGGCGGTTTTGGGGGCGGCGGCACGGTCCACGGGCGAGATGGGCAGCAGGGTCCTGCGGTCGCGGGGCGTGTGCGGGACGAGCGGCCTGCCCGCCAGCACGTCGTCGAGGCGCGCGCCGATCTCGGTGTAGTCGTCGAAGGAGACCACGGCCGAGGCCTCGGGCAGCGCGTCGGCGAGCTGGTCGCCGTAGCGTTCCGCCATGCAGCCCGCGGCGACCACCTTGGCGCCCGAGTCGGCCGCGGCGAGCAGCGTGTCGATGGAGTCCTTTTTCGCTGAGTCGATGAAGCCGCACGTGTTGACGACGACGACGTCGGGGTCGTCGTCGCCGAGCTGCCAACCGGCAGCCTCAAGACGAGCGGCGAGTTCCTCGGAGTCGACCTCGTTGCGTGCGCAACCGAGTGTGATCAGCGATGCGGTTCGGCGGGATGACATGGTGGACACTACGGTATCGGGAGTTGGCCACCACCCGATGCACCTCCCCCCATTCCGGCACCGCCGTCCCGGTCGTTCCGGTCGCCGCGGACGCCGCGGACCCCCCGGTCCGGCCCGGCCCGGCCGGGCGCCGCCGGTCCCGGGATCGCGACGTCAGCGCCGCTTGGTGGCGGCGGGCGCCGCGAAGGACCGGTCGACGGTCTGCCCGCGCTTGCCCGGGGTGCCCATGTTCTTGCCGTTGACCTTCAGCGAGACGGCACCGGCGTCGTCGAAGACGACCCTCAGCTTCTCCTTGGCCTTCCAGGTCGAGGTCTTTCCGGCCTTGAGCGTCCCGGAGAAGATCTTCTTGCCGCCCGCGTCCTCCACGTCGACCCAGCAGGCCCGCCTGGCCTTCACCTGCAGGACCACGGTGTCGCCGCGCTTCCCCTCCGACAGCGACGCCGCGCGGCGCGTCGAGCTGGGAGCGGCGCCGGGCACCGGCGGGGCCGAGGCGGACGGCACGGGGGCGGACCTGATGTCCGCGATCGGGGTGTCGCCCCCCTCCATGGTCCGCACCACGCCGAAGACCACCACGATGCCCAGGGCCAGCGCCATGGCCGTCGTCCAGTTGGGCGAGCGGCGCTCGCGGATCTTCAACGGCATGTCGGCCTGGAAGACGGTGGCCGCCCGCACCGGTGGCGCCACGCCCCCGTGCTGCTCGTCGTAGCGGTGCACCATCGTCTCCGGGTCGAGCCCGACGACCTTGGCGATGTTCCTTATGTGGCCGCGGGCGTAGAAGTCACCCCCGCACTGGGAGAAGTCGTTCCGCTCGATCGCCTGGATCAGCACCTCGCGGATCCGTGTCCGCGCGCTCAACTGCCCGACGGTCATCCCCATGGACCGCCGTGCATCCGCCAGATCGCTGCCAATACCCATGGCGCACGCCCCCCGCCCCCCGACGCTGCGTAGTGACACCCATTCAACCAGTAACCGGCGGGAACACCACAGGCAGGGGGGTGGTCATTGCCCGCGCAGGTCCGCCAGCAGACCGGGAAGCTCGTCGGGCTTGACCATGACCTCCCGCGCCTTGGAACCCTCGCTGGGCCCGACGACGTTCCTGCTCTCCAGCAGGTCCATCAACCGGCCCGCCTTGGCGAAGCCCACCCGGAGCTTGCGCTGGAGCATCGAGGTCGAGCCGAACTGGGTGGTCACGATCAGCTCGGCCGCCTGGACCAGCAGGTCGAGGTCGTCGCCGATGTCCTCGTCGATCTCCTTCTTGGTCGCCGCCACGGCGGCCACGTCCTCGCGGTACTCGGCCGCCATCTGGGCCTTGCAGTGCCCGACGATCTCGCCGATCTCCTTCTCGGAGACGAAGGCGTTCTGCAGCCGCATGGGCTTGCTGGCGCCCATCGGCAGGAAGAGCGAGTCTCCCTGGCCGACGAGCTTCTCTGCGCCCGGCTGGTCGAGGATGACGCGGGAGTCGGCGAGCGAGGAGGTGGCGAACGCCAGGCGGGAGGGCACGTTGGCCTTGATCAGGCCGGTGACGACGTCCACGCTGGGCCGCTGGGTGGCGATGACCAGGTGGATGCCGGCGGCGCGGGCGAGCTGGGTGATGCGGACGATGGAGTCC
>NZ_JBFABE010000011.1:0-37607 GCF_040640155.1 Streptosporangium sp. NPDC023615
TGATGGCGCTGGGCGCGATCCGCGCCTGCCGCGACCGCGGGTTGTCGGTGCCGGGTGACGTCTCGGTGGTGGGGTTCGACGACTCGCCGCTGATCGCGTTCACCGACCCGCCGCTGACCACCGTGCGCAAACCCATCGGCGCGATGGCCTCGGCCGCGGTGGCCACCCTGCTGGAGGAGATCAACGGGGTGCACGCCAAGCACGTCGAGCTGATCTTCCAGCCCGAGCTCGTGGTGCGCCGCTCCACCGGCTCCGGCCCGCTGGTCAACCGCTGACCCTCCCGCGGGCGACGGCCCGGCCCGGCCGGTGGGAGCGCGGGCGCACGAGGACGGCCCACGACTGGGAGCATGGGCGCATGAGGACAGCCCACGACGTCCACGACGTCCACGACGTCCACGACGTCGTCGTCATCGGCGGGACCGGCGTCGACACCACCGCCTACGTGCCCTCGCTGCCCCTGCCGTACGCCGACACCCACGCGGTCCCCCCGATGATCGACCGGATCGGCAACACCGGCAGCGGCGTCGCCCTGGGCTGCGACGCGCTCGGCCTGAGGGTCAAGCTCGTCGACCTGATCGGCGACGACCCGCAGGGCCGGTTCGTCCGGGACCGCTTCGCGGGCACCGGCGTCGACACCGCCTGGGCGCACGCCCCCCAGGGGACCCGGCGCAGCGTCCTGCTCGTCGGCCCGGACGGGCGGCGCACCTCGCTGTTCGACCCGCGCGCGGCGCCGGGCGAGCGGCTGCCGCGGGAGCTCTACCTGGACGCGGTGCGCGCCGCCCGGCACGTCCACGTGTCGATCACCGACTTCTCCCGCCACGTCTACCCCGACCTGGAGCGCGAGGCCCGCGCGCCGGGCGCCGGACTCGTCTCCACCGACCTGCACGACTGGGACGGGGAGAGCGACCACCACCGCGACTTCGCACTCTCCTCCGACCTGGTCTTCCTGTCGGCCGCCGCGCTCGGAGCGCGCCGCGACGAGGTCATGCGCGAGATCCTGGCGCGCGGGCGTGCCCGCGCCGTCGTCTGCACCGACGGCGCCGAGGGCTGCCGCGTCCTCGACGAGGACGGCCCGCACCGCTTTCCCGCCGTGCCGCCGCCGGGCCCGGTGGTCGACACGAACGGCGCCGGGGACGCGTTCGTCTCCGGCGTCCTGTACGGGCTGCTCACCGGGCGGTCGCTGCGCGAGGCCGTCCCGCTGGGCGCCGGCCGGACCCGCGTTCAGGGCCCGGCCGCTCAGAGCCCGGACAGGTCGCCCAGCAGCCGCGCCGCGCGCTCGCGGTAGACCGTCACGTTGCGGAGCTTGACGTGCTCGTACCCCCGTACCAGCTCGGGCAGCCCGGCCAGCTCCAGCACCCGCCCGGCCGTCTCCGGGCGCAGGTGGTCCAGCGCGCGGTGCACGTCGCGGGTGTACTCGGCGGCGAGTTCCCGCTCGGTCGCGCGCACCGTCCCCAGCCCGAACGGGTCCAGCCGGGTGCCGCGCAGCCGGCGCATGCCGTACAGCGCGCGGAAGGCCGGGTCGAACCAGGCGCCGAGCCGGATCTTGCGCTTCACGCCCATGGCGCGCAGGACCGGCGGGTGCAGGTTGTAGGAGATCCGCGCCCCCGGGCCGAACTCGGCGGCGATCCTGGCCCGCTCGGCCGGATCGAGGTGCAGCCGCGCCACCTCGTACTCGTCCTTGTAGGCCATCAGCCGGTGCAGCTCGCGGGCGTAGGCCTCGGTGATCGGGAAGGACCCCTCCGCGGCCGTCCCGGAGGCCGCCTGCGTCGATGCCGGCGAGGCCGCCGCGGGGGCCGCCTGCGAGGCCGCGCGTTCCCTGTCCAGGACCGCGCGGACCGCGTCGGCGTAGCGGGCGGCGTGGCGCAGGTCCTGGTAGGCGGCCAGGTCGGGCACCCGCACCGTCAGGACGCGGTGCAACTCGGTGCCGGGTTCGGCGACCGCGCCGACGAGCCGGGCCGCCTCCGGGGACGGGGCCGGCACGACCGGGGGCGCGGGACGGGTCGCCTCGGCCACCGCCTCGGGGGCGGCGACCACGGCGCGGCCCCAGTGGAAGGCGGCCAGTGTCCGCTCGGCCGACCGCCCGCCGGTCGCGCGGATGGCCCCCTCGATCGCCTCCAGCCCGACCGGGATGAGCCCGCGCTGCCAGGCGGCCCCGACGATGACGGTGTTGGCCGGCATGTGGTCGCCGAACAGCGCCTGGGCCAGCTCCTCGGCGTCGAGGTAGACGTTCAGCCCGCGCCGGGTCCGCGTCTCCAGCACCGCGATCGGCGAGGCCGGGTCGGTCAGGTGGGTGGACGGGTCGAGCACCATCGAACCGGTCGGGGCCAGGCTGGTGGAGACCACCGCCACGGTCCGGCCGCGGTCGGCCGCGGCCAGGTGGGCGGGGTCGGTGGCGCCGATCAGGTCCAGCGCGAGGTAGGCGTCCACGCTGGCCGTGCCGCCCCGCGCCGTGCGCTCGCCGTCCTCGCCGTCGGCGTCGTCGGCGTCGTAGATGAGGATGTCGGAGACGACGGTGCCGCCCTTCTGGGCCAGCCCGGTCTGGTCGAGCCCGCGTGACCGCCTGCCGTCGAGCAGCGCGGCGGTGCCCAGGATCTGCGCGACCGACACCACGCCGGTGCCGCCGACGCCGACCATCCTGATCGCCGCCTCACCGGCGCGCGTCTCGGGCAGCGGCATCACGGGCGGTACGGGCACGGCGGCGCGCTTCCCGGAGGCCCTGCCCCTGGCGGGCAGGACGGTCACGAAGGACGGGCAGTCGCCCTCCACGCAGGAGTAGTCCTTGTTGCAGGACGACTGGTGGATCTCGGTCTTGCGGCCGAACTCGGTCTCGACCGGCAGCACCGACAGGCACTCGGACTTCTGCGCGCAGTCGCCGCAGCCCTCGCAGACCCGCTGGTTGATCGCCACCCTCTTGGCCGGGTCGGGCAGCTCGCCCCGCTTGCGCAGCCGCCGCTTCTCGGCCGCGCACTGCTGGTCGTGGACGAGCACGGTCACGCCGGGGATCGCGGCCAGCTCGCGCTGGGCGTCGTCCAGGGCCGTGCGGTCGCGGACCTCGGCGATGCCCGACAGCTTGACCCCCCGGTAGCGCTCGGGCTCGTCGGTGGTGACGACGACCCGGCGCACGCCCTCGATCTCCAGCCAGCGGGTCAGCTCGGCCACCGACAGGGCCGGGGTGATGGTCTGGCCGCCGGTCATCGCCACCGCGCTGTTGTAGAGCAGCTTGTAGGTGATGTTGACGCCCGCGCCGACCGCCGCCCTGATCGCGAGCGAGCCGCTGTGGTGGAAGGTGCCGTCGCCGAGGTTCTGGAAGATGTGCGGGGTGTCGGTGAAGGGCGCCTGGCCGATCCACTGCGTCCCCTCCCCGCCCATCTGGGTCAGGCCCATGAGCTCGCCCTTGCCCTCACGGTTGAGCACCACCATCGTGTGGCAGCCGATGCCGGCGCCGACGGGCGCGTTGTCGGGCACGGCGGTGGAGCGGTTGTGCGGGCAGCCCGAGCAGAAGAAGGGCGTGCGCTTCGGGGCGAGCAGCGTCAGCGGCGCCGGGCGGTTCAGCAGCGCGAGCCCGGCGTCCATCCGGTCGCCGAAGCCGGTCAGACCCCGGCGCCGCAGCCGGAAGGCGATGGCCTTGGCGGCCAGGTCGGCGTCGACGGACCCGTACCCGGGGATGAGCCGCTCGCCGTTCTCGTCGCGCCTGCCCAGCACGCGGGGGGCGCCGGCGATCCCGTACAGCACGTCCTTGACCGAGGTCTCCAGCAGCGGGGCCTTCTCCTCCACGACCAGGATCTCCGACAGCCCGCGCGCGAACGCGCGGACGATCCGCTCCTCCAGCGGCCAGATCATGCCGATCTTCAGCAGCCGGACGCCGGCCTCCTCGGGGGTGACGCCCAGCTTGCGGAAGCCCTCGCGCACGTCGTGGTAGGCGGTCCCGGAGGCGACGATGCCCAGCCAGGCGTCCGCGGGGTCGCAGGTGACGCGGTTGAGGCCGTTCTCGCGGGCGTAGGCGCGGGCCAGCTCCAGCCTCGGGCCGACCAGGGTGCGCTCCATCTCCAGCGACCACGGGGTGAGCAGGGTGGCGTCGGGCACGTGCCGGTAGGGCCTGCCCTCGTACTCGACCTCGGGTACGACCGGGGCGACCCGGTCGTACCCGAGGTCCACGGTGCCGGTGGCGTCCACGACGTTGGAGACGGCCTTCACCGCGACCCAGAGGCCGCTCGCCCGGGACGCCATGATCGCATGACGGCCCAGGTCGAGCAGCTCCTGGACGCTTCCGGGGTGGACGACCGGCATGCCCAGCGCGGCGAGCGCGCTCTCGGTCGCCGAGGGGAGGGTGGAGGACTTGCAGGAGGGGTCGTCGCCGCAGAACGCGATCAGGCCGCCGTCGGGGTGGGCGCCGACGAAGTTGCCGTGCCGGAACGCGTCGGCCGCGCGGTCCACGCCCGGCGCCTTGCCGTACCAGACGCCCAGCACGCCGGACCTGCGCGGGCGGGGGAGGGTGGGCACGAGCTGGCTGCCCCAGACGGCGGTGGCGCCGAGCTCCTCGTTCTGCCCGGGGCGGTGCACCACGCCCAGCGGCTCGGCGTGCCGGCGGGAGCGGGCCAGCTCCTGGTCGAAGCCGCCCAGCGGGGAGCCGGGATAACCCGACACCATCGCGCCGGTGTCCAGGCCGGCGGCGCGGTCGGCGCGCATCCGGTCGAGGATCACACGTACCAGGGCCTGGGTGCCGGTCATGAAGACCCGGCCCTCGTCGAGAAGGTAGCGGTCGTCGGGAGAGATCTCACGGGCGTCGGCGAAGATCGTCATAGTCCTGGTCCCGTCTGTGGCACTCCTGCGGTGTCCGCAAGGTTATGTCAGACAGAACAAAACTCGATTTCATTCTTTCCAAGGATGGACCGTCTCGTTAGCATCCGATGTCATGGATGGGACGGATCGCGCAATTCTCAACCTCCTGCAGGTGGACGGGCGGTTGAGCAACCTGGAGCTGGCCGAGCGGGTACGGCTGACGCCGTCCCCCTGCCTGCGCCGGGTCCGCAACCTGGAGGAGTCCGGGGTGATCACCGGCTACCGCGCCGTGATCGACCCCGTGGCGGTCGGCCGGGGCTTCCAGGTCGTCGCCTACGTCGAGCTGGAGGGCCAGGACGCCGAGACGGTCACCGCCTTCGAGACGGCCGTGCTGGAGATCGACGACGTGGTCGAGTGCCTGCGGATGTTCGGCCGCCCCGACTACGTGCTGCGGGTGGCCGTGCCCGACATGGAGGCCTACAGCCAGCTCTGCCTGGAGCGGCTGGGGCGCCTGCCCGGGCTGGACAAGCTCACCTCGCAGATCGCGATGAAGGCCCTCAAGACCGGCGGCGCCCTGCCGCTGTGAGCCTGGTCCCCGCCCGATCGCCGGCCCGGCGATCGGGCGGGATCGAGGCCCCGCGTTCCCGCGTTCCCGCGTCCCCGTGTTCCCGTGTTCCCGTGTTCGCGGAACGGTCTCAGTCACGCAGGAGCGCGCACAGCGCGTCGGTCGCGTCGTCGACCGATCCGGTGCCGTCGACCACCAGGTCGGGGTTCTCCGGCGGCTCGTAGGCCTGGCCGTGGCCGGTCATGTTGGGCAGCGTGCCGGCCTTCGCCTGGGCGTACAGGCCCTTCGGGTCCCGGCTCGCGCACACCTCGGCCGGGGTGTTCACCCAGACCTCGGCGAAGTCGCCCGGCTGGAACAGGCCCTTGGCCACCCTGCGGTCCGTCCGGAACGGCGAGACCAGCGCGACGATCACGATCAGCCCGGCGTCCACCAGGATGCGGGTCAGCTCGGCGACCCGGCGCACGTTCTCCGCGCGGTCCCCGGGGGTGAACCCGAGGTCCTTGTTCAGCCCGCTGCGGACGTTGTCGCCGTCGAGCACGTAGGTGTGCAGCCCCATGGAGTGCAGCCGCCGCTCCAGGGCGTTGGCGATCGTCGACTTGCCGGCGCCGGGCAGGCCGGTCAGCCACAGCACCTTGGCCCGCTGCCCCTTGAGCCGCTGCCTGGCGTCGCGGTCGACGGTGTAGGTGTGCGGGACGACGTTGCGGCCGCGCCGCAGCGCGTGCCGGACCATGCCGGCCGCCACCGTCTCCTTGCTGACCCGGTCCACCAGCAGGAGACTGCCGGTGTCCCGGCACTCCCGGTAGGCGTCCAGGCAGACCGGGCCGTCGGTGGTCAGCTCGACCGTGCCGATGTCGTTGAGGTCGAGGGTGCGCGTGGCGAACTGCTTGCCGGACGTCACGTCCAGCCTGCCGCGCACGGTCGTGACCACGGCGGGCACGGTCCGCGTCCCGGCCATCAGCAGGTAGGAGCGGCCGTGCCGCAGCGGCTCCTCGGCGGTCCAGATCAGCGTGGCGGAGTACGCCGTCGCCGGGGAGAGCCCGTCGCCGAGGACCTCCGGCGTGGTGAGCAGGTCCCCGCGGCGGACGTCGACGTCGTCGGCCAGTGTCACCGTCACCGCGGTGCCGGGGTCGGCCCGGTCGAGGTCGGCGCCGCCGGGGCCGAGCAGCCGGTCGATCGTCGACGTCGCGCCGCTGCCCGCGACCGCGACGGTGTCGCCGGGCCGGACCGGTCCGCCGAACACCGTGCCCGCGAAACCGCGGAAGTCGTCCGCCCGGATCACGTACTGGACGGGCAGCCGGTAGCCGTCCCGTCGCGGCCGGTCGGCCGGCTCCCAGGCCTCCAGCGCGTCCAGCAGCGTCGGCCCGTCGTACCACGGCAGGTTCGGCGACGGGGTGACGACGTTGTCCCCGGCGAGCGCGCTGGCCGGGATCACGCTCGCCGTCATGTCGAAACCGGCCGCCGCCGACAGCACCTCGCCGGCGAGGTCGTTGAAGACCGACCGGTCCCAGTCCACCGCGTCGAGCTTGTTGACCACCGCGATGACGGACGGCACGCCCATGAGCGCGCAGATCGACAGGTGGCGGTGCGTCTGCTCGCGGACCCCCTTGGTGGCGTCGACGAGCAGCACCGCGACGTCCGCGGTGGAGGCCGCGACCGCCATGTTGCGGGTGTACTGCTCGTGCCCGGGCGCGTCGGCGACGATCACCCGCCGCCCGGACGGCAGGTCAAGGAAGAGGTGGGCGACGTCGATGGTGATGCCCTGCTCGTGCTCGGCCTCCAGCCCGTCGGTCAGCAGCGAGTAGTCCACCGCCCCGGCCGGGATCGTGGAGCCGCCGCGCCTGGTCCGCCTCGCGTAGTCGAGCTGGTCGTCGGTGGCGCCGCCGGTGTTGGCGAGGAGTTGACCGATAAGGGTGGACTTGCCGTCGTCGACCGAGCCGCACGCCACCACTCTCAGAACCGCGACCATCAGAAGTACCCCTCAGACTTCTTGCTCTCTATGGACGTGCCGCCCTCACCGTCGATGAGCCGGCCGGCGCGCTCGGACCTGCGGTCGAGCCGCATCTCGTCGATGACCTCGTCGATGTTCTCGGCCTTCGACTCGACGGCCGCGGTCAGCGGGTAGCAGCCGAGGGTGCGGAACCGCACCCGGCGCGTCGCCGGCTCCTCGCCGGGCGACAGGGGGAAGCGCTCGTCGTCCACCATGATCAGCGAGCCGTCCCGCTCGACGACCGGGCGCGGGGCGGAGAAGTACAGCGGCACCACGGGGATGCTCTCCCGCCTGATGTAGCGCCAGACGTCCAGCTCCGTCCAGTTCGACAGCGGGAACACCCGCATCGTCTGGCCCTCGGCCAGCTCGGTGTTCGCCCACGACCAGAACTCCGGGCGCTGCGAGCGCGGCTCCCAGCGATGGCCGGGCTCGCGCAGCGAGAAGATCCTCTCCTTGGCCCGCGACCGCTCCTCGTCGCGCCGCGCGCCGCCGATCGCCGCGTCGAACCCGTTCTCGTCGAGCGCCTGGCGCAGCGCCTCGGTCTTCATGATCCGGGTGTACTCGTGCGCGCCGTGGGTGAACGGCGTCACCCCCTGCTCCGGGTTGGTGTGCACCCGCAGGTCGAGCTCCAGCCGCCGGGCCGTGTCGTCCCGGAAGGCGATCATCTCGCGGAACTTCCACGTGGTGTCGATGTGCAGCACCGGGAACGGCATCCGGCCCGGTGAGAACGCCTTGGTCGCCAGGTGCAGCAGCACCGAGGAGTCCTTGCCGATCGAGTACATCAACACCGGTCGGCGAAACGCGCCGGCGACCTCGCGCAGCACGTGGATCGCCTCGGCTTCGAGCATGTCCAGGACGTCTTCTTCGGCCACGTCCGGTCCTCCGTCCTCGCTGAGCTTCTCTGTCCCTTGCGGCCCGGCCACCGGCCGCGGTGCCGGGGGCCCGGCGGGTCCGGTGACGTCGCCCGTGTCGCCGGCGACGGGACCGCCGGCGGCCCGCCGTGAGTCGTGCCGGCCTCGCCCCGGCCGGTGGGGGCCCGCTGATCGTCGTGTCGCTGTCGCCGCTCCGCCCGACCCCGGTCGAACGGTCCTTATTCCTGCGGCCGTGCCCCACCTATAGTAACCTATAAAATCGCTATATCAGTTATATAAATTTCGTGCGCTCCTGTCGGCGGCCCACGAAGAGAGGAAATCGCGTGGTGACCACTCGGGCGAGCCGCCACGCATGAACATCCGGTCCTCGCGACCTCGTCCGGAAAGGAAACGATCCCGGCCGCCCGCCGGACATGAACGCGGACCGCCGCATGCCGGGAAACGCGGCGGGGAAACGCTCACGTACATCAATCCTTCGACACCACATGGAGGGTGCGACGATGAACGCCCGTAGCAATCGGAAAGCGTCCGTCTCCCTGACCGCCAAGGAGCTGTCCAAGAAGACCTGGAGCGACTTCGAGGCGGTCCTCGGGACCAACGGAGGTGCCCGCGGGTGCTGGTGCATGCACTGGCGGCTGTCCATCGAGGAGTGGACGAAAGGGAAGGGCGAGGGGAACAAGCAGGCCATGAAGCGCCTGGCCCAGCGCAAGACGCCCCCGGGTGTGGTCGTCTACGACGGCGACGACACGCCGGTGGCCTGGTGCTCGCTCGGGCCGCGTTCGTCGTTCCCGCGGCTGGAACGCTCACCGCTCCTCGCGAGCGTCGACGACGAACCGGTGTGTGCGATCGCGTGCGTGTACGTCCAGAAAGAACATCGTGACTCCGGGCTGCTTCCGGCCATTCTGGAAGCCGTCTGCGATTACGCGGCATCGGCGGGTTACGAAATCGCCGAAGGTTATCCGGTCGAACCTCGCGACGGGAAACGCGCGGGTGCGGACACGGCGATGACGGGAATAGCCAGCGCGTTCCTCAAGGCCGGATTCTCCGAGGTGGCCCGCCCGCGCGGCGATCGCCCGATCATGCGGCGAAAGGTGAAGTGACGCCGATCCGGGCGGCGGGAGAACGGCCGGCGAGCGAATCGTCCTCCCGCGCCCGGAGGGGGCCGGTCCTGGCGGCGCCCTGAGGTCCGGTCCGCCCCGGCCCCGCCCGGCCCGCCGTCGTGGCGGGCCCTCCGTGTCCTCCGTGTCCTCCACGGAGGACGCTGAGGGCCCACCGGCGCGTCCCCCGCTGAGGACGCTGAGGACGCTGAGGACGCTGAGGACGCGGATCCCACGCCGGCACGTCATCGATCCCCGCCGACCGTGAGGCGGTGGCGCGCGAGCGCGTCGTAGAACGGCTGGTGATACTCGGCGACGCGGCGCAGGTGCTCGTTGGTGTCGGGCGTCTCACGCCGCTGGGGCGGCCTGGCCACGAGCCCGCTGCTCTCGGCCACCTCCGCGTGCCACCGGTTCGTGCGCCGCCAGTTCTCCTGCTGGCCGGGCTCCCAGCGCATCGCCTCGGGCACGAACTCGAGTTCGACCCGCTCGCAGTACGCCCGGACCATCGCCTCCGGGTCGGCCACCAGGTCGTCGCCGTCGATCACCAGGGGGATCTCGCCGGTGGCCGACCGCACGGCGTCGAAGATGGTGTGCAGGTACTCGAACCCGTACTCCTCCAGGGTGGCCCCGGGGTTCATGGCGTAGTGCGAGGAGATCGCGCTCCGCGGTTCCCGGATCATGAAGGTGTTGACGACGTCGCCGAACAGGCGCTCGTCCTCGAACAGCGAGGTGTAGGTGTAGTCGGAGGTGTCCTTGGCGAACACCCGCCGCTCCTTGGCGTTGACCTCGAGCATCACGTCGAGCAGCTCGATCGCCGACGAGGCGCGCCTGCCCGCGAACTCGAAGTGGCCCTCCGACTGCAGGTACGAGAACGGCTCGTGGGCCACCTCGAGATCGCCACGCTCGATCATGATGCGCAGGAACGCCGTGGACCGGGACCGGGGCACGGCCCACAGCACGACGGGCTTCGGCGCGGCGCTCACTGCGACCACGCCGTGGGCCGGCGGTCCCAGCGGTGCTCGCGCAGCCGCGCCATCAGTTCCCCGTCCAGTGGTTCGGCGTCGCTGACGGCGATGTTGGCGCGTACGTGGGCGGGCTTGCGCATGCCGGGGATGACGGTGGTGACGTCGGGGTTCTGCAGGATGAAGCGCAGGGCCAGTTCGGGCATGGTCATGCCCTCGGGCACGATCCGCGCCAGCCGTTCGGCGCGCTCCACGCTCGCGGCGAGGTTCTCGGGGACGAAGTAGGTGTTGCGCCAGTCGCCCTCGGGCCAGCGGGTGTCGCGGGTGAGGGTGCCGGTGAGCGAGCCCTCGTCGAAGGGCACCCGGGCGATCACCGCCACGTCCAGCTCACGGCATGCCGGGAAGAGCTCGTCCTCGGGGGCCTGGTCGAAGATGTTGTAGATGACCTGCACCGAGTCGATCAACCCGGTCTTCAGGGTCTGCAGGACGTTCCAGGGTTCCCAGCGGTTGACGCTGATGCCGACCCCTTTGATCAGCCCGCGTTCCTTCATCTCGGCGACGGTGTCCTGCCACGCCGCGTCGTGCGCCCAGGCGTCCTCCCAGACGTGGAACTGGAACAGGTCGACCGACGGGGTGCCCAGCCCCTCGAGGCTGCGGTGCAGGTACTCCCAGAGATGGTCCGGCGGGTACACGTCCGACAGCCTGGACTCCCGGGTGGACGGCCAGGTGCGATCCTTCGGCGGGGCCTTGGTCGCGATGCGCAGGCGGCGGTCCGGGTGCCTTCCGGCCAGCCTCCCGAGCATCCTCTCGCTCTCCCCGCGGCCGTAGATCCAGGCGGTGTCGAAGAAGTCGCACCCGAGCCGCACGGCCTCGTCCAGCGCGGTGTCACCGGTCCGGCCGTCGGCGCCGGTCCATCCGCCCTCACCGCCGGCTATGCCCCACATCCCGTAGCCGACCTCGCCGACCATCCAGCCCAGCCGGCCGAATCGACGCTCACGCATCGCCTCCTCCTTTCGCCTAGACGGCGACTACTCCGCTCCAGCGGTTGCCGCCCGAGCCGAACCGTGTCTGCTGTGTCACGTGGCCGGCCGCCTTCATCCCCTCGACCCGGACGACGCCGCGGTGGACGGAGAGGGTCACGCTTCCGCTGACGTCGCCGACGAGGCGGTCGATCGCCTCCCGTGCCGCGTACGCGGCGGGCTCCAGCCAGCGCGCCTCGTACAGCGCGGAGCCCAGTCCGGCGGACAGCCGGTCGTAGAGTTCGCGGCCCGCCGCGTCGAGGCTGGCCTGCAGGACGCGGGTCCACGCGCGTTCGAGCACCTCCAGGCCGGGCGCCTCGTAGATGCCCCGGCAGACCGTGCCGATGATGCGCCGTTCGACCACGTCACGGAGCCACACGCCGTGGCGTGCCCCGATCTCGTTGGCCAGCGTCATCCACTCGACCGGGTCGGGCCCGCTGCCGTTGACGTCGGCGACCCGTCCGTCGCGGAAGACGACGGTGACGGTCTCGGGCTCGGCCGGGCCCTCCTCGGGCCACCGGCTCCACCGCGGACGCAGACGGGTGACCGGCGTCTCCAGGTCCTCCAGCTCGGCCGACTCGTGGGAGACGCCGGCGAGGTTGGCGTCGGTGGACCGGTCGGCGCCGCTGCCCGGGTCGAGACGCAGCCCGTGCTCGGCGACCGCCGCGAGCATGGCGTCGCGGCCGGGGAACCGCTCGAGCGCCCGCGGATCCGTCCACGGCTCGACGACGGGCGTCCCCGGGGCGACCTGGGCGCCGTACCGCGCGAACCGGCGCTGGTCGTTGCCCCCGCCGACACAGCCGTGGACGAGCGTCCGGCATCCGTCCGCCCGCATCCGCGGCGCGAGCTCGTTGACGAGCACGAAACGGGCCGCGCCGGTCGTGTTCCAGTAGCCACCGTCGTGACGGGCGCGGTACCGCAGCAGATCCGACGCCATCGAGGCCATGGACGATCGTAAATCGACAATGACGACCTCGGCACCGAACTTCTGTAGAGAAGAAACGAGTGCGTCCATATCCGCGTGATTCGACTGGCCGATATCGGCGAGATAGTGCCGTGTCGGAGTGGATATCTCGTGAAGCCAGACCCCTACGGCCAGGGAGGAGAGTCCTCCCGATTGGAATAACCCGGCCCGTGCGTTGTCATCGGCTTGCCCCATGACCTCCTCCTTTGCGCTGGTGGACGGGACACGATGTCGGCGATCAATATGTCAACCTTTACCCGGACTGCCCGTGAACGGCAACCCCGAACGCTCCGCGCGTCGACGATCCCGGTGTCGTCCCTTGTCCATCCGCGTTGATTCGGCATGGCCGATTAGATCTTTACCGGTGTCCTTTCCGGATCATTCGTTCAAGTCGAACAAGGGTGCGGGAACGTGTCTCCGATTGCCTGCCCAACGCGATAGAACGAAGATCTTCCTGCGATTCCCCGCTGGTCACCGCCCATTTTCGATTGATTCTACGAGAAAAGTGTGTTCTTTGGATTAGAGGGCGCCGACCCGGGTACGGACGGGCGTACCTTTCGCATACCACCTGGTCGGCGCCTGTTCCGATCGCCGCCCGCCGTGCCGGTCCCGGAGTTTTTCATCCGCATTCCGGATGGCCGCGCGGGCGCTCGGAGCCGAGGTCGGCGCCGTCATCGGCCGGGGCGGGACGTGAAGTCACGGCGGCAGTGCGCGCCGGGGACCGTCGCCGGTCCACGCGGGTTCCCGCGTGGATCGGATGCACATAGATGCAGTTCAGAGCCTCATCAAGCGGATCGTGGCGACGTCCGGGCTTGCGAACACCGGCCGGGTGTTCCAGTATGGAAGTAACCCCAAACTTGATGGATACAGGTTATTCAACATATCGCTCATCAGTCATGTCTCCTGGTGTGGGGAGGAAACGCGTGGTCACCGCACGCACGATCCATCATGAAAAGAAACCCCATGGTCGCCGCATATCCGGCCGGGAATCGGGCCGGGCGCCAGGCGTCGCCGTAAAACACGCCGGGCATCTCTCCGCCACCCTCGTGACGCTCGCCGAGGGCCGGCCCGGGCCATCTGGAAATCACCCATCTGAATAGTGACTGATCTGCCTGGCAGAGGACCTGTTGCCAGCCGAGACCATGGAAGCACGATGCCACGCCATCAGCAGACGCACTCGAGCGAAGATGCCCGAAACGCCGTCCACTCATCACTGGGTCCACAGCACGAATTCCCCCGGCAAAGCACGGTCCTCGACCTGTTCCGCAGGCACAGGGAGAATTCGCCGGACCGTCCCGCCGTCCGCTACCGGGACATGACGATGAGCTATGCCGACCTCGATGCCGCAGCGAATGCGACGGCCAATCGACTGATCGGCGAAGGCGTACCGACACGACATTTGATACCCGTGCTGACAGCGGACGGCCTCGAATTCCCGACCGCGCTCATCGGGGTCATGAAGGCGGGATCGGCGTTCGTGCCGCTGGATCCGGCCTGGCCGGCCGAGCGGCTCAGGGCGATCATGAAAGAACTGTCGCCCCCCGCCGTCGTGGCGTCGCCCGCGACGGCGGGAACCCTCGCCGAACTGCAATTGTCCATTCCGGCGGTAATCGTCGACCACGCGAGTCCGCCGCGCGGTCCGGCCGGCCTGGAACCGCCGCCGGCCGGCCGTGCGCCCGGCCCCGAGGACCTGATCTACGGCTTCTACACCTCCGGCTCGACGGGCATGCCCAAGTGCGCGCTCAACCACCACCGCGGCCTGGTCAACAGGCTGACCGCGATGTCGCGCCGGTTCGGCGACGGGGCCGGCCACGTGACGCTGCAGAACAGCCGGTCCACGTTCGACTCCTCGATGTGGCAGGTGCTGTGGCCGCTGACATCCGGCGGGCAGGTCGTGCTGCCGGACCGCGACGGGATCCTCGACCTCGAGGAGACCGCGATGACCATCGGCCACTACGGCGTCACGATGACCGACTTCGTGCCGTCCGTGCTCGCGGCGTTCGTGTCCCTGCTGGAGGAGCGCGAGGAACTGCGCGCCGCGATGTCGAGCCTGCGCCGCATGCTGATCGGCGGGGAGGCGGCGGGTCCCGCCGTGGTGCACCGGCTGCGCGCGCTGCTGCCGGGCCTCGAGATCACCAATACGTTCGGGCCGACGGAGTGTTCCATCGGTTCGGTGTTCCACGACGTCTCGGACGCCGACGTCGACCGGATCCCGCTCGGGCGCCCCATCGACAACACCGCCGCGATCGTGCTCGGCGACGATCTCCTGCCCCTCCCGGATGGCACGCCCGGCGAGCTGTACCTGGGCGGCGAGTGCGTCGGGGCGGGCTACCTCAACGATCCCGGGCGCACCGCGCGGACGTTCGTGCCCAACCCGTTCCCGGAGATCCCGGGCCGGAGGCTGTACCGGACCGGCGACCTGACGCGGGTCGGCGAGGACGGGCTGCTGCACTTCGTCGGCCGCCTCGACGAGCAGGTCAAGCTCGGCGGGGTGCGGGTGGAGCTCGGCGACGTCGCGTCGGCCCTGGCCGACCACCCGCTCGTCGGCAACGCGACGGCGGTCGTGCTCGGCGAGGCCCCCGAGGCCACCCTGGCCGGCTGCGTCACGCCGCGATCACCGGACGAGACGCCCTCCGCGGAGGAGCTTCGCGAGCACGCGGCGGAGAGACTGCCGGCCGAGCAGGTCCCGCACCAGATCGTGGTGCTCGACGAGCTGCCGCTCAACCACAACGGCAAGGCGGACCGCAAGGCGCTGACCGGGCTCATCGTGGCCGAGACGGCACGGCAGGAAGGCCCCGCCGAGCCGATCGAGCCGCCGGCCGACCCGATGGAGGAACTGGTCTGCTCGGCGTGGCGCGAGGTGCTGGAACGGGAACAGGTCTCGGTGGTCGTGCCCTTCTCCGACTACGGGGGCACCTCGCTGAGCGCCTACCGGCTCACCACCGCGGTCGGCGAACGCCTGGGCAGGCCGGTGCGGCCCAGGGACCTGCTCGTCGAGTCGACCGTGCGCGGGCAGGCCGCGCGGCTGACCAAGGGCGTCGACGACGACAGCGCCGAACTGGCCTACATCAGGCACGACCTGGCGTGGCGACCGCCGCGGACACTGCTGCTCACCGGCGCGACCGGGTTCATCGGGGCGCACGTCCTCGCCGAGCTGCTGACGCACTCCAACACCGAGCTCATCTGCCTGGTACGCGCCTGTGACCCCCCCGACGGCACCCGGCGGCTGATCGAGGTCCTCGACCGGTACGGGCTGACGTCCGCCCGGCAGCAGCTGCCCACGGCGATCAAGGCCGGGCGGGTCGAGGTGGTCCCCGGCGACCTGGGCGGCGAGCTGCTCGGCCTGCCGCGGGAGCGCTTCGACGCGATCGCGTCGGCCGTGTCCGGTGTGGTCAACGCCGCGGGCGCGGTGAACTTCCTGTCGGGCTACCTGGACCACCGCCCGGCCAACGTGCTCGGCGTGCAGGAGCTCCTCAAGCTCGCCTCGGGCGGCGCCCGCCTGCACACCCTGTCCACCTTGAGCATCTTCGCCCCCGACGGGCGGGTCGCCCCGCGCCTCACCGAGGACCTGATGCCGGCGCCCGACCAGGTCGCCGCGGACGGCTACAACAGATCGAAGTACGTCGCCGAGAGCCTGCTCGCCGGCGCGCGCCGGCAGGGCGTCGGCTCGGTGGTGTACCGCCTCGGCGAGGTCTGGCCGCACCGGGAGACGGGCGTGGCCAACCCCGACTCGCTGGCGCACAACCTGCTGTACGCGTGCGCGCGCACCGGCTGCGTGTTCCCGACCGAGGCCGCGACCGACGTGACACCGGTGGACGTGGTCGCCCGGTTCGTGGCGGGGGCCGCGATCGGCGACATCGAGGTGCCCGACGGCACGATGCACGTGCTGTGGCCGGCGAGCCTGCGCCTCGCCGACGCGTTCGACGCGCTCACCGGCCGGTGCGGGCTCGAACGGGTCGGCTACGCGCGGTTCGGCGAACGCCTGGAGGCCGTCGCCGAGTCCGACGGGAGACTCGCCGGGCTGCGCCTGCTGCTGCCGCCCCCGGAACCCGGCCGTGACGCGGCGCCGGCCGAGTTCGACCGGATGTTCACCGACGGCTCCCTGCACTTCGACACCCGGCGGTTCGGCCGGTACGCGGACTCTCTGGCCCGGCCGGCGGCGGACGGGGTCGAGGCGATCGACCGCTACCTCACCCGACTGACCGACATATCCGCCTTCGTACCTCAAGAAAGGTAGGCGTCATGGAAGAGAAGTTCACCGTGGTGATCAACCACGAGGAGCAGTACTCGATCTGGCCCGCCGGCCGCGACATCCCGGCCGGCTGGCGCGAGGCCGGGTTCGAGGGCGGCAAGAGCGAGTGCCTGGACCACATCGCGCAGGTGTGGACCGATCTGCGACCGCTGAGCGTGCGACGCTGAAGGAGAGGAAGGGATCATGGCAACCCCCGAGGGACGTGACGTCGCCGACATCAGGCGTGCCCTGCTGGAGAGGAAGGTCCGCCAGCGCGTGGCGGAGAAGGCCGAGCGGGAACGGATCGTCGCCGTCCCGCGCACCGACAAGATGGCCATCGCCGAGCAGCAGCGATTCCTGTGGTTCCTGCACCAGATGGTCGCGGGGGCACCGGTCTACAACGTGCCGTTCGCGATGCGCCTGCGCGGGAAGCTCGACATGGACGCCCTCTCGAAGGCGCTGCGCGGGATCGTCGCACGGCACGAGAGCCTGCGCACCCGGTTCGGCGACGAGCACGGCGTGCCGTTCCAGGTGGTCGACCCGCCGCCCGAGACGTGGGAACTGCCGGTGGCCGACGGGACCGAGGACTCCGTCCAGGAGTGGATCGACGCCCAGGTGCGCGAGGAGTTCGACCTGCGCAACAAGCCGCCGTACAGGTTCGCCGTGCTGCGCCTGGGGCCCGAGGACCACGTGCTGTCCATCGTGTGGCACCACATCGTCATCGACGGATGGTCCTCGCGCCAGTTCGCCGAGGAGCTGACCGCCCGCTACACCGACCCGAGCGGCTCGGACTTCCCCGAGCTGGACCTCCAGCCCGTCGACTTCGCGGCATGGCAGCGGCTCTGGCTGCTGAGTGAGGACCCGGCCAGGCAGATCGACTACTGGCGCTCCACGCTGGAGGGGATGGAACCGCTGGAGTGGCGCGCCGACCACCAGCGCCCGTCGGCGCCCACCGGGGCCGGCCGCATCCACGAGACCCGCCTGCCCGACGACCTCGCGCGGGGGATCCGCGAGCTGGCCCAGGCCGAGGGGATCTCCCTGCTCGCCCTGACGATGGCCGGGTACCAGGTCGTGCTGAACCGCTACACCGGCCAGCAGGACATCGCGCTCGGATCGGTCCTGTCGGGGCGGACGCGCTCGGAGACCGAGCCCATGATGGGGTTCTTCGCCAACACGGTGGTGGTCCGCGGCAACCTCGAGGGCGACCCGGTCTTCCGTGACCTGGCCCGGTCCGTCAACGACACCATCATCGAGGCGATGGCCCACCAGGACGTGCCGTTCGGCCGGCTGGTGGAGGAACTCAGCCCGGAGCGGCTGCCGGGGCGCAACCCGATCGTCGCGCACCTGTTCACGCTGCTGCCCGAGCAGATGATCGCGCGCTGGAGCCTGCCCGGCGTGGACGTCGAGATGCTGACCCCGCAACCGGAGACGACCAGGTTCGACCTCACGTTCCAGATCAACGACCTGCCGGACGGCGGCCTGGGCGTGTGGATCGAGTACTCCTCCGAGCTGTTCGACCAGGAGAGCGTCGAGCGCCTGGTGCGGCACTTCACGACCGTCATGACCGACGCGCTGTCCAGGCCGGACGCCCGGGTGGAGTCGCTGGACCTCATGTCCGACGACGAGTACCTGCGCGTGCTCACCGAATGGAACCCCGAGCCCGGTGAGCTCGACGAGCGCCTGCTGCACGAGGTGGTCGCGGCGCGCGTGGCCGAGGCCCCCGACGCGGTCGCTATGCGTTTCGCCGGGGAGGACCTCACCTACGCGCAACTGGACGAGCGGTCCAACCGGCTGGCGCACGCGCTCGTCGAGGAGTTCAAGGTGGCGCCGGGAAGCGTGGTCGGGGTGCTGGTCGAGCGCGGCTTCGACCTGCCGGCCGCCGAGCTCGGCGTGCTCAAGGCGGGCGGGGCGTGGCTGCCGCTCGACCCGCAGTACCCGGCGGAGCGGCTGGCCTACCAGCTCGGCGACGCCGACGTGACGGCGGTCGTGACGACGTCGGATCTCGCCGACCTCCTGCCCGCGGAGACGGCGCGGATCCTGCTGGACACCGACGCGCTCGACAAGCGGGAGACCACGCCGCCCTCGGCGCAGGTGAGCCGCGAGGACACCGCCTACGTCATCTACACCTCGGGCTCGACCGGCACCCCCAAGGGCGTCATGGTCCCCCACCGGGCGGTGGTGAACTTCTGCACCACCTTCCAGCGGATGTTCTCGGTGACGCCGGACGACCGGATCCTGCAGTTCTCCAACCCCGCCTTCGACGTGAGCGTGTCGGACGTCTTCTCGACGCTGACCGCGGGCGGGACCATCGTGGGCGCGCCGCGCTCGGAGCTGCTCGACCCGGAGGCGCTGCAGGAGCTGCTGGCCCGCGAGCGGGTGACGATGGTGGACATCCCTCCCGCGGTGCTGGGACTGCTCGACCCGTCCTCCCTGGACGACCTGAGGGTGTGCTTCATCGGCATGGAGCCCTTCGGCCCCGACCTGGTCAACCGGTGGAGCAAGCCGGGACGCGAGTTCCACAACGGGTACGGCCCGACCGAGGTCACCGTGACGTGCGTGGACTACCTGTGCCCGCCGGAGCCGCTGGAGGGGACGCCGCCGATCGGCCGGGCGATGTCCAACCAGCGCGCCTACGTCCTGGACAAGAGACTGCGGCCCGTGCCGGTCGGCGTGCCCGGGGAGCTGTTCATGGCGGGCGCCGGCCTGGCCGTCGGCTACCTCGGCCGGGCGGACCAGACCGCCGAGAAGTTCCTGCCCGACCCGTTCTCCGCCACCCCCGGCGAGCGCATGTACGCCACCGGTGACCTGGCGCGCTGGAACACCGAGGGCAACCTGGAGTTCCTGGGCCGGGCCGACCGCCAGGTGAAGCTGCGCGGGCTGCGCGTGGAGCTCGGCGAGATCGAGCACGCCATCGAGAGCTTCGAGGGCGTGCGGCAGTGCGTCGTGACCGTGCGCGACGCGAACACGACGTCGGCGTGGCTGGCCGCCTACGTGGTCGGCGAGTTCGAGCAGGACGCGCTGCGCGAGCACCTGGCCGGGCGCCTGCCCCTGCACATGGTGCCCAACGACTACGTGCCGCTGGAGTCGCTCCCGCTGACCTCCACCGGGAAGGTGGACCACGCGAAGCTGCCCGACCCTCGTCCCGAGGGCGGCGTGGCGCAGGTCGAGCTGACCACCGAGACGCAGCGGCGGGTGGCCGAGATCTGGCAGAGCCTGCTGAGCCTCGACCCCGGCAGCGTCGGCGCCCAGGACAACTTCTTCGTCCTCGGCGGCAACTCCCTGCAGGTGACCCAGATGATCTCGCGGGTGCGTGACGCCTTCCAGGTGACGCTCGACCCGCGGCGGCTGTTCAGCTACCCGCTGCTCGGCCAGTTCGCCGCCCAGATCGACGACGCGCAGCGCGCGCTGCTGGGCGACGACGAGGTGGCGCAGCTCGAGGCCCAGGTCGCCGATCTGTCCGAGGAGGAACTCGACCGGCTCCTGAGGGAGTCGAACTGATGGGTGCTCCGCGCCCCTCCACCGTGGAGGAGAAACGAGACGCGCTGCTGCGGCTCAGGTTACGGCGCAGACGGGAGGAGGCCCTCGCCGGGAGGGCCTCCTCCGCCCCGCCGGAGGAGCGGCGGCCGCGCCCCGATCGGCACGCGGTGTCCCCGCTGGTGCCGCTCGCCCACGCGGGCACGAAGCCGCCGCTGTTCCTGGTGCACGCGGCGGGCGGGTCGGTGGCGCCCTACGTCACGCTGGCCGCGCTGCTGGGCGGCGACCGGCCCGTCTACGCGCTGGAGGACCCGGGCCTGCACGGCGGCGCGACCGAGGGCCGGGGGCTGCCCGACCTCGCGGCCACCTACCTGGCCGCGGTCCGCGAGGTCCAGCCCGGCGGGCCGCTGCACCTGGGCGGCTGGTCGGTCGGCGGGGCGGTGGCGCTCGACATGGCGCGCCAGGACGGCGACGTCGCGCTGACGTTCGTGCTCGACACCGCCCTCCCGGACGGACCGTCCGATCCCGGCGACGACGAGCTGCGGGCGTGGTTCGCCGCCGACGTCGCGGCGATGGGCGCGGAGCCGGACGACGCCGAGGTGGCCGAGCGGTTCCCGGTGTTCGCCGCGAACGTGCGCGGGCTCCTGGCCTTCCGCCCCTCGCGGGTGAACGGCCGGGTGGTGCTGCTGTGGGCCGGGGACACCGGGGACAGCGGGGACACCGGGGACACCGACAACGCCGCGGACACCGACAGCGCCGCGGACGCCGGGAACGCGGACCTCGCGATGCTCGGCAGATGGCGTGCCTACGCCGACGAGATCCGGACGGTGCCGGGCGACCACTACACCATGCTCCAACCAGCACACGCCCGCGCTCTCGCGGACGTGATGCGCGACAGACTAAGCGAGGTGAGTGTCCGATGATGCCGGCCTTCACCCCGGAGCAGGAGAGCTTCCGGGAAGAGGTGTGCAAGCTGTTGTGCGAGGACGCGGTGAGCGCGGAGATCGCACGGTCCCGGCGGATGCCGTACGGGCAGGAGAGCGGCCTGCTCGACGTGCACCGGCGGCTGGGCAAGCTCGGCTGGCTCGCGATCAACTGGCCCGAGCGCTACGGCGGGACGGGCGCCACGATCGTGGAGAAGGCGATCCTCACCGAGGAGATGATCCGCCACGGCATCCCGGAGAACGTGCACTCGCTGGGCATCGACATCGTCGGGAACGCCATCCACCTGTTCGGCACGCCCGAGCAGAAGGAACGGTTCCTGCCCGGCCTCGCGCGCGGCGAGATCACGGCCAACGTGCTGTTCAGCGAGCCGGACGTCGGATCCGACCTGGCGTCGCTGACCACGCGCGCCGAGCCGGACGGCGACGGCTGGCGCCTGTACGGCCGGAAGATCTACAACATGAAGGCCCAGCACAGCGACTTCGCGCTGTGCGCGGCCCGCACGTCGACCGGCCCGGTGAACTTCTCCGGCATCACGCTCTTCCTGGTACCGCTGCAGAGCGTGGGCACGGTCATCGAGCCGGTGTGGAACCTGTCCGAGGAGCGGTTCGACCTGGTGACGCTCGACGGCATCCGGATCGGGCCCGAGGACGTGCTGGGCGAGGTCGACGACGGATGGCAGGTGCTGGGCAAGGTGCTCCCGCTGGAGCGCACCGGGCTGGACCACTCCGCCAAGGCGGAGCGCACGCTGGCCGCGCTGCGCGAGCACGCGCCGCCCGGGTGCGAGGAGCGGCTGGTCGAGCTGGAGACGCGGGTGCGCGCGGCGCGGCTGCTGGCCTGGCGGTGCATCACCAACCTGCACGAGGGGCGGCCCGACGAGGTGCACTCGGCGACCGCCAAGTGGTACACGTCCGAGACGGCCAAGGAGGTGTCGCTGGCGGCGGTCGAACTGCTCGGGTCGCGGGCGCTGCTGGACGCGCGCGACCCCGAGGCGCTCGCCGAGGGCGTCTTCGACGCCGCGTTCCGGGAGGCCCCGGGCCTCACCCTCGCCCAGGGCTCCTCGGAGATCATGCTCTTCTTCGTCGCGACATCGAAACTGGGGTTGCCCTCATGACCACAACGGAGACCACAAAGGAGACCACGGACGGCACCACGGACGGCACCGCGGCGTTCGCCGACTTCTTCGACGGGGACCTGGCGCCGCTGGTACGGCGGATGACCGATCGGCCCCGCGCGGAGGACGGGGACGACGACGACGGTCGCGAGACCCGCGCGATGGTGTGGGAGGGGCTGGTCGGGCTCGGCGCGCTGGAGACCTCCGGCACCGTGCGGCTGGCCGAGATCCTGGGATCGGTGCTGTACCAGGGGCCGCTGCTCGACACCCTCACCGCGCGGGAGCTGTTCGGGGACGGCGACATCGGCCGGGCGCCGGTGGCGCTGGCGGTCGCGGACGAGCCGTTGCCCGACCGGGACGGTGCGATCACCGCGCGGCGGGCCTTCGTCGGGCACGCGGCGGAGGTCGACCACTTCGTCGTGGGCGGGCTCGGCGACTCCGGGCCGCGCCTGGCGCTCGTGCGCGCCGATCATCCGTCGATCACGACGCGGCGCCACGAGGAGACGAGCCGGGGCGAGGCGTACCAGGTCGAGTTCGAGGGAACGCCCGCGGTCGCCTGGGCCGACTCCTCCACCGGGTGGGAGGCGGCGCTGGCCGGCGCGCGCGTGCGCCAGGCGGCGTACCTGGTGGGCCTGGCCCAGGCGGCCCTCGACCACGCCGTCGAGTACGCCAGGACGCGCCGCCAGTTCGGCCAGCCCATCGGCAAGTTCCAGGCCCTGGCCTTCCGGCTCAGCGAGCTGTCGATGCACATCGACGCGACGCGCCTGCTGGTGCACGACCGCGACGCGGCCGCGCACGCGGCGGCCAACCTCGCGGCGGCCTCGGACCTGGCCCGGACCGTCACGACGCGGACCATGCAGGTCCACGGGGCCGCGGGCATGTGCGCCGACAACGACGCGCAGCTCTACTACAGGTGGGCGGCGGCCGAATCGGTACGGCTCGGCACGCCGTTCCGGCTACGGCGCGAAAGCCTGGAAGCGCGCTGACGGAAGCCGCGGCGGGAGAGCCGGAAGCCGCGGAGCGAAAGCCGGGAGGCGTGGCGGGAAGGCCGGAGGCGCGGCGCGGAGCCTGGGCGACGCGTCGCGCGCCGGCCGGCCGGGCCGAGAGACCGGCCCGGCACGCCTGGACCCCTCTCGAGGAACGATGTGGCGCAGGAGTGAACGATGAACCTGGTGGTACAGAAGTACGGCGGAACATCACTGGGTGACGTGAGCAAGATCAGTCACGCAGCGCAGCGCATAGCCGCCGCGAACGGATCCGTGGTCGCCGTGGTGTCCGCGATGGGCGACACCACCGACGCCATGCTCGAACTGGCACGCGACCTCACCGACAACCCACACGCCCGGGAACTGGACATCCTGCTCAGTACCGGTGAACAGGCCTCGGCGGCCGCGCTCGCCATGGCGCTGCACGAACTGGGCGTGCCCGCCCGCTCGTTCAACGCCCGCGACGGCGGCATCATCACCGACGGGGTGCACGGCCAGGCGCGCATCGTCAACGTCAACCCCGAGCTGATCCGCGAATGCCTCCGGACCGGCTACGTCCCGGTGGTGACCGGCTTCCAGGGCATCTCCGCCGAGAACGGCGAGCTGACCACCCTGAGCCGGGGCGGCTCCGACACCACCGCCGTCGCCCTGGCCGCGGCGCTACGGGCCGAGGTGTGCGAGATACTCACCGACGTCGAGGGCGTGTTCACCGCCGATCCGCGGCACGTCGCCGAAGCCCGCAAGCTGGACCACCTCTCCTACGAGGACATGGCCGAGCTGGCCGCGAGCGGCGCCACCGTGCTCGCCCACTCCAGCGTCCAGTACGCCAGCGCCCACCGGGTCCCCCTCCACATCCGGTCCAGCACGACCGAGGCGGCCGGCACCTGGGTGACCGCCTCACGCCCGGCCGCCCCGCAGGACGGCGAGCGGTTCACCGCCGTCGGCGTCGCCCACCGGACGGGCCGGCTCCGCTGCCGGCTCGACGGGGTCGACCCCACCGCCCTGACCACGATCACCACCACGCTGGCCGATCTCCCGCTGCCCGTGGACATGCTCGACGACCCCGCCGCCGACGAGCCCGTCACCGGCGACCCCGTCACCGGCGACCCCGTCACCGGCGACCCCGTCACCGGCGACCCCGCCACCGGCGGCCGCTCCCTGCGGTTCACCGTGAAGGCCGCCGACCGGGAACGGGTCGACCCGGTGCTCTCCGGCCTGCGCGCGGCCGGCGCCTTCGACGGGTGCCACTGGTCCGGCCCCCTGGGGAAGGTGTCGCTGGTGGGCCGCGGGTTCCACGCCCACCACCCCCAGGTGCGACTCCTGCCGGACGCGCTCAGGGCCCACGGCGTCACGGTGGGGGACATGACGGTCCGCGCCCGGCGGATCTCCGTCACCTGCGCCGAACGCGACGTGCTCGGCGCCGTGGCACGGCTCCACCGGATGTTCCTCGCCGCCGACACCCCCGCGGATCCGCGCCCCCGCGCGGGCCACCCGTCACGCGGAACGCCCTACGCCCGCGCCGAGGCCTCGGTAGGGTCGGGCGAGATCAGGGAGGCGACCGCACCGGGACCGGCCCAACCTCATCTGCCTGGAATCTCCGGTCCACTGGTCGGCAGAAGCGAAAGGCAGGTGCAATGAGGATGACATCGTCACAAACGACCGGAAGGACTGAGAACAAATTTCAGTCCCGGCAGTTCTGGCAGCTCACCGTGATCTGCGGCACCCAGTTCCTGGTCGCCGTCGACTATTCGATCATCAACGTCGCCGCCCCGAGCATCCGCGAGGGCCTGGACTTCGGCTCCGGGGGCGACATCGCCTGGGTGCTGTCCGCCTACCCGCTCACCTTCTGCGGCTTCCTCCTCCTCGGGGGAAGGGTCGCCGATCTCTTCGGAAGGAAGCGCGTGTTCATCTGGAGCCTGGTCGGCTTCGCCCTCGCCTCGCTCCTCGCGGGCCTGGCCTGGTCACCGGCCTCGCTCATCGCGGGCCGCGCCCTGCAGGGGGTCGCCGCCGCGTTCATCGCCCCGGCGGGCCTGGGGCTGCTCCAGGCGGCCATCCCCGAGGGGCCGCAACGCGAACGCGCCCTCGGCGTCTACGGGGCGGCGCTGTCGGCGGGGTTCGTCTCCGGCATGGTGCTCGGAGGTGTCCTCACCGAGTACGCCGGGTGGAGGTCCGTCTTCCTGATCAACGTGCCGATCGCCGTGATCGGCTGCCTGCTCGCGAGGATCCACCTCGACGAGAGCCGGGACACGGGCGCGTCCCGCAACCTCGACCTCGTCGGCGTCGCGCTGGCGACGACGGGCATGGTCGCCCTGGTGTTCGCCCTGACCGAAGGGGAGAAGTACGGCTGGACGTCGGCCCCGATCCTGCTCTCCGCCGGGATCGCGCTGCCGGCCGTCGCCCTGTTCGTCTGGGTGGAGTCCCGCAAGGCCGATGCCCTGGTGCCGATCTCCATCTTCCGCACGGCCGCCATCGGCGCGGCCAACCTGGTCACCGTCCTGCTGATCTGCTCCTACGGTGGGATGCTGTTCATCCTCACCCTCTACCTGCAGACACACCTCGGCCTGGGCGCGCTCGCGACCGGCCTGGCCTTCGCCCTCTCGGGCGCGATCGCGGTCGTCACCGGGATCTACGCGGGAAAGCTCGTCGAGCGCTTCGGGCTGTACCGCGTCCTCCTCTGCGGAATCGTCATCGAGACGATCGGCATCGTGGTCATGGTGGGCCTGCCGGAGGGACACGGGCTCACCCTCGTCCTGATCGGCACCTCGGTGAACGCCTTCGGTCACATCCTCGCCCTGATCACGACGAGCATCGCCGGCACGAACGGCGCCGACGAGGGGCGGCGGGCCACGGCCGGCGCGCTCATCAACGCCTCGCAGCAGCTCGGGCTGGCCGTGGGCGTGGGAGTCGTGACGTCGGTGGCCGCCCACTTCGCCGGAGACCTCGCCGGATCCGGCGCCCTGCTGGAGGGCTGGCGCTGGGCCCTGTGGTGCTCGGTCGGGTTCGCCGCCGTGGCGATCGTCGTGACCGTCCTCCTGCGCGGGCGTTTCAGGGGAGAGGCCGCGCAGGGCACGTGACCGCCGCCCCGCGCGGTGGCCCCACGCCACGCCGGCGATCGCCCGGCCCGGACCGCGCGGTGATCCGCCCCGTCCGGGCCGCGCGGTGATCCACGCGGCCGGGGTCGCGCGGTGATCCGCTCGTCCCGGGCCGTGCGGCGGGCCGGCTCCGGCCAACGGCTCAAACCATATAGACTCAGTACAATGGTTACTTTGACCTCCCGTGTCCGGCCGCCCTGGATGGACGCCCACTTCATCGGCGGTCATCCGGTCCTGGACCTCGTGAACACCGTCTTCGACCGCGCGCTCCCGGCCGAGGACGCCGATCTGCTGAGCACCCCCGCGGACGTCCTGACCTGGTGCGCGTCCGCCGGGCTGTTCGAGGAGCCGCCCTCCTTGACGGAGGCGTCCGCGGACGGCCTCGTACCGGAGGTCCGGGCCGTCCGCGAGCAGGCGTGGGCCGTGTTCGGAGCGATCACCGGCGGCGAGGCGGTGCCGGCCGCGCCCTTCGGGGCGCTCCTGCAGCGGGCCGGGAAGGGGATGCGGGCCGGGCGGGTCCGGCAGATGAATCCCGCGCTCGACCGCTACACCGCCGACTGGGCGGCGCCCGGGGCGATTCCCGCGGCACTGTCGTTGCTGGTGGTCCAGGCGGTGTTCACCCTGCCGCACGACCGGGTCAGGGCCTGCGGGCGATGCGGCTGGTTGTTCCTGGACTCCTCGCGGGGCGGGCGCCGCCGCTGGTGCAGCATGAGCGTCTGCGGGAACCGCGAGAAGGCGCGCCGCCACCGCCAGGCGTACAACTGAGCCGGTGAGGACGGCCGGGCAGGCCGCGCCCGGCGGCCGGTTCCGCCGCTCGGTCACGCCGTCGGCGACCTCGCCGGCGACGGTGGAGTGATCCGCCTGCCCCCTCGGCCCCCATCGGCGGCGTCCTGCCGATCGGGACTCGCACCGGAAACCACTGGTTCCCCGAAGGCATCTCCGGCCGGTACCGATCCACTCCTGTGTCGTGCGGGGTCCTAACGCAGCAGGGGGAGCCGGCCGGTGAGGCGTTCCACGGTCGCCCGGGGGCCCAGCAGGCCGACCGCGTAGTAGGTGAGATCCGCGCCGCCGGTACGGGCCAGCCCGGCCAGGTACTCGTCGTAGACGTTGGTCCGCTGCGCGATGGCCGCCATGTCGGTGACGAAGAGCTCCGCCTCCTCGGCCGCGTCGTCGCGGATCCTGCGGATCTCCCCGGCGGGGGCGGCCAGCACCGTGCACCCGATCCACGGCAGGCCGGCGTGGGCGCGGCCCGAGGCGTCACCGCCGTCCGGGCCCAGGATCGCCGGCACGGCCCGTCCGGTGGACGCGGCCAGGCAGGCGGCGGCGTTGGCCTGCAGGCCACGCGGCAGATCCTGGTCGATCACGATGACCCACTTCACCGGAAGCCTCCGGGTGGGCAGGTCGGTCCGGCGTTCGAGATCGCCGGCCCAGCCGGCCGGAGCGGTCGTCCCCACACTCATCCTCGTCATCCTCTCTCCGAACTTCTGAGAGGACAGTCGCAGCTCTTCCGTACCTCTCACAACTCGATCGAGGTCATTCCGAATTAAGTTCAGGAATTTCTGGGAAGATGGGCTCGTGGACGAATGTGACACGGCCATTCTGGCCGAGCTGCAGCGCGACGGCCGTCAGACCAACCGCGAGCTGGCCGAGCGGATCGGCATCGCGCCCTCGACCTGCCTGGAGCGGGTCCGGTCGCTGCGGGCCAGGGGGGTGATCGAGGGTTTCCACGCCGAGGTCGACCTCGCCGCCATCGGCCGGCCGGTCCAGGCTCTGATCAACGTCCGGCTGCACCCCAAGGTCCGCGAGGCGGTGGAGGCCTTCCGCGACCACGTCACCGCGCTTCCGGAGACCCTCGCGGTCTTCGTGGTCTCCGGCGGCGACGACTTCATCGTCCAGGTGGCCGTGCGCGACACCGGGCACCTGCGCGACTTCGTCCTCGACCACGTCTCCCGGCACCGCAACATCGCCGACGTGCGCACCTCGCTGGTCTACGACCACATCCGCAAGACCTCGGTCGAGGTGTTCCCCCCGGGGCGGCCGAGCCCGCCGAGGACGACCCGCCCCGCCCCGGGTCCCCGCCCGCCTGACGACGGGCGGGGACGGTGAGGCCGGGTGGCGCCGGTCGGGCGGTGAGACCGGCCGGGGACGGCGGGCGGTGAGGCCCGCCGGCGACGTCAGACGGTGATGTTGACGACGCTGGTGAGGATGACCACGGAGTCCTCGTCGGCCTCCAGCGAGTGCCGTCGCTGCGGGATCGGGGCGGCCTGCCCCGCGCCGAGCGCGGTCCCCTGACCGGCCTCCCGGCCGGAGCCGTCGGCCGGCACGCCGTCGACGAGCCGCACCCGTCCCGACAGGACGTGCAGGCTCGCGGCCGGCGGGGCGTCGTGCTCGCCGAGGGCGGTGCCCGCGGTCAGCGCGATGACCGCCTGACGGAGCGTGCCCTCGTCGAGGTAGGTGTGGGCGCTACGGCCGTGCGCGCTCTGCCGTGCCAGGGAGAGGTGCTCCTCGGCGAGAGCCGTTACGTCGATCATGTGGTCTCCTCCCGGTCGTTCTGCCGTCCCCCGGGACGGCGGGGCGCAGAATCGTATGTGGACGACTCAGCGGTCCCGCGAGGCGGGGGGCCGCTCGTCGAAGCGGATCGCCCGGAGCATATCCGCATCCGGGCGGCCCAGGACGGTCACACCGGCCGCCGGCGGGACCGCGCCGTCGCGGGCCTGGTCCATGAGCACCCGCCAGCGGCGGCAGTGCCGGGCGAAGGTCGCGTCCGTGACGACCCGGCCACGGGCGAGCTGCCCCGCCCTGGCCGTCGCCGGATCCACGTCGAGCAGGATCAGGTGGACCTCGCCGCCGACCCTGCGGGCCAGCCAGGCGAAGCCGTACAGGATGTGCGGCCAGGTGCCGCGGGTGTGCGCCACGACGCCGTGCCCGCCGAGCAGGGCGCGGGCGATCCGCACCACGTGGGTGGTGTGCACGATCGGGACGCGGGCCCTGGGGGGGAGCGGGCCCAGGTAGCGGTCCCACCACTTGCGTGACTGGCGCGAGTCGATGACCCGGGCCTCACCCGCCCGCACCGGCTCGCTCTCGTCGCCGCTGAGCCCGTACAGCCGGTCGAGCAGGGTGCTCTTGCCCGCCCCCGGGATGCCCGCGAGGAGCACCAGCGACCCCGCCGGGTAGTGCAGCTCCCCGTCCGGGGGCCGGCCTGCCGGTGTGGTGGCCATCACGTGCACCTCACGGAGATGGGGAGTTTCGCTCGTCACGCTTCGGGCGCCCTTCCAGTGGCGGACACGGACACGCCGCGGGGAGACGCGGCGCCGGGCCGGGGGAAGCACCGGGCAGGCGGCGCCCGGAAGCGGGGAGGGACGGTCGGCGGTCATGCTCGCACCTCGAATGCGCTCGTCATCCGAGGTCTCCTTCACCCGCATCGTCGCGGGCGACCGTCCGGGGACGTTGTAGAACGTCCGTACTGACCGGGCCGATTCTTGGGAAGTACTCCCCTCGCTGGTTCAAGGTTAAAGGAAACCAGGCACCGGCGTGGTCATCGAGGGCTTCGGGCCCGGAAACGCGCCGCGGCGCCGGCACCCCGCCGAGGGGCCCGCGGACCGGCCCTGGGGCCGGGTCTCGCGGATCCGTGGTGCGGGGGTGCCGGCGCCGCCGGGCAGGTATCGGGCGCTCGCGCCCGTCCGCGGTCGGTCAGTAGCCGTACCCGGAACCGCCGGAGTCACCGCGACCACCCGAGTTGTTCGAACCACCGGAGGTGTTGGAGTTGCCGGAGTTGTGGGAGCTCGGGTGCGAGGACGCCGGCGACGGCGAGGCGTTGGGCGGGGACGAGGAGCCACCGGCGCCGGCGGGCCTGATCAGGCCGAGCAGGCCGTGCGTGCCGCCGTCGCTGCCCGCGCTGAACCAGAGCGCGTTCGTGCCGCCGACGGCCGCGGTGCCCGGCTCCAGGTCCCACAGGCCGCCCAGCGTGACGGGCCTGCCGTCGGCGGAGCGCAGCGGGCCGAGCGGGCGGCCGTTGCGCGGGTCGTAGGCGTTGATCCGGCCGTCGCCGAAGTTGCCCACGAGCAGCGCCCCGGAGTGGGCGCCGAAGCCCTTCGGGGCCAGCGTCATCGCCCAGGGCGCGTTGAGGGCCCCGCGCGCGGCGAAACGGCCGACGAACCGGCCCGAGCCGTTGAACTGGCTGACGAACCCCTTGCCCCGCCCGGCCACCGACTTGCCGGTCCCTGGGTCGCGCTTGGCGTACGCCACGAGGATCGAACGGCCCACGACCTCCACGTTGAACGGGGCGTAGTCCTCGGGAAGTCCGGGGTCGCGGAACGCGTCGCGGCCCATCGGGATCCGGTCGAAGTCGCCGTCGAAGACGTGCACCCGGTCGCCGGCGAAGTCGGCGGCCAGCAGCATCGCTCCCCGGTCGGTCCGGGCCAGGGCCAGCCCCTTGAAGTCGGCGCCCTTGACGAACGCGCCGATGATCGCGTCGTCGGGGTCGGCCTCGGCGTTCCAGCCGGTGATCGCGCCGCTGGGGCTGGCGAAGATGAAGGTCGCCGGTCCCGAGCCGCCCGGGCCCTTGACGACGAACTCCTCGCCCGTGTTGACGACCTGTCCGGTGGGCCTGCCACCGGGGACGCGGACCCGGGTCTTCTCCTGCCTCACGCCGCCGGCGCCGCCGGAGTAGACGGTGGCCAGCCCGGTGCCGGTGGCCGAGACCCACAGGGTCTTGCCCATCGCCAGGCCCCACGGGTTGACCAGGGTGGCGTCGGTGATCGCGGCCCGTCCGCCGACGTCCGAGACGAGGTTGGTGACGGAGAAACGGCTCCGCGTGAGCGCCGCGCCGACCTCCGTCCGGCCGGTTCCGGCCGTGGCCCGCCCCGCGTCGGCCTTCGCCGCGCCGGCCTTGGCCGGTGTCTGTCTCGCTCCGTCCTGCGCCTGCCCTGCCCCGGCCGACGCCGTACCGGCGACGCCCATGACCAGGACCGTGGCGCAGATCGTGACGATGCGTACTCGCATGCATGGCTCCTCTGTGAGGGAGTGCCTTTCGCCGCGAGATACGCGCGGGGCCCGCGCCGGGTTCAGCCCGCCCGGCGGCGGCGGTGAACGCCGGGGGCCGTGAGGGGCCGGCGGGGAGCCGCGGAGGGCGGGAGGCATGGGAGCCGCGGGGGGAAGGAGGGCGGCCCGCGACCGCCGGGTGGGGCGGCCGCGGGCCGGATCCATGAGCTGCTCACCGGGTCACGGTGACTCATGGCCGCGAGCGGGCCAAGGGAGGACAGGCACGCCCACGGGGACCGTGGTCCGGCACGGGGTCCGGGGTGGGAACGGGGTCCGGGGTGGGAACGGAGGAGGGAAGGGCGGGGGAGCGGCTAGCGCAGGGCGGCGGCCTCGGCGGCCAGCTTCTCGACGCGGGCGTAGTCGCCCGAGGCGAGCGCGTCGGCCGGGGTGAGCCAGGTCCCCCCGACGCAGCCGACGTTCGCCAGCGCCAGGTAGGCGGAGGCGGTGTCGGGCCTGATGCCGCCCGTCGGGCAGAACCTGATGTGCGGCAGCGGCCCGCCGAGCGCCTTGAGGTACGGCAGGCCGCCGGCCGCCTCGGCGGGGAAGAACTTCATCTCGCTCACCCCCCGGTCGGCCAGCGCCATGGCCTCGGAGGCGGTCGCCACGCCCGGCAGGAACGGCACCCCGCAGGACTCCATGGCGTCGACCAGGCCGGGGGTGGTCCCCGGGCTGACCAGGAAGCGGGAACCGGCCGACACGGCGGCGGCCACGTCGGCCGCGGTGCGGATCGTGCCCGCGCCGATCACCGCGTCGGGGACCTCGGCGGCGATGCGCCCGATCGCCTCCAGCGCCGCGTCGGTGCGCAGGGTGACCTCGATGACCGGCAGGCCGCCCGCCACCAGGGCACGGGCCAGGGGGACCGCGGTCTCCACGTCGTCGATGACGACGACCGGGACGACGGGGGCGATGTCGAGCAGGCTCATGCGTACTCCATGTCTGACAGGCGTTGGTCCAGCCACGCCGCCGCGCCGGCCAGGGCGGGCTGGGGGGCCACGATCAGCGTCGTGGCGATGCCGGAGAGGTAGTCGTTCAGGGTGGGGGTCGCCTCGAACCGGCGGCGGAAGTCGCTGGAGCGGACCCGGTCCACGATACGCGGCAGCACCCCGCCGCCCAGGTAGACGCCGCCCCTGGCGCCCAGGGTCAGGGCGACGTTCCCGGCGAAGGTGCCGAGCATCGCGCAGAAGACCTCGACGGTCTCGGCGCAGAGCGAGTCGTCCGTCCGGGCGACGATCTCGGCGGCCGTCAGCCGGGGCGCGCCCGTCCCGCGCACCAGCGCCAGCCCCCGGTGCAGCCGGGACAGGCCGGGGCCGGACAGCAGGTGCTCGGCGACCACGTGCTCCAGGCCGTCCGCGCGCAGGGCACGGACGATCTCGTGGTCGCGCTCGTCCAGGACCGGCGCGCTGACGTGCCCGCCCTCCCCGGGGATCGGCACCCAGCCTCCGGCCGAGGGCACCAGGCCGCCCACGCCGAGCCCCGTCCCGGGCCCGAGCACCGCCTTGACGCCGTCGCCGGGTTCCGGGCCGCCCAGGCCGGCCAGGTCCTCGCCGCCCAGGTACGGCAGGGACGCGGCCAGGGCCTCGAAGTCGTTGAGCAGCCAGGCGTGGGGGATGCCCAGGTCACGCACCGACCCCGTCCATCCGGCGTTGGTGAGCCGGTAACGGTCTCCCTCCACGGGCCCCGCGATCGCGACGCACGCGGCTCCCGGCCGAACTCCGCCCGCATGATCTGCGATATAGGCGGCTACGGCTCCGGGTAGGCCGTCGTGTTCCGCGCCCGCGAGCACGGCCACCGCCTCGGGCCGGCCACCGGGTTCGGTGATCAGCCCGAAGCGGGCGTTGGTGCCGCCGATGTCGGCGACGAGCCAGGGGAGGGTCATGGGGTCGCGCCCGAGACGGTCGCGGGGCGGTCGGCCTCCAGGGCCGCCATGGCCTCGGCGTGGCCGTTCAGGGCGAAGACGCTCGCGCCGCGCTCGGCCGGTCCGGCGGCGCGGCGGAAGGCGCCGAACAGCTCGCGGCCGGTGCCGACCCAGCGGGCGTCGTCGAGCGGCGCGCCCAGCGTCGGCCGGGCGGCCAGCTCCGCGGCGGGCACCAGCAGCTCCAGGGTGCCGGCGGCGGCGTCGAGGCGGATCGGGTCGCCGTCCATCACCCGCGCGATCGGGCCGCCGTCGGCGGCCTCGGGCGAGAGGTGGATGGCGGCCGGGACCTTGCCGGACGCGCCGGACATGCGGCCGTCGGTGACGATCGCCACCCGCTGGCCGCGGTCCAGCAGCACCGCCATCGGCGGGGTGAGCTTGTGCAGCTCGGGCATGCCGTTGGCGCTGGGCCCCTGGTAGCGGATGACCGCCACGAAGTCCTGCCCGTCCAGCTCGCCCGCGTCGAAGGCGCGCAGCAGCTCCAACTGGTCGTCGAAGACCTTGGCCGGGGCCTCGATGACGAGGTGCTCGTCCTTGACGGCGGAGACCTTGGTGACCGCGCGGCCCAGGTTGCCGTCGAGCATGTGGATGCCGCCGTCGGCGGAGAACGCCTCGGCGACCGGCCGCAGCACGTCCGGGTCGGTGCTGCCCTCGGTGCGCTCCTGCCAGACGAGCTCGCCGTCCTTGAGCTCCACGGCCGAGCGGTAGTGGTCCAGCCCGCGCCCGGCGATCGTCAGCACGTCGCCGTGGAGCAGACCGGCGTCGAGCAGCTCGGCGATGAGGACCTGCATGCCGCCCGCGGCCTGGAAGTGGTTCACGTCGGCCTGGCCGTTGGGGTACATGCGGGTCAGCAGCGGAACGGCCTTCGACAGGGCCGACAGGTCGTCCCAGAGCAGCTCGATGCCGGCCGCCGCGGCGATGGCGACGATGTGCATGGTGTGGTTGGTGGAGCCGCCGGTGGCCAGCAGCGCCACGCAGGCGTTGACGATCGCCTTCTCGTCGACGACCTCGCCGACCGGGGTGTACTCGTCGCCGTGCGCGGTCAGCTCGACCGCCCGCCTGCCCGCCGCCCGGGTCAGGGCCTCGCGCAGCTCGGTGCGCGGGTTGACGAACGTGGCGCCCGGCAGGTGCAGGCCCATGACCTCGATCATGACCTGGTTGGAGTTGGCGGTGCCGTAGAAGGTGCAGGTGCCGGGGGAGTGGTAGGACCTCGCCTCGGCGTCGAGCAGCTCGTCCTTGCCGACCTTGCCCTCGGCGAAGAGCTGCCGGGTGCGGGCCTTGACCTTGTTCGGCAGGCCGGAGGTCATCGGCCCGGCGGGCACGAACACCGCGGGCAGGTGGCCGAAGTGCAGGGCGCCGATCAGCAGACCGGGAACGATCTTGTCGCAGACGCCGAGCAGGAGGGAGGCGTCGAACATGTCGTGCGAGAGCGCGATCGCCGTGGACATCGCGATCACCTCGCGGCTGTAGAGCGACAGCTCCATGCCGGCCCGGCCCTGGGTGATGCCGTCGCACATCGCGGGCACGCCGCCGGCGAACTGCGCGACGCCGCCCGCCCGGCGCACGGCGTCCTTGAGGATCGCCGGGTAGGCCTCGTACGGCTGGTGCGCCGAGAGCATGTCGTTGTAGCTGGACACGATCGCCACGCCCGGCTTGACGTTCGCCCGCAGGTCGCGCTTGTCGGCCTCGCCGACCCCGGCGAAGCCGTGGGCCAGGTTGGCGCAGCCCAGGCTCGCCCTGGCCGGCCCGCGGCGGCGGGCCGCCTCGGCCTCGGCGTGCAGCCTGGCCAGGTACGCGGTGCGGCTGGGGCGGCTGCGCTCGGTCAGGCGGTCGGTGACCTCCTGGATCACGGGGTGCATCCGGTGTCCTCCGTCGCGGTCGTGATGGAGGTCACCTGTGCCGCCGAAGACGATCAGGTCTGCGGGTCGCGGGGTCTCGGACATGGGGACGCTCTCCACGGTGATCTACCGGAATCTGGATAGATCGGACAGTAGCCAGACCTTGCGCTCTCCGCAAGCGGAGTTTTGTAATTCGAGATAAGAAAGTACGAAGGTTTCATTTACTAAGTGGGTGTGATTCACTTGGCCGATGCCTCGAAGTCCCGCTGCCGCGCTGGCCACCAGCGGTGAGGTGCTGCGCCTCATCCGCTCCGGCGAGGCCGTCACGCGCTCCGACATAGGGCGGGTCACCGGCCTGTCCCGGCCCGCCGTGTCGCTGCGCGTGACCGAGCTGATCGAGCGGAACCTGGTGGTGGAGGACAGCGAGGGCCCCTCCACCGGAGGCCGCCCGCCGACCCGCCTGGCCTTCAACGCCTCCGGCGGGGTCGTGCTGGTCGGCTCCCTGGGGGCCAGCCGCGCCCAGATCGCGGTCTGTGACCTCGGCGGCCGGGTGCTGGCCTCCGCCGGGCTCGCGGTGGACGTGGAGGAGGGCCCCGACGTCGTCCTCCCCCTGGTCATGCGGACCTGGAGCGAACTGCTGGACGACCGTCCGGACGCACCGGTCCGCGGCGTCGGCCTGGGCGTCCCGGCCACCGTGGAGTTCGCGGCCGGCCGCACCGAGAGCACCCGGATCATGGCGAGCTGGACCGGTGTGGCCGTCCCGCCGATCATCGCCGAGCGCTTCCCCGTCCCGGTCTTCCTCGACAACGACGTGAACGTCATCGCGATCGGCGAGCACCGCGAGGTCTACGCCGGCCAGGCCGACGACCTGCTGTTCATCAAGGTCTCCACCCGGATCGGCTCCGGCGTCATCGCCGGCGGCGAGATCCTGCGCGGCGCGCTGGGCGCCGCCGGGGAGATCGGGCACATCCCGGTCCGCGACGGCGGGGGAGTGCTCTGCCGCTGCGGCAACATCGACTGCGTCGACTCGGTCGCCAGCGGTACCGCGATCCTGCGCGACCTGCGCGCCCTGGGGTACGAGGTCAGGACCCTCGACGACGTGGTCGGCCTGGTCCGGTCGGGCGACGCCCAGACGATGACCGTGGTGCGCAACGCCGCCCGGATGCTCGGGGAGGTCGTCGCCAGCGCGGTCAACCTGCTCAACCCCTCCGTGGTCGTCCTGGGCGGCGACGTGGCCGAGACCTTCCAGCCACTGGTGTCGGGGGTCCGCGAGGTGGTCCACCGCCGCTCGACCGCCCTGGCCACCCGCAACCTGCGCATCGAGCGCAGCCGCCTGGGCCCGGAGGCCGGGATCGTCGGCTGCGCCCACATGGTCCTGGACCACATCCTGTCGCCCGAGGCCGTCGACGCGGCCTGGCGGCGGACCGCCCGGCCGATCCGCTCCCTCGCCTGACGCCCGACGCCCGACGCCCGACGCCCGACGCCTGACGCCTGACGCCCGACGTCCGATGCCCGGCGTCGGGCCAGGCGCCGGACGTCCGCGTCGGGACGGCGCCCCGGTCAGGCGCGGGCCAGGACGAGGGCGAAGTCGCCGGTCGGGTCGGTGTAGTGGCACTCCATCCGGAACCCGGCCGCGGTGAGCTCCCGCCGCAGGCCGCCGAGACGGAACTTCGCGCTGATCTCGGTGCGCATCTCCTCCCCGGCCGCGAAGGAGACCCGCAGGCCGAGGGCGGCGATCGGCACGCGCATGGCGCGGCTCGCGCGCAGCCGCATCTCGACCCACTCCCGCCGCTCGTCGTAGAGCGCGACGTGCTCGAAGGCCTCCGGCTCGAAGCCGGCGCCCAGCTCCCTGTTGATCACGCGCAGGACGTTCCGGTTGAAGGCCGCGGTCACCCCCGCGGTGTCGTCGTACGCCGCGACCAGCCGCCGGGGGTCCTTGACCAGGTCGGCGCCGAGCAGGAGGGTGTCGCCGGGGCAGAGCGTGGCGCGCAGGGCCCTCAGGAAAGCCCCGCGCGGCTCCGGGGCGAGGTTGCCGACGGTGCCGCCGAGAAAGGCCACCATCCGCCGTCCCGTCCGGGGCAGCAGCGCCAGGTGCGTCTCGAAGTCGGCGCAGACCGCCCGCACGACCAGGCCCCGGTAGCGGGAGGCGAACCGCCGCGCCGCGTCGCCCAGGGTCACCGCGTCGACGTCCACCGGCGTGTAGGCGCGCAGCGTGCCCCTGGCCGAGAGGGCGTCCAGCAGCAGCACGGTCTTCTCCCCGGTCCCCGAGCCGAGCTCGACCAGGGTGTCGGCGCCGCTGCGCACGGCGATGTCGAGCGCCTGCCTGCGCAGGATGGCCACCTCGCGGCGGGTGGGGTAGTACTCCGGCAACCGGGTGATCCTGGAGAAGAGCTCGCTGCCGGCCTCGTCGTAGAACCACTTGGGCGGTAACCACTTGGGCGTGGCCGCCATCCCGGTGCGGACGTCGCGTCCGAGGGCGTGGCGCAGGTGCTCGCGGCCGAGATGATCGATCAGCTGTACGGGTGCCTGGCTGATGGACACGGTGCCTCCCGGGTCTGTGGGCCGCGTCCCGCTCGCGGGTCCGCGGCCGTGTCGCTCTGGTGTGGCGGAACCGCTCTCCTCCCGGCCGGATCGGTCGCCCCCGTTCGCCCGGGGACGTTCACGCTCGGTCGCCCCCGTTCGCCCGGGGACGTTCACGCTCGGTCGCCCCGGTTCGCCCGGGGACGTTCACGG
>NZ_JBFABE010000011.1:37705-162128 GCF_040640155.1 Streptosporangium sp. NPDC023615
GGTTCGCCCGGGGACGTTCACGCTCGGTCGCCCCGGTTCGCCCGGGGACGTTCACGGAGGGTCGCCTCCGGCGGTCGTCCGGAGACGTTCACGGCCGGTGGCCTCCGGGGCCGGTCCCGGGGCGTTCGCGGCCCTGCGGGGCCGGCGGCGCCCGCGGCGGGGGCCGGTCAGAGCGGCCGGACACGTACGCCGTCGGGTGAGGCGAGGACCAGGGTCCGGTCCGGCACGGCCCGCCAGCCGGGCCGGCCGTCCAGGGGCTCGCTCGCGACGAGCACCCCGTCGCGCGCGTGGTCGCCGAGGTGGACGAAGAGCGTGTCCCCCCAGGCGGTCGCGGCGACCGAGACGCCGTCGCAGGCGAGCAGGTTCAGGCGGGCGCCGGGATCCTTCACGCCGGCCCGGGTGACGATCTCCGTCAGGGCCTCGCCGAGCGGGTCGCCCGCGCGCCGGCGCGCGAACACCGCGGCGGCCAGCCACGCCGAGTCGCACGTGCTCTCCGCGTCGTCGGCGAGTTCCCCGGCCACCTCCCGCGAGACCCGCCCGTTGTGGCTGACCAGCCATGCCCCGTCGGTGAACGGCGGGGTCGCGCTCTCCTCGATCGGCATCCCCGCGGTGGCCGACCGCACGGCGGCCAGCAGGCAGCCCGACCTCGCCGCCCGCGCGATGCCGGGCAGGTTCGCGTCGGCCCAGATGGGGATCGCCCGCCGGTAGCGGACCGGTTCCGCGCGGGCGGCGTCGTACCAGGCGACCCCGAACCCGTCGGCGTTGACGGTGCCGTGACGCTGCAGGCGCGGCGCGTAGGACTGCCGCAGCAGGCCGTGACCGGGCTCGTGGACCAGCGAGGCCAGGGTGCGGGGGGTGCCCAGCCATGCCGCGTGGCGGCACATCTACCCCTCCCCGGCGGAGGCCGGGCGGACACGGCGGGAGCCCTCGGCGGAGGCCGGGCGGGCACGCGGGGAGTCCCCGGCCGGGGCCGAGCGGGCGCACCGGAAGCCGGAGAAGATCTGCCTGCGGGCCGGACGGTCCCAGTTCCGGAACGTCGTGCGCACCACCGCCGGGTCCGACGCCCACGACCCGCCGCGCAGCACCCGGTGGCGGCGGTCGAAGAAGACCTCGCTGTACTCGGGGTAGGGAAAGCTCCTGAAGCCCGGGTACGGCAGGAACCACGAGGCCGTCCACTCCCACACGTCCCCGACCATCTGCTCGGCCCCGCAGGGGGAGGCCCCGGCAGGAAAGGCTCCCAGCGGCGCGGGCCGCGCCGCCCGGTGGCCGAGGTTCGCCCTGCCGGGCCCCGGCGCGTCGTCCCCCCAGGGGTGGCGCAGGGCCCGTTCCGCCTCGGCGTCCCAGCCGCAGGCCCTCTCCCACTCGGCCTCGGTCGGCAGCCGCCGCCCGGCCCACCGGGCGTAGGCCTCGGCCTCGTACCAGCACACGTGCTGGACGGGCTCGTCCATGGGCACGGGCTCGGCCCGGCCGAAGCGGGTACGCCACCAGGTCCCGCCGTCCCGCCTCCAGAACAGCGGCGCGAAGGCCCGGCTGTGCCGCAGCCAGTGCACGCCCTCCCCGCTCCACCACCGGGGGTCGTCGTAGCCGCCGTCCTCGACGAAGTCGGCGTAGGCGCGGTTGCCGACGGGGAGCCTGTCGATCCAGTAGCCGGGCAGGTCGACCCGGTGGGCGGGACGCTCGTTGTCGTAGGCCCACGGCTGGGTGTCCGTGCCCATCACGAAGGAGCCCGGCGGGACGAACACCTCGGCGGGACCCGTCAGGCCGGCGGGCGGCAGCTCACCGTCACCGACCAGGCCCGCCTCGCCGGACAGCTGCAGGGTCGCCAGCATCGTCTCGTCGTGCTGGTGCTCGTGCTGGATCACCAGGCCGAAGACGAAGCCGTCCCGGTGCAGGGGGTCGGGACCGTGCAGGTCGATCTCGTCCAGGACGTCCAGCACCCGGCCGCGCACGCCCCCGATGTAGTGGCGCGCCTCGCCGGGCCCCAGGACGGGAAGGGACGGGCGGTCGGCGCGCGGGTGCCGGAACGCGTCGTACAGCTCGTCGATCTCCGGGCGGAGCGGGGCGATCCCACCGGCCTGCCGCAGCACCCACAGTTCCTCGTAGTTGCCCACGTGCGCCAGATCCCACACCAGCGGGGACATCAGCGGCGAGTGCTGCCTGACCAGCAGGTCGTCCTCGGCGTCGGTGTAGGCGATGGACCGGCTCCGCGCGGCGGTCAGCTCGGCGGCGATCCGTTCCTTGAAGTCACTCATCCCATACCTCCTGAGTGGGACCCGCGCGGTCCGATCCGAAAGGGCGGTCCGCCCCCCGGCCGGCCGGACCGGCGGCGGCCGGATCCGGGAGACGTCGGGCCCGGCCCCCCTCCGGCCCGCCGGGCCGGCGGCCGTCCGGCCGGGAGGACGTCAGGCCCGCCCCTCCCCGGCCAGCCAGGCCGGCAGGCGCCCCTCCGGGCCCCTCACCAGTTCCAGCAGATCCGCGGCGGGGGACCGGCCGGGGGTCACGTGGCGGTCCGCGAAGGCGGCGACCTCGCGGACCAGGTCCGGCGGCGCCCCCAGCCGGGGCAGCGCCGCGAGCGCGGCGCGGAAACAGTCGTCGGCCGCGTCCCTCAGCCGGGACTCGGCCAGCCCGCGGCGCCCCGCCTGGAGCCACATGCCCGCGCACGGCTCCACCGCGGCCAGCGCCGCGTCGGCCGCGCGGTCGTCGGTCACGAGGGCGTGCGTCACCGCCGCGCACACCTGCCAGCCCGCCGGACCCTGGGCGTCGAGGTAGCGGATCTCCAGCCAGCCGCGCGGCCGCACCGGCGGGAAGAGGGTGGTGGCGTGGTACGTCAGGTCCGCCAGGGTCGGCGCCTCGCGGGACGCGGCCAGCAGGTCACGGAAGGCCGAGCCGTCCCGGACGGGCCGGTAACGCACCCCGTTCTCGCCGTTCTCGCCGTTCTCGCCGTTCTCGCCCTTCTCGCTGTCCTCGCCGGGGCCGGTGTCCTCGCGTACCGCCATCAGGCGGGCGTCGAGCAGGTACCGCGCCCAGTCGGCGGCCGGATCGCCGGTCGCGGGAACGGCGGCCGTCCGCGTGGGGTCGAGCCGCTCCCACACCGCCTGGCGGCCCGACATCCACCCGCACGGCCGGCTCCCGCTCAGCGGCGAGCAGGCGAAGGCCGCCACCAGGACGGGACCGAGCAGGTGGGCGCGTTCCCAGCGCTTCACGGGGTCCGGGCCCAGGTCCAGGTTGACCTGGATCGACGCGGTCGAGCACATCATCAGCGACCCGTACGGCGCGCCGAGGAACTCGGCCATGGCCTCGTACCGGGGCAGGCGCAGTTGCCGCCAGGCCGGCCGCAGCGGGTCGAGTCCCACCCCGGCCAGCACCAGGTCCGCCTCGCGCAACGCCTCGCGCACGGCCTCGACATCGCGGGTGAGGCGGCCGATCGCGTCGGGCAGGGGGCCCGGCGGGCCGGAGAGCTCCAACTGGCCGCCCGGCTCGAAGGTCACCACGCTCCCGCCGGGCAGCGGTGGCAGGGCGCCGGAGATCCTGGGGATCGGGACCTGACGGGCGGGGGCCGTACGGTCGAACACCAGGAACTCCAGCTCCACCCCCAAGAGGTCGCCGGGAGAGCCGGAGAAGCAGCGCCGCGCGAAGGCCTCCACGGCGTCGACATCCCGGACCAGCGCGTTCTCGGTCGCGAGACCGGTCATCCCCGTCCCCTCTCGCCATTCCTGTACGACTTCACAGGTCTTCACAGGTCCATGAGCGGTCAGATCCCACCGGCCGGGTGTCCGAGGCCGCGAGCGGCTTCCACGCGTCCGGCCCGCTCCCTCGGATTCCCCGCTCCCCCGGATTCCGGGCGCCCGCCGTTCGGCCGGGGCGTCCGGGACCGTCATGACGAAAAGTCATCGATCAATCGCCGAACGTCACCGCGATGGCGCGGCGTCGTGTTCGGACCTCGGGCGTGATGACGCCCTCCTCGCCGGGGTGCTCCCGGGAGCGATGGTGGTTCTGGGAGAAAAATTCCCCTTCTGACCTGGTTCAACACCTTTTTGGCGGCTGGGGATCGCCATCCGTGCCGGACGGGGGGCGGGCCGGTTCCCGGCGCCGCTCCCCGCGTCGGCGGGGGTCAGCTCTTGAGCCCGGTGAACGCGATCCCCTCCATGATGCGGCGCTGGAAGATCATCAGGACCACGATGACCGGGACGACCGCCAGCGCGGCCCCGGCCATCATGTAGTAGGCCCGCCCCGACTCACCGCTGGCGAGCTGCTGCAGGGCCAGCGGCAGCGTGTAGAGCTCGGGGTCGTTGAGCACCACCAGCGGCCAGATCAGGTCGTTCCAGTGGAAGATGAAGCTGGTGATCGTCACGACCGCCAGCACCGGCTTCGACAGCGGCACGACGATCCGCCAGAAGATCTGCATCCGGCTCGCGCCGTCGATGCGCGCGGCCTCCTCCAGCTCCGTGGGCAGCGACAGGAAGAACTGGCGCAGCAGGAAGATGTCCAGCACCGAGGCCACGTTGGGCACGATCAGGCCCCATCCGGAGTCGAACATGCCCAGCGCCTGCGTGACGTGCAGGCGCGGCACCAGGAGCGTGATCGTGGGGACCATCATGCCGGCGAGCAGCAGGACGAAGATCTTGTCCCGGCCGGGGAAGGGGATGCGGGCGAAGGCGTAGGCGGCCAGCGCGTCGATCAGCAGCTTGGCCGGGACCAGGATCAGGCAGACCCAGACGCTGTTGACGAACGCCTGGCCCATCCCGCCGAACTCCAGGACGTAGGAGTAGTTCTCCAGGGTGGGCGACCACTCGCCGGTCCTGCGGTCCAGCGGCAGCAGGCTGGGCACCTTGGTGTAGACGTCCGAGCCGTGCTTGAAGGAGGTCGCCAGCATCCACAGGAACGGCACGACCGACACCGCCGCCAGCAGCGCCAGCGCGACGTAGACGGGCGCGAGCCGTACGTTCCTCGCCGTCCTCACGACGCCTCCTGCCTGACGAACCTGAACTGCAGCGCAGTAATGATCATGATGAACACGAGCAGGACGAACGACATCGCGCAGGCCGCGCCCATCGCGTCGTAGCGGAACGCGTACAGGTACAGGTGCAGCACGTAGGTCAGGCCCGACTGCTCGGGGCCGCCGGTGACGCTCCTGCCGCCGCCGCCCGACAGGATCACGTAGACCAGGCCGAAGACCTGGAGCGCCGCGATCACCCCGGTGACCAGCAGGTAGAAGGTCGTGGGCCGCAGCATCGGCACGACGACCCTCCAGAAGCGCTGGAGGGGACCGGCGCCGTCGATGATGGCGGCCTCGCGGATCGAGCCCGGGACGCCCTTCAGCCCGGCCAGGTAGATGAGCATCGAGATGCCGCACTGCCAGGCCGCGATGAACGCCAGCGCCGGGATGACCAGCTCGGGGGTGTTGAGCCAGTTCTGCCCGGGGATGCCGAACAGTTCGAGGAAGCCGTTGACCAGCCCGTAGCGGGGGTCGTACAGCCAGCGCCAGATGACGCCCACCGCGGCCTCGGCGGTCACCACCGGCAGGAAGAGCAGCAGCCGGAAGGCGTTGGAGCCGCGGCGGATCATGTTGATCAGCAGGGCCTGGGCCAGGGCGGTGACCAGCGTCAGCGGCACGGCGATCACCGTGTAGAGCAGGGTGACCTGGACCGACTTCCAGAAGTGCGGGTACTTCACGTCGTCGAAGAGCAGGTCGGAGTAGTTGGCCAGGCCCACCCAGTTCGCCGCCGACCGCAGGTTCCAGTCGGTGAAGCTGTAGTACAGCGCGGCCAGTGCCGGGTAGAGCATGAAGATCACGAAATAGATCATCGCGGGGGCGATCAGGAGCCACCCGATGACGTGGTCGCGCCGCCCGAGGCCCGGGCGGCGGCGGGGCCGCCCGGGACGGGGCGTCACGGTGGGCTGGTCGGCCAGCACCGGAGATGCCACGTTCGCCTCGCTTTCGCGTTAGCCGTTCCAGCCGAGCAGCGCGCGCGTCTTGCCCGCGGCCTCGGTGAGCGCCTCCTGGGAGGTCTTCTTGCCGCTCAGCGCCGCCTCGATGGCGGGGGCGATGATCTCGTCGTTGATCTGGATCCACTCCGGCAGGGCGGGGCGGGCCTGGGCGACCTTGAGCTGCTCCAGGAACGCGGCCTGGTCGGGACCGAAGCTCGCGGCGTCCTTCTCGGCCGCGGCCACGTTGGTCGGGAAGCCACCGAGCGCCTGTGCCAGCGCGGTGTTGTTCTCGGCGCTCGTCAGATGCGCGAGCCACTTCCAGGCCAGCTCGGCGTTCTTGCCCTTGCTGAAGACCACCGCGTTCTCGCCGCCGATGTTCCCGGCGGGCTCGGTCTTGTACGGCAGCGGGGCGGTGCTGAACTCCAGGTCGGGGAACTGGTCCTTGATGTTGGCCACGTCCCACGGCCCGGAGATCGTCATCGCGGCCAGGCCGTTCTCGAAGGCCTTGTCCGAGTCGGTGATCGCCCTGGGCGAGGAGGGCAGCAGGTCCACCCAGAGCTGGAGCGCCTCCACCCCGGGCTGCTGGTCGAACAGGATCTTCTTGTCCTTCTCGTCGACCATGGAGCCGCCGGCGCCCGCGACGAAGCCCGGCCACATCCAGCCGCCGTAGCCGTCGCCCTTGGGCACCACGATCCCGGCGGTCTTCGGGTCGTCCTGGTGGACCTTCGCGGCCATCTGCTTGAGCTCGTCCCAGGTCTTGGGCGGCGTCGGGATCAGCTTCTTGTTGTAGAAGAGCGCGACCGCGGTGTGGTCCAGCGGCAGGCCGTAGAGCTTGCCGTTCACCCGGTTGGTGTCGAGGGCGCCCTTGTAGTACGCCTTCTCGTCGGCCGTGCCGGCGGGCACCTCCCTGATGGTGCCGTCCAGCGCGTACCTGGCCACCAGGGGCTGGTCCAGGATGCCGACGTCGGGGACGGTCCCGGCGGCGACCGCGCTTCCCAGCTTGGTGTTGTAGTCGTCCTTGGGGATCTTGACGATCTTGACGCTGACCTTGTTGGCCTTCTCGAAGTCCGCGCGCAGTTTCTCGACGACCTCCCCGGCCTGCGGGGTGCGGTCCTGGAACATCCAGTACGTCAGCGTCGTGGCCTCCGAGGCCGTCCCGGTGCCGCCGCCGCAAGCGACGAGCCCGGCGAGCAGTGCCATACCGGCCGCGGCCCCTGTGACTCTCCTGATCATTTCTTCCTCCTGATGGGGGGTGCAACGGACGATAATGTAAGATGTGAAAAAAGTTCAGCCCCGTTGAGAAACGCTTTGGTAACACGGTGGCGGGACAGGGACAGGGGCGGGGGCGGGGACGGGAGGGCCGGTCGCCCGCGTCGACCTCATGATCGCCGAGCTCCCGGCCATGCCTGGGTCCGTGCCCCGGTCCGTGCCCCCGGTCCGTGCCCCCGGCTCGCGCCCGGGCGCGAGCTCCGGCCTCAGCGGGCCGAGCGCCCCCGGGGGGCCCGCGTCGCGGTGCCGCCGGCGCGTTCGACGCGCTCGGTACCGTTGGCGCGTCCGGTGCCCCGGGGCGCCCGCCGCCGCCCGTACGCCGTGCGGCCGAACGGCTTGAACGTCGACAGCGCCACGTTGAGCAGGTAGACGGTCAGGGCGACGCCCGGCGCGGCGACCAGGCTCAGCTCGCCCCGGTCCGGGAGGGGGAGCGGCGCGCCCCCCGCCCTCGACACCCAGGCGGCGGCCTCCTCGATCTGTGGGCGGAGCGCGAACACCGAGGCGATCAACGCGGCCGTGGTGGTCACCAGCTTGACGAGCACCCAGTGGTACCTGACCAGGCCCCAGGGCGTGTACAGGCCGAGCAGGACGCCGGTCAGCACCGCGGTCAGGCCCACGGGGACGATCAGGGTGTCGGCCAGGACGTCCATGGCCAGGTAGGAGGCCCGTACCAGCGCGGGGTCGCCGGTGGTCAGCGCGGTGACGCCGAGGGCGAGCAGTCCCAGGTCGAGCCCGAGCCAGCCGACCGAGATCGCCACGTGCGCGGTGAGGACGGTCCTGCGGAGCGGGGGAGGCATGGCCCTGCCGGAACGACGCCCGGCGGGCCGGGCGCCGCGTTCACCGGGCGGGGCCGCGGGTGCCCCGGACGGGGCGGATCCGGCCGGGGGGGTCGCCGGGGACGGGACGGGCTCGGGCATGGGATCGCCTTCCGGGCACGTACCGCGCCGCGTCCCGCCCTCGTCCCGGACGCGCGGAAGGTGATCCGTTGCCGTCGGGGCCCGGGAGGGACGGGGCGGCGCGGTGGGAGCGGACACGGTCGTCGTGATGTCCGTTCCACTGTGGCCGTGAACGCCCGCCCGACCGTCCCCCACAGGAAGGTCTTCCGTCTACACCCCGTGTCGTACGGGCGGCGTCCCGGCCGGGCGGGCCCGCCTGCGGCTCGTGCCCCGGGAGATCGTCACCGGGGCCGTTCGTCGCCGGGGCGGGCGGCCGGACGCGGAACGCGCCCGGGTCCGCTAACCCGCTTCGGTCGTGCTGCCCGAGGGCGTGCGTGACTGGCGGCGCATCGCCAGCACGATGTCCCCGATGACGACCACGGCCAGCACGCCCGCGACGATCGTCAGCCAGGGAATGCCCGCCACGACTCCGAGCACACCAAGGGCGATCACCGCGACCAGCGCGAACGACCCGAACCGGATGTGCGCGACATCGCGCGGGGTACCCCTGACCATCGGCTTGCCGGACGCCGAGGTCGTCTCAGGCATCTGTCCTTCGGAAGTCATATTTCCCCTCCTTGCTTTGAATGCACCCTTTACCCGGATGTGCCCCGCTCATGTGTCCGGTTCACACCTCGCGTGCCCGTTCGAGGGCCTCGGCCAGTTCTTCGGGAGCCGAGACCGTCAGGGTTGCTCCCGGGTGGGTCAGAAAACCGCCGGGAACCAGGGCCGGCACGGGGGAGCGGAACCGGACGCACAGACCCTTCCTGGCGTTGGTCCCGAACGTCACCCCCCGGTCGGCCAGCGACAGGTGCGGCCCGATGACCTTCCAGGGCGTGTACGGGCCGGTCACGTCGGTGTCCAGGACGTTGGACAGGGGGGTCCGCAGCGACCAGGGGCCGAAGCGGACCGCGAACGTGCCCTCGCGGACCTCGGCGAAGGCCTTGCCGGGGGCGATCCCGAGCAACGAGAGCGGGGTCCGCCAGGCCGGGTCGAAGTCGAACTCGAAACGTGTCATCGCCGTCAGCGTTCCCAGGGGGCGGTCTCGCCCATCTTGGCGTAGTACTTGGCCAGGTGCGCCTTGATCCTGCCGAGCTCCTCCTCCGGCACGTTCACCCCGCCGCGCGCCCCCTGCAGCACGCCTCCGGCCGCCCGTACGGCGTGCGGTACGACCTTGAGCCTCCCGCCGATCACGTCGGCGATGGGCAGCTTGTAGCTCCCGAAGTCCTCGGGCTTGTCGCCGTCGTACCAGAGGTGCGCCTCGCGGTAACGGGCGTTGGGCTCCTCCTCGGCGTCGGCCCAGGAGCGGACGCGCTTCTCGGCCGCGTCGCCGTCCCACGCCCTGTCGCCGTCGGCCAGCGGCAGGTCCTGAAACCGGGTGACCGTCATGACCTCACTCCCTTCGTCGGTGACTCCCTACCCGATCGACCGGTCCCATGCCTGGCGGCGACATATTTAGGGTTTGCCGGGGGAGGGGGTCGCCATGACCGAGAACCCTGAGATCAGCGAAGAGACGGCCCGGTGCGACGCCCCGGAGGACCAGGTCCACGAAGGCGACGTGCCGGACGGGGCGTCCGAGGGGGACGCGCCCGAGCAGGACTCCGAGGAGGGCGCGCCGGAGCAGGCGCCGCCTCCCGCGGGCCCGCGAGGCCCCGACGGGGAGAGCCGGGTCGTGGCGGAGCGCTCGGGCTCTGACACCACCTTCCCGGAACGCCCGCTGCTGGCGGACCCCGACGACGCGCGCCGCGTCCCCGGGGAGGACGGTCCCGAGGAGGGGCACGCCGGGGAGGGACACGACGCCCAGGGGGACGAGCCGACCGGCGGGACGGCCGGGGACGGCGGGGGGAGCGCGGAGGACGGCTCCGGCGGCTCCGAAGGGGAGACGGCCGAGGACACCGAGGACACCGAGGACACCGAGGACACCGAGGACGCTGCGGCGGCCGAAGCCGGCAAGACGGCCGAACCCGAGGTGGGGCCCGCGTCCTGAGGGTCCCCGTTCAGGGAGCCCCGCCCCGGGGCCGATCCTGGAATCCCCGCCCCGAAAACGGCGGCGGGGGTCCCGGAGATTCCGGGACCCCCGCCACGGGGCTGGTCTCAGGTCAGCTCTTGAAGGCGTCCTTGACCTTCTCCGCGCCGTCCTTCAGCTTCTCCCCGGCCTGCTTGAGGTGGCTCTCGCTCTGGTCGGTCCTGCCCTCGGCCTCGAGGCGCTCGTCACCGGTGGCGCGACCCGCGCCCTCCTTGAGCTTGCCCCCGAGCTCCTCGGCCTTGTTGGAGATCTTGTCGTCGGTACCCATGGTGTCATTCCTCCCGTTTATGGAACTTCGTCCATGCAGTGGTAACCCCTGTCCCGCATCGGGGGAGGTAAACATGCCCGCCCGGGACCCCCGCCGGGGCAGGGCCTGAGCGCCGGGCACCGGAACGAGGGCGATCCCGTGAAAGTCAAACGAAAGCTGCGCTCTGGGCGGAAAGCGCTCACAGCGAACGAGCGGAAATCATCGCCCCGGCCGGGACTATGGTCACGGGTGTTCGTTGTCCGCAGACCATGGATCCGGAACGGGTGGAAGGCATGAGCGGTCCGCAGATCGTCCCCGAAGATCAGCTTTACCAGCGGTTGCTGCGCAAGCGGATCGTCGTGCTCGGCAGCGAGGTCGACGACGAGGTCGCCAACCGGATCTGCGGCGAGTTGCTCCTGCTCGCCGCCGACGACGACCGGCGTGACATCTGGCTCTACATCAACTCGCCCGGCGGTTCGGTCTCGGCGGGCATGGCCATCTACGACGTGATGCAGTACGTGCGCAACGACGTCGCCACCGTGGCCATGGGCATCGCGGGATCGATGGGACAGTTCCTGCTCTGCTCGGGCGCGCCCGGCAAGCGGTTCATCCTGCCGCACGCCCGCGTGATCATGCACCAGCCCTCGGGAGGGCTCGGCGGCACGGCCGCCGACATCGCCATCCAGGCCGAGCAGATGCTCCACACCAAGCAGACGATGCGCGAGCGGATCGCCTTCCACACCGGGCAGCCGCTGGACCGGATCGAGCGTGACTGGGACCGTGACCGCTGGTTCACCGCCACCGAGGCCAGGGACTACGGTTTCGTCGACCAGGTCGTCCAGAACACCGCCGAAGTGGTCCCGAACGGCTGACCCGCCTTTCCGGTGCGATTTGCCACCGGAATCGCCCCGGCGGAAAGAACGTCCGCCGGGGCGATTCCGCGGGCCGCGACATCGTTCCCGGAATGTCGTTGCGGTCATTTCCGGTACGGACCTGGGATGACCGCCACGCATCGGGACGTCCCCGGCGGAGCGCCGTCGCGGCCGTCTCAGTGGTGGCAGAGCAGGCAGCGCACGGCGTGTTCGAGCGACCCGGCGTCGCCGATGGGCGAGGGCCAGGGCAGGCGGATCAGCGTCGGGTCGTCGATGCCGCACCGGACGGTCGCGCCGAAGCGGTCGAGCTCCCAGAGCCAGGCCCCGGGCACCGGGGAGGCCAGCAGCGAGCTCAGGGCGGCCTCGAGTTGCCTGCGGTGCGCGCCGTTGACGTGGTGGAGCATGCGCTCGGCCTCGCCCATCAGCGGGTCGGGGGTCGCGCCGAGGTACTCCTCGGCGTCGAGCACCCCCGACTCCGGCCCGGTCAGGTAGATCACCCTGCCGACGTCGACCCGGAGCAGCCGGGGTCCCGCCGTCCCCTCCAGCACCTCGAACAGCGCCTCGTCGGGGCAGCGCTCGGCGATCTCCACCGCCGTCTCCCGTACCTCGCCGGCGGGTACGGCCTGCACCCAGCCCTGCACCTTGAGCAGGCCGCGCGAGAGCTCGTGCTCGCCCAGGGAGCGCGTCGAGGTCAGGTCCACGGTCACCACCGGCTCGTCCCGCGCGTCGTAGAGCGGGTCCCCCGGCAGGACGAGCAGCACCGGCCGGCCCGCGCCGTCGACCCCGCCGCGGGCGGGTGTCGCGGGACCGTCGGCCCCGGAGATGGAGACGTGGGTGGGGGCGGCGGTGGCGGCGAGGGTGCGGACCCGCTCGGGGACGGGCGGGGCGGTGACGGGCTGCATGGACAGGCTCTCCTTGAGGTGGGGGAGATACTTCTGTATAAGATAAGCCTTGCCTAACTAAGGCAAACCTAACCACACAGGAGCGAGCATGCGCTACACCGGACCCAAGGTGCGCCTTTCCCGCAGGGCCGGCGTCCCCCTCACCCGCAAGGCGGTCCGATACTTCGAGCAGCGCCCCTACCCGCCGGGCGAGCACGGACGCAAGACCAACCGCCGGCAGACGGGCGACTACGGGCTCCGTTTGATGGAGAAGCAGAAGCTCCGCTGGTACTACGACGTCTCCGAGCGGCAGATGCGCCGTTACTGGGACCTGGCGCTGCGCAGCACCGGCCGTTCCGGAGCCGAGCTGGTGGTGCTGCTGGAGACGCGCCTGGCCTCGCTGGTCCTGCGTTCCGGGCTCGCCCCGTCCATCTACGCCGCCCGCCAGTACGTCGCCCACGGTCACATCACCGTGGACGGCCGCAAGGTCGACATCCCCAGCTACCTGGTCAAGCCGGGCCAGGTCATCGCCGTGCGCGAGAAGTCGCGCAGGATGCAGCCCTTCGTGGCGGCCTCCGAGGGGACCTACGCCGACGAGCGGATCGCCCCCTACCTCGACGTCGACCACGCCGAGCTGCGCTTCACGCTGTTCAGCCGCCCGCTGCGCGAGCAGATCGTGGTGCCCGTGGACGAGCAGATGGTGGTCGAGTTCTACTCGCGCTGACCCGCCGCCGACCCGCGCCGCCGTCCCGCCGCCCTCCGGGCGGCGGGCTCACCGGCGCGCTCTCCCGTCCCGGAGCCCGCGCCCGCGCCGTTCCCTCCGGCCGCGGGGGAGCCGCCCTCCGCCACAGGCATCCGGTCCCGCAGTTCCCGCACCTCGGCGCGGAGCGCGGCCAGCTCGGTGAGCACGGCCCGGCCCACGTCCTCGGTCGTCTGGACGGACTCCGCCGCGTGCTCCTCCTCCATGGCGCTGACCACCACGGCGATGAACAGGTTCAGCACCACGAAGGTGCACACCAGCATGAAGGCCACGAAGAACACCCACGCCCAGGGGTGGGTGTTCATGACCTGGCGGGTGATGTCGGACCAGGCGTCACCGGTCATCATCTGGAACAGCGTGAACAGCGAGGTGGGCAGGTCGCCGAAGTAGTCCGGCGCGGTGACGTGGTAGAGCTTCGTGCCCATCACGGCCGCGACGTAGAGCACGAGCGCCAGCAGCAGCACGATCGAGGTCATCCCCGGCATCGCCGTCAGCAGCGCGGTCACCACCCGGCGCAGGCTCGGCACCACCGAGATCAGCCGTAGCGCCCGCAGGATCCGCAACGCCCGCAGCACCGAGAGCCCGCCCGCCGTGGGCAGCAGCGAGACCGTCACGATCGCGGTGTCGAACAGGTTCCAGGGGTTGCGGAAGAACCGCGGGCCGTAGGCGTACAGCTTGCAGCCCAGCTCGGCGACGAAGACGTAGAGCGCCAGGTGGTCGACGGCCGTGAGCGCCGTGCCGTACCGTCGTACGGCCGCGGCCGAGGTCTCCAACCCCAGTGTGGCCGCGTTGACCACGATGACCGCGACGATGAACCGCTGGAAACCGGGTGTTTCAAGGGTGGCGCGGAGACGCTCGCGCACCGGCACGAAGGCTCCCGGGGGTCGGAACGGCCGAGGACAAGCCAAGATCATAACGGCTCGGCACGGACCCGGTCCCGTCACCCGGGCCCGTCACCCGGCCGTCGGCCGGAACTCGCCGCCCGGCCGTCGCTCGGGTTCGGTCACCCGGGCTCGGTCGCTCGGGTTCGGTCATCCGGGCCCGTCACCCCGGTTCCGTGATCCGGGCTCGCCGCCGAAGCCGGGACGGGGGCGCCGGGGCGCCGGACGCCGTAGTCGCCGATCCCCGACTCCAGCAGGGCGAAGCCGCGTTCGGCGTCCCGGCGCAGGTCCGGGGCGATGGCGTCCAGGGTCTCGCCCGCCAGCATGCGCTCGACGGCGCGGGTCATCAGCCGGTTCAGCACCGCGCAGACCTGGGCGGCGACGAGTGAGGGGGTGAGGTCACCGGGAGCGGCGCCGACCTCGTCGGCGAGCGTCCTGGCCAGGGCCAGCTCGCGGGCCGCGTTCATCTCCCGCAGCCGGGCGTTGAGCGACGGGCTCCGGGAGAGCATGCGCGCGAAGGCGTCGCCCCCCTCGTGGAACCCGTAGCGGTGGTGGCGGGTGTCGACCGCGTCCAGGAAGTCCCGGCGCAGCGCCTGGAGGGCGCTCTCCCCGGGGCGGCGCTCCCGGACCACCCTGCTCGGCAGGTCCACGACCTCCTCCTGGCGGTCGAAGAGCAGGTCCTCCTTGGTGCGGAAGTAGTTGAAGACCGTGTTCACCGACACGTCGGCGGTCCTGGCGACCTCCGCCACCGTCACGTTGTCGAAGCCCTTCGTCACGAAGAGCCACGTGGCGATGTCGGAGATGCGCTGCCTGGTCTCTCGCTTCTTGCGCTCCCGCAGGCCCTCACCCATGAGGTCATCCTAGGTGCCGAACAAATTTTGTAGTGACACCAAGTTTGGTGTTACTTTACCTACGGAGGCGATCACATGATCAGGACAACAGCTCTGAGCAAGACCTTCCCCGGCGGCGTCGAGGCCGTCCGCGGCATCGATCTGGCCGTGGAGGCGGGGGAGATCGTCGGATTCCTCGGCCCGAACGGGGCGGGGAAGACGACCACCATGCGCATGCTGACCACGCTGCTGCGCCCCACCGGGGGTGGCGCCACGGTCGCCGGGCACGACCTGCTCGCCGACCCCGCCGGGGTGCGGCGGCACATCGGCTACGTGTCGCAGAAAGGCGGGATCGCCCCGGCGAACCCGGTGGGGGAGGAGCTCGAACTGCACGCGACGCTGTACGGTATGCGCCCGGCGCGGGCGCGCGAGCGGGTCGCGGAGGTACTCGACCGGTTCGGGCTCACCGGCCTGCGGGACCGGCCGGGCGGGGCGCTCTCCGGCGGTCAGCGCCGCCGGTTCGACCTCGCCTTCGGGCTGGTCCACGACCCCGCCCTGCTCTTCCTCGACGAGCCCACCACCGGCCTGGACCCGCAGACCAGGGCGGGTCTGTGGGACCACGTCAGAGCCCTGCGCGACGGAGCGGGGCTGACGGTCCTCCTGACCACCCACTACCTCGACGAGGCGGACGTGCTGGCCGACCGGCTCTTCGTCATCGACCACGGCGTCATCGTCGCCGAGGGCACCCCGGCCGAGCTCAAGGGCCGCACCGGAGGCACCCTCGACGACGTCTTCCTCGCCGTCACCGGCCGTTCCATGAGGGACGACCCGCCGGGCGGAGACCCGCCCGTCGCCGATCCGCCTGCCGATCCGCCCGCCGATCCGCCCGCCGTTTCGTCCGGCGACCGGCGCGTGGCCCGGCCGACCGGTGAGAAGCGGTGAACGGGGCGACGAGAGTCCTCAGGGAGACATGGCTGATCTTCCGGCACAACGTCCGGACATCCCTGCGGCAGAAGGCCGCGATCGTCTTCGGGGTCCTGCAGCCCATGCTCTACCTGGTGCTGTTCGGCCCGCTGTTCGCCACGATCGGGACGTGGGAGACGCTGATCCCCGGCCTGCTGGTCCAGGTGGGGCTGTTCAGCGCGGGCCTGGCCGGGTTCGGCATCGTCTTCGACCTGCAGTCGGGCGTGCTGGAGCGGCTGCGGGTCACCCCGGCGCACCGGATCTCCCTGCTCCTCGGCCGGGTGCTGTCCAGCTCGCTGACCCTGCTGATCCAGTCGATCCTGCTGATCGCGGTGGGGTACGCGTTCGGGCTGCGCGCGGCGCCTCCCGGCGTGCTGCTCGTCCTGGCCATGATGACCCTGCTCGGGGTGAGCCTGGCCGCGCTCTCCAACGCGATCGCGCTCACCATGGACCCCGACGCGTTCGCGCCGGTCATGAGCACGGCGATCGTCCCGCTGCTCCTGCTCTCCGGCGCGTTCCTGCCCATGTCGATGGCGCCCGGCTGGCTGGACGCGCTCTCGCGCGCCACCCCCTTCCGGTACGTGCTGGAGGCCATGCGCGAGCTGTTCGCCGGTCACTACGCGACCTGGACCGTGGGGGTGGGCGTCGCCGTGACCGTGGCCCTGTCGGTGGCCTGCGTGACGGTCGGGACCCGCGTCTTCAACCGTGAGAACGCCTGACCGTCCGAACGCCCGGAGATCCGGGTACCCGACGATCCGGACGTCCACCCGCCCGCCGCGCCGAGATCGGCGCGGCGGGCCGCCCTCCTCCTGTGGTCCTCTTCCACGGTCCTCTTCTCGCGCCCTCCTCCACGACCCCGATCCGCGGCCGCCCCTCCACGCCACTCGCGGGGACGCGCCCGCCCACCGGGCCGGGGACTCACCGGGACGCGTCCGCCCCTTCCGGCTCGGCCGGGGCCCGGACCGAGGTCCTCACGAGCGCCAGGACGATCAGGCCGGCCACGACGCCCAGGACGCCGGCCGCCACCATGGTGACGTTCAGCCCGTGCGCGAAGGCCTCCCGGACGACCTGGCCGTGCCCCTGGCCGGCCGCCGCGTGCGCCCGGCCGCTGATCAGGGCGGCGGCCCCGGCGCCCGGCCCCCCGCTGTCCAGGCCGTCCAGGCCGTCCGCCACACCGGAATGGAAGATCCCTCCCAGGATCGCGACGGCGAAGGCGAACCCGAGCTGCCGGAACGTGTTCACGGCGCCCGCCGCCATGCCGCCGCGCTCCTGCGGGACCGACGCCATCGCCGCCGACGACAGGGAAGGGCTCGCCACCCCCACGCCCAGGCCCACGATCGCGAGGCCGGGAAGGAGGGCGGCCCATCCGGAGCCGGCCGTGAGCACCGCCTGGGCGAACGCGCCCGCACCGATGATCAGCAGACCGATGCCGACGACCCTGCCGGGCGGGGCGTCGTGGAGGAGCCGCCCGGCGGCGGCCGCGACGACGAAGGCGGTGACGCTCATCGGGAGCATGACCAGGCCCGCCTGGACGGCGTCCAGCCCCAGGACCGTCTGCAGCCAGAGCGAGACGTAGGCCAGGTAGGCGAAGGCCGCCGCCGTGAGCAGGGCCGCGCCGATCATGATCCCGGTGAACGCGCGGCCCCGGAACAGCGACAGGTCGAGCATCGGGTCGTCGCTCCTGAGCTCCACCGCGACGAACAGGGCCAGGGCCGCGAGTCCCGCCGCCAGCAGGCCGAGGACCACCCCCGATCCCCAGCCGTCCTCGGTGGCCCGGATGAGCGCGTAGGTGATCGCGGCCGCGGCGGCGGCGAACGTCAGCATGCCGGGAACGTCCAGCCCGCGGGCGCGCGGGTTGCGGGACTCCTGGAAGGCCCTCAGCGTCAGGACGATCGCCACGAGGCTGATCGGCAGGTTCACCAGGAAGATGGAACGCCAGCCGAAGTGCTGGGTCAGCAGCCCTCCGGCGATCGGGCCCGCGGCCGCGGCCGCGCCGTTGATCGCGCCCCAGACGCCGAAGGCGACACCCCGGTCCCTGCCCCGGTAGGTCGTGTTCAGCAGGGCCATGGTGGTCGCGTACATCGCCGCCGCGCCGAGACCCTGCAGGCCGCGCGCCGCGATGAGCGTGCCGATGTTCGGCGCCAGGCCGCAGGCCAGGGACGCGAGCGCGAACAGTGCCAGGCCCGCGACGTAGGTCCTGCGCCGGCCGGTCAGGTCGGCCAGCGAGCCCGCGCCCAGCAGCATCGCCGCCAGGACCAGCGCGTAGACGTCCATCACCCACTGCAGGGCCGAGAACGAGGTGCCCAGGTCCCCGGCGATGTCGGGCAGGGCGACCATCACGATCGTGACGTCCACCAGCAGCATGAAGGCGCCCGTGCAGACCGCCACCAGCGGCCACCATTTACGCATGAGTTCTCTCCTTGATCCGGTCGGCCACCAGGATCGGGCGGGACGGCAGCCGGAGGAAGCCGGACGCGATATCGCGGCGGATACCGACATCTGATACGTCTTTCAGATGGAATCCGTCAGGGCCGACCTGCTCGACCGGCAACTGGTGCACGCGCTGGGACTGGACGGGCGGGCCCCCTTCAGCCGGATCGGGGAGGTCCTCGGCGTCTCGGACCAGACCGTCGCCCGGCGCTACCGACGGCTGCGCCTGGGGGGCACCGTGCGGGTCGTGGGGGCGCTCGACCACCGGACGGTGGGCGGGACCCGCTGGTGGCTGCGCCTGCGGTGCGTTCTCGGTGCGGGACCCGCCATCGCCGCGGCCCTGGCCAAGCGGCCCGACACGTCCTGGGTGCAGTTGCTGTCGGGCGGGACCGAGGTGCTCTGCGCGGCCGACCCGGCCTCGGACAAGGAACGCGACGTCCTGATGCTCGAGAAGCTCCAGCGCACCGACCGCGTCGTCGCGGTCACCGCGTACTCGATGCTGCACATGTTCGCCGGAGGCTCGGTCGGCTGCGGCCTGTTCGAGGTGCTCGCCGAGCCGCAGGTCGCCGCCCTGCGCCCGCCGCCGCCGTCCGCGCGCGGCCCGGTGGAACTGTCGGACCGGGACCGGCTCCTGCTCGCGGAACTCTCCGTGGACGGCCGGGCCTCCCACACCGACCTGGCGGCGGCCACGGGCTGGTCGGAGTCGACCGTCCGGCGCCGGCTCGACCAGCTCCGCGAGTCCGGCGCGCTCTACTACGACCTGGAGGTCGACTCGCCCTACTTCGGTCTCCGCACCATGGCCTGGCTCTGGATGGCGGTGTCGCCCTCCTGCCTGGCCGCCGTCGGCGAGGCCCTGAACACCCACCCCGAGGTGACCTTCGCCGCGGCCACCACCGGCCCGACGAACCTCGCGGTCAACGTCGTCTGCCGGGATGACGAGGCGCTGTACGCCTACCTCAGCGGCCGGATCGCGGGTCTTCCCGGCATCCAGGGGCTGGAGACCGCCCCGATCATCCGCAACGTCAAGCAGTCGGGTTCGCTCCTGCCCGTCTGACGCCCGGCCCGCCACCCGGTCGGTCCCGCCCGATCGGTCCCGAGCCAGGCCCGCCCCCGGGTCTCACTCCGGGGGGCCGTAGGGCTCTATGCGCGGATCGGCGTAGGGCCCCCCGCCCGCCGCGAGGCCGGTGCGACGGGCGGCGCTCTCGCTCACCCGCAGGCCGTACAGGCCCTGGCCCGGATCGAGGGGATCGATGAGCACCAGGCCGTACCCGACGTCGACCTCCTCCTCCGGCAGCTCCAGATGCCGCAGGGCCTGCGCGAGCGTCGCGCCGGAGGGGAGCCGCACCGTGATGAGGACCATCACCTCACGGTACGCGCCCCGCCCGGCGCCGCAATGAGGCGAGTACCCCGGAGGGGTCGACGACCCCGTAGCCGTGGTCGTCGTCGAACCCGACGTCGCTGCGGTCGTCGGCGGTCCGGCGCAGCAGGGTGCGCAACTGGGCGGGGGACAGCCGGGAGGCGGGCCAGAGGGTGCGCACGGCCGCGACCAGGCCCGCCGCGACCGGGCACGCGGCCGAGGTGCCCGAGTCGGGCTCGTCGTCGCCGAACGCCCGCGAGCCCGAGAAATGGGTGTAGGCGCACAGGTCGGGCTTGCGGGCGAACAGGCGGCCGGGCCCCTGGGAGGAGTAGCCGACCCGCTCGCCGCGGGTGTCGACGCCCCCGACCGACAGCACGGCGGCGTGGGAGTTGGCGCCCGTGATCGGCCGCTCGGGGTAGGCGCAGCGGCCGTCCGGGCAGTCGCGGCCGCAGTTGCCCGCGGCGAAGAGCACGTCCGCGCCGGCCCGCTCCAGGCTGGAGACGATCAGGTTGAACGGGTGGGCCGGGTTGTCGGAGTAGTTGCCCGGATGGCCCGCGGGGAAGTCCCACTCCGGGGAGAAGGACCCCCAGCTGTTGCTGATCACCAGGGAGCGCGAGGCGGCGGGCTGGTCCTCCAGGACGGTGCGCAGGTGGGCGAAGGCCGCCACCGCGTCCGAGAGCAGGCCGTCCAGCGCCGAACCGCCCGGACGCCGGGAGAGCAGCACGGGCACGTCGACGATCGACGCCCTGGGGGCGGCGATGAGCGCGTCGAAGGCGCACATCGTGCCGTGGTCGACGGGGAACTCACCGGCCCTGCCCGTCACCCCCTCGGGCTTCCAGCTGCGCCCCACGTCGAGGGTCACCTCCCGGCCCAGCCGGCGGGCGACGTGCGCGCGGTTGACGCCGCTGTCGAGGATCGCGAGCGCCACCCCGGAGCCGTCCAGACCCTCGGCGGCCAGGTCGGCGACGCCGAGCAGCCGCTCCACGTCGTGCCAGTCACCTACCGGGGGCGTGCCGCCGCAGGTCAGGCCCGGCCGGATCACCGGGTCGGCGAACACCCCCACCACCTCGCGCCGGAGCGCGGGCAGCAGGGTGATCCGGGTGGACACCTCGTCGTCGGAGATCTCCCCGCGGACCAGGACGGAGGCCTCGTCGTCGGCGAAGGAGAACGCCAGCGGCTGGTTCAGCGACAGCGGGTCGCCGCCCCCGGCGGCGGGCACCGGGCGGGGCGCCACGACCGGGGCGTAGGAGGGGTCCAGGACCACCCCGGGCAGCGCGTCGGCGACGTCGGAGGCCGCGGTGCTCATCGTGGGGTCGGCCACGGCCGCGACGACGTCGGGGGAGGGGCGGAGCTGGAGCAGGACCCGCATGACGCACCACCGGGAGTCGAGGGGGATCAGGTCCCACCACATTCCTTCATCCACCCCGGCCGCGTCCAGCCGTTGAAACCCGCACCGAACAGGAGCCATGCCGCATAGACGGTGCAAACAACCGGTGTGGATTTCCTTCCCTGCGCCGGTGTCGATCACTACGTTGGGCGGCATGACCGCAGCGGCGGAGACGACGCCAATCCCGCGCCCCGAAGTCCGGCACGCCCACTGGATGCCCACCCGGCCCAGACTGGTCGTGGCCAGCGGCTTCATGCTCTTCCTGGAGCTGGCCCTGATCCGGTGGACCGGATCGAACATCGTTCACCTGAGCTACTTCACCAATTTCGTCCTCCTGGGATCGTTCCTCGGCATCGGGCTCGGCTTCCTGCGGGTGGGCCGCACCACCCGCCAGCCGTACTACTCGCCGATCGTGCTGGCCGTGCTGGTCCTGGTCGTGCTGTTCTTCCCGGTGACGGTGGACCGCCAGACCGAGGGCGTCCTGTACTGGACGAGCCTGAGCACCAGCGGGCCGCCGCCCTGGCTGATCCTGCCCGTGATCTTCGCCGCGGCGGCGATCGTGCTGATGGGCCCGGCCGAGCTGGTCGGGCGCTGCTTCCCCGAGCTCGAACGGCTGGAGGCCTACCGCTACGACCTGATCGGCAGCCTCAGCGGCATCGGGCTGTTCACCGCGCTGTCGTTCCTCAGCGCGCCGCCGGTGGTGTGGGGGACGATCGCCGCGGTCGCCTACGCGGTGCTGCTGTGGCCCCGCAGGGTCTGGGCCCGCGTGGCGCTGATCGTGCCGTCGCTCGTCATCGTCGGCGCCCTCGCCACCGAGACGCTGACGGCCGGGGCGCTGTGGTCGCCGTACTACAAGGTGACCTACGTGCGCGGGCAGTGGGAGGGCGTGCCGCTGATGGACATCAAGGTCAACGGCATCCCGCACCAGCAGGCCTCACCGGCGAAGAGCCGCCTGGAGTGGGAGCGCCAGTACGCCCTGCCGTACGAGCGGGCCGCCTCCGGCAGGCTGGACGACGTGCTGATCGTGGGCGCGGGCAGCGGCACCGACGTGTCGATCGCCCTGTCCAAGGGCGCCGGGCGGGTGGACGCCGTGGAGATCGACCCCAAGCTGCTCGAGCTCGGCCGCTCCTACCACCCGGACCTGCCCTACGGCGACCCCCGGGTCACCGCCCACGTCACCGACGGCCGCGCCTTCCTGGAGGGGACCTCCAAGAAGTACGACCTGATCCTGTTCGCGCTGCCCGACTCGCTCACCCTGGTCTCCGGGGCCAGCTCGCTGCGGCTGGAGAGCTACCTGTTCACCCAGCAGGCGATGGAGGCGGCCAGGGACCACCTCAAACCCGGCGGCGCCTTCTCGATGTACAACTACTACCGGGAGAGCTGGCTGGTCGACCGGCTCGGCGCGACCATGCAGGCCGCGTTCGGGCACAAGCCGTGCGTCGACATCGTCAGCGAGACCGGCCAGCAGGCGGTCATCACCGCGGGCCTCACCCCGCAGGGACAGCGGTGCGGCGCAGAGTGGGCGGGAGCGACCGCCCAGACCCCGCCGCCGGCCAGTGACGACCTGCCCTTCCTCTACCTGAAGGACCGGACGATCCCGCAGATCTACATCGTCACGCTGGGGCTGATCCTCCTGGTCAGCCTGCTCGCCGTCCGGGCCGTGGCCGGCCCGTACCGCAGGATGCGGCCGTACGCGGACCTGTTCCTGCTCGGGGTGGCGTTCCTGCTCCTGGAGACCAAGAGCGTCACCGGTTTCGCGCTGCTGTTCGGCACCACCTGGGTGGTGAACGCGATCGTGTTCGCTGGGGTGCTGGTCGCCGTGCTCGCCGCGGTGGAGGTGACCCGCCGCTTCCGGGTGCCGTCCCTGCCGGTCATGTACGGGATACTGCTGGCCGGGCTGGTCCTGGCCTGGCTGGTGCCCAACTCCTGGCTGCTGGGGCTGCCGCTGCCGCTGCGCGCGGTGGCGGCCGTGGTCGTGGCGTTCCTGCCGATCTTCGCGGCCAACGTGGTGTTCGCCAAGCGCTTCGCCGACTCCGCCGACCCGACCGTGTCCTTCGGCGCGAACCTGCTGGGCGCCATGGTCGGCGGCTGCCTGGAGTACCTGGCGCTGGTCATCGGCTACCAGGCGCTGCTGATCGTGGCCGGCCTGATCTACCTGGGCGCCTTCGCGCTGCTGCCCAGGACCGCCAAGGCCGTCGCCTGAGGCGGGGCGGCCCCGGGGTTCGTCGGGAACCCCGGGGCCGCCCCGCCCGGCCGGTCAGAATCCGCAGAGCTCGCTGAGGGACTCACCCGTGGGCTTGCCGTTCGGGGTGGGCGTCCGGCCCGGCCGCGCCGAGGCGCTCCGGGAGGGGCCGGGCGTGAAGGCCGACGTCGCGCCGCTCGCACCGGGCGAGGCGGTCACGCCCGCGGCCTGCGGCCGCCGGGCGGGCTGCTCCGAGCGGCGCAGCGCCCTGGCGGTGGCGGTGCGGATCTTCTGCCAGTCGGGCGAGCCGGTGTAGAACTCCGGCGGCACGAACTGCAGGCTGGTGATCCTGGCGTCCTTGACCCTGAGCGCCAGTTCGGTGAGGTGCTCCACCAGCTCGCGGGGGATGTCGGTCTTGGCCATCTTCCTGGCCACACCCGCGATCTTGCCGAAGTTGGTGAGCACGACCGACGGGGTGGCCTGCTGGGCGAAGGCCCCGATGACGCAGCGCTGGCGGGCCATCCGGGAGAAGTCGTCGCTGCCGACGCGGGAGCGCCCGTACCAGAGCGCCTCCTCGCCCGAGAGCGTGCGGTAGCCGGCCTTGATCGTCCCGGCCGTGCCGTACAGGCCGCCCCAGGGGATGTCCCGCTCGACCCTGATCTTCAGGCCGCCGATGGCGTCCACCATCCTGGCGAAGCCGAACATGTTGACCAGGGCGTAGTAGTCGACCTTCAGGTCGAGCGTGTGGCCGATCGCGTCCATCAGCGCCGCCGGGCCCCGCTCCCCGGCCTTCTTGCCCGGCACGACCTCGGGGTGGTCCTCGGCGTACTGCCAGACCTCGTTGAGCAGGCCGCCGTTGGGCAGTTCGCGCATGAAACCGTCGGGGAACCGCTTGCCGAGCGCGCTGCCGGGCGAGAAGCGGACGTGCTGCAGGTTGCGCGGGAGGCTGAACATGACCGTGTTGCCGGTCGCGACGTGCACGCTGGCCACGTTCATGCTGTCGGTCCGCACGCCCTCCCGGTTCCCGGCGCCGTCACCGCCGACGAGCAGGAAGTTCACCCGCTTGCGACCGCCCCACGGGTCCTCGTGCTTGACGGGGACGGCCGTCGGGTCGGCCGAGGTGGGCTTGAAGATGTCGAGGGTCGTCTGCTTGAGGGTCAGCACGGTGTTGGCGGTCAGCGCGAACGGCGCCGTCACCGACACGCAGAGCACGCCCACCACGACGCCCGAGACGATCTGCCCCCTGCCGCTGAGCCGGTTCGGCTTCAGCGTGACGTAGGAGAAGAGCAGCAGCAGGAACCAGGCGACCGCCCCGGCCACGGCCAGGACCACCCCGGTCATCATCGTGGTGTCCCGGGCGAAGACACCGGTGTTGCCGCTCAGGTGGACGACGGCGGCGGTGATCGCGCCGCCCAGCAGCGGCACGCCGAGGGCCGCGAGCAGGATGAACCCGAGGCGGCGCTTCCCCGCCCGCAGGTGCGCCGCACCGGGCAGGATCGCCGAGAGCGCGGTCCAGCCGATGAGGGCGCCGGTCGTCAGCGGCTTGGCGAACCGCGGTCGCGGCCCGGACGCCTCGGCGGCTCCGGCGGTTCCGGCGGTTCCGGCGGCGCCCGCGGTTCCGGCGACAGGGCCGCCCCCCGGTGGAGGCGTGCCCTGCTGCCGCTGACCGTTCCCGGTGGGGGGCGGCTCGTGTCCGTGGTGACCGTTCCGCACCGGGGGCGCCCCCGGGGGGCCGGAGGGGTCCTGGGCGCGGGTGGTCTGCGGCCCGGCGGCGGGGGCCGGAGCCTGCCCGGGGCCCTGGACCCGCACAGGAGGCTGTGCCCGCCCGGGAGGCTGCGCCTGCCCTGGAGCGTGGGCCTGCCCGGAAGTCCGGGCCTGCCCGGGGGCCTGGCCGTGCCCGGGGCCCTGTGCCTGTGCGGGTCCCTGTGCCTGCCCGGGTCCCTGTGCCTGTGCGGGTCCCTGTGCCTGCGGCGGGGCGGGCGCCTGCGAGGGTCCGGCCTGGTTCGGTCTTCCACCTTGGCGTGCGCCGGGGCTCCCACCGCGGCGCCGGGTGCGCCGTTTCCCGCTGTCGTCGGCGAGATCCCCCGAATCTTGCCCAAGGCGCATCGTCACACCGCTTCCTGCTGCGTTTTGCCCGGCTTAGCCTTTGAAGATGACAGGCGTCGGGGTTGAACAGAATTTGCCAGGATTCTAGTCCCCATACCTGGACATGACAGACAGATGGCCAATCTATGGTGAACGACCGCTTAAGGTGCGCCGTCGGGATGGACGCCGGGGCGTCCGGGCGGGCCGGCGGTCCTCGTCGCCCGCCCGAACCGGCGGTCGTCCCGCGGCGGCGAGCCGCGGTCGCGGGGGCGCCCCGGCCGGCGCCACGCCCTCCCGGTGATCCGGACATCCGGCATGAACCACAAGATCGGACTTTTGCCGAATTTAGGGCGTAAGCATACTGATTTATCATCCGTCACGGATGTCGCTGCGTTCGATTACATTCCGAAATCATCCGAGGTGATCTCCGCGATGTGCCGGACCGATCCGGCACCCGTGACCTAGCTTCGAGGCATGAATCTGCAGCAGCTCCGCTATGTGGTCGCGACGGCGGAGCATCGCACCATGACCGACGCGGCCAGGTCGCTGTACATCGCCCAGCCCGCTCTCTCCCGTGCGATCAGGGACCTGGAACGAGAGCTCGGGATGACGTTGTTCGCCCGTTCCGGACGTGGCGTGGTCGTCACGTCCCAGGGACGCCGGGTGGTCAAGCTGGCCCGGGAGGCGCTCGACGCCGTCCGCGAGATCGAGTCCCTGTCCACGCACGGCCAGACGTCCGAGGCGGAGCTCCGCATCGCCTCGATCCCCAGCCTCGAACCGGGGCTGGCCGGGCGTCTCCTCCCCGCGTACACCGCCGAGCACCCGGGGGTACGCATCCACATCGTCCGCTGTGACGGACGGGACGGCGTGGTGAGCGCCATCAGGGACCAGCGGGCCGACATCGGCCTCACGGACCTTCCCGTCCCCACCGATCTGATCAGCCACCCGCTGGAGCGCCAGGAGATCGTGCTGATCTCCCCGCCCGGCGTGGACCTGCCCGACCCGGTGCCGATGAGGAGGCTCAACGGCATGCGGCTGGTGCTGCCGGTGCCCGGCAGCTCCCGGCGCAGGGAGTTCGACGCGCTCTTCGCCAAGCACGGGGTGGCGCCCGTGGTGGCGACGCAGCTCGACGAGCGCGGCAACTGGCTGAACACCGTCCGTTCGGGTACGGCCTCGATGCTCTGGTACCGGGGGATGGCCGAGCAGGCCGCCCGCGCCGGGCTGGTGGTCCGCACCCTCGACCCCTCGGTACGCCGGGTGATCGCCCTCGTGCACGCGCGACGGCGGCTGCCCGCTCTCGCCCAGGAGTTCCTGTCCGTGGCCGAAAGTGGGTCGGCCGCGTAGGGACGCCCGGGTTCCTTCGTTCTCCCCCAGAGGTTCGGCGCAGGTGGGAGCGCCGTCCTCTCCGACACCGGGCTATAGGCTCGGTCTCGATGACTATCCTGCGCCTGCGTGGCCGTGAGTTCCGGCCCGGCGAGTTCGCGATCATGGCGGTGGTCAACCGCACCCCCGACTCCTTCTTCGACCGGGGGAGGACCTACGGCTTCACGGCCGCCCTGGAGGCGGTGGACGCCGCGGTGGCCGGTGGCGCGGACATCGTCGACATCGGCGGTGTGAAGGCGGGCCCCGGCGACGAGGTGGACCCCGCCGAGGAGATCCGCCGCGTCTCCGACCTGGTGGACGCGGTCAGGCGGCGCCACCCCCGGCTCGTCGTCAGTGTCGACACCTGGCGCGCCGAGGTCGGCGAGGTCGTCGCCCAGGCCGGCGCCGACCTGCTCAACGACACCTGGGGCGGTGTCGACCCGGATCTGGCAGGCGTCGCCGCCCGGCACGGCATCGGCCTGGTCTGCGCGCACGCCGGCCGCGTCGCCCCGCGCACCCGCCCGCACCGCGTCGCCTACGACGACGTGGTCGCCGACGTAGTCGGCTACACCGTCGGCCTCGCCGAACGCGCGGTGGCCGCCGGGGTCGCCAGGGAGTCGGTGCTCATCGACCCCGCGCACGACTTCGGCAAGAACACCCGGCACTCCCTGGAGGTCGGCCGCCGCCTGGACGAGATGGTCGCCACCGGCTGGCCGGTGCTCGTCGCGGTGTCCAACAAGGACTTCGTCGGCGAGACCCTCGGCGGCCTCCCCGTGGACGAGCGCCACGCCGGCAGCATGGCCACGCTGGCGGTGTCCGCCTGGCAGGGGGCCCGGGTGTTCCGGGTCCACGACGCCGCCTCCGCCCGCGCCGCGCTCACCACCGTCACCGCGCTGAGAGGCCGGTGACCCGCGGGCGGGCTGGAAGCGGACGCGGGGCGGGAGCGGACGCGGGCCGGGACGCCGCGATCCGGGGGCGGTCGCGCCGGGACTCCCCGGCCCCGGAACGGGCGCGCGGTGACGCCGCGGCTCAGGAGTAGATGACGGACAGGAAGCGGATCAGGATCGCCTCCCGCCGGTCGGCGGGCAGGGCGTCCAGGACCGCGTTGACCACGGCCATCTCCGGCTGCCCGGAACCGCCCAGGTCCACCCCGACCGAGGCCGCCAGCTCGCCGAAGGCCGCGTCGTCCAGCGCGTCCAGGTCCAGGTCCGCGATCAGCTCCACCAGCCCCTCGGGGAGCCGCGCGGGCCCGCGCTCGCGGGCCGCCTCGGCGGACTCGGCGATCACCTCCAGCATCGCCTCGACACCGCGCAGGGTCACCCCGGTCACCGTGACGTGGATGTTGGCCGGGATGCCCGCGTACGACAGCTGCGGCTGCAGGAACCACCCGCGCCGCCTGGCCTCGTCCGAGAGCACGAACACGTCGACCTCGTCGGACCCGAAGGCGACCAGCGCCGAGTCCGCGTCGCCCAGCACCCGCAGGCCCGGGATCTTCGCGACCCCCTCGCGGAGCGCGCGGGCCGCCGCCAGGGTGTTGCGGCCCAGCTCCAGGTAGCCCTCCCGGCCCAGGGCCTGGAAGGTGGCCCACGCGCCGCCCAGCGGGCCCGCGGACTTCGAGCTCTGCACGGTCGCGTTGATCACCGTGTAGCCGGGCCACGACGCCGAGGCGAAGTAGGCCCTGCGCCGCAGCGCCGGGTCGGCGAAGAGCACGACCGAGGCGCCCTTGGGGGCGTAGCCGAACTTGTGCAGGTCGCACGAGAGCGAGGTGACCCCGGGGACCGACAGGTCGAAGGGCGGCACGTCGGCCCCGGCCTCGCGCAGCCACGGCAGCAGCCACCCGCCCACGCAGGCGTCCACGTGGCACGGCACACCGCGCGCCGCGGCGAGGGCGGCGATCTCGGCGACCGGGTCGATCACGCCCTGGGGGTAGGACGGCGCCGAGGCGACCACCAGCACGGTGTCGTCGGTGACGGCCGCCTCCACCCCCGCCACCGAGGCGCGGAACGTCACCGGGTCCACCTCGACGGCGTCCACCACGACCCCGAGATAGTGCGCGGCCTTGTGGAAGGCCGGGTGCGCGGTCACCGGGACCGCCATCCTGGGACGCCCCGTGGTCGGGCGGGAGTCGCGCGCCGCCTTCACCGCCAGCATGATCGACTCGGTGCCGCCGCTGGTGAAGATGCCCGACCCCCCGCCGAGCAGGTCGGCGACCGCGCCGACCACCTGCTTCTCCATCTCCACGACGCTGGGGAACGCCGTGGGGTCGAGGGTGTTGACCTCCAGCATCTCGAAGTAGGCGCGGGCGGCGGCCTCGTGCACCTCGGGACGCCCGGTGTCGTAGACGTACGCGGTCACCTTGCCTCCGCGGACCGGCAGGTCGTCCCGCCGGAGGCGGGCGATCTCGGCGAGCAGCTCGGAGGTGCTGCGGCCCTTGTCGGGAAGGCTCATCGGTCTCCTCGGGGGTACGGCCCGCGCGGGCCGGTGGGGCGCGCGGCCCGCAGGGGCCGCCGGGGGACTGCCAGGATCACACGGATCGCGCCGGCCGTGAGCGGGGGAGCGCCGTGGATTCCCGCCAAAGGTGAAAAATTCTCTCATAAAGGGGATCGGCGATGTCCGAGGACGAGCCTCAGGGCGGCGACCCGGGCAGGAGGGCGACCCGGTGCACCATCCGGTGCAGGTAGCCGCGGAAGCGTTCCAGCACGACGGGGTCGTCGACGCCCTGCCGGTCGCCCGCCCGGTCGAGCACCCCGCTCTGGCAGAACCCGTGCACGCACCACACCACCGACCAGAAGGTGTACTTCATGTCGACGGGCGCCCCGACGTGCCCGGCGTCGACCGCGGGGGTGAGCACGTTGGAGATGAACGTGATCTGCGGCCGGATGTAGCGGCGCTCAAGCTCGGTGAGGTCACTGGCGTCCGAGAGCCACCGGTGCATCCACAGGGAGGGGAACTCCGGATGGGCCAGGCAGAAGTCCAGGTACTGGTCGACGATCCGGTGCACGGTCACCGCCGTCTGCTCGGGGGTCTCGACGGAGGCGCCCTCCAGGGCCTTCTCCAGGAACCCCCGCTCGGCCCGGTACTCGCGCTCCATGATCTCCAGGTAGAGCTCCCGCTTGCCGCCGAACTCCTCGCCCAGCGCCTCGACGCTCAGCCCGGTGGCCTCGGCGATCTGGGCGGCGGACGTGCTGTCGTACCCCAGGGCGGCGAACAGCCTGGTCGCCACCTGCAGGATCAGCTCTCGGCGGCCGCCGTCACCGGACGTCATGCATGCGACGCTAGATCCCCGGCCGGCACCGGCCAAGCAGGTCATCGACAAGCCTCGGTCAAGATAGGGGAAGCCGGACGACCGCCCGCAGACCGGGCGAGGCGTCCTCCAGGTGGACCGCGCCGCCGTGCGCGTTCACGGTCTCGCGCACGATCGCCAGTCCCAGCCCGGCCCCGCCCTCGTCGCGGCTGCGCGCGCTGTCCAGCCGGGTGAAGCGGTCGAAGACCCGCTCCCGGTCGGGCCCGGGGATGCCCGGCCCGTCGTCGGTGACGGTCAGCACGGCGTCGGCCCCCTCGGCCCGCAGCTCGACCAGCACGGGGTCGCGGGTGTGCCGCAGCGCGTTGTCGACCAGGTTGACCAGCACCCGGCCCAGGTCCAGCGCGTCCCCGGTGACCGTGACCGGGCCGCCGGGGACCCGCACCGTGACACCGGCGCCGTACCGCTCGACGGCCCGGGGGACCAGCCGGTCCAGCTCCACCGGCTCCCTGCGCGCCGGCGTGCCGCCCCGCTCGTCCAGCCGGGCCAGCGCGAGCAGGTCCTCGGCCAGCCGGGACAGGCGCATCGTGTCCTCCAGCACGCCCTCGGCCGTCTCCCGCCACTCCTGCCCCCCGGGATGGCCGAGCGCCACCTCCAGCTGCAGCCGGATGCTTGCCAGCGGGCTGCGCAGCTCGTGCGCGGCGTCCGAGACCAGGGCCCGCTGCCGGACGTCGGCCTTCTCCAGCCGGGCCAGCATCGCGTTGAGCGTGGTGGCCAGGCTGTGCACCTCGTCGCGCGCCTCGGGCACCGGCAGGCGGCGCGACCGGGCGGTGTCGGTGATCTCCTCCGCGCCCCGCCTCAGCGCCGCGATCGGCCGCAGTGTCCTGCCGATGATCATCCAGCTCGCCCCCGCGAGCAGCACCAGCAGCAGCGGGGTGCCGACCAGCAGCACGTGCCCGGCGGTGGCCAGACTGGTCTGCACCTCGCTGAAGGGCCGGGCCGCGATCACCGTCAGCCCGTGGTCGGCGCTGAGCACCCGGACCCGCAGCAGGTGCGGGATGCCGTACGGCCCGCCGTCCAGGAAGCGCGCCCGGCCGGCGCCGAGCGCCGCGGCCCGCGCAGGCCCGTCCAGCAGGGGGACCAGCCGGTCGGTGCCGGGGGTGGCGTGGGTGATCCGCCCCCGGCCGTCGACCACCTGGAGGAGCGTGCCGTCCGGCGAGGTCGTCTGGTCGGGCAGCCGCCCGGCGTCGGCCAGCGAGACCGTGTCCCGGGCCCGCTGGTAGATCGACTCGTCGATGGTGCCGATCAGCGCGCTGCCGAGCACGCCCATCATCGCGTACGCCGAGACCGCCAGCACGGCCGAGGCCGCGGCCGAGGCCGCGGCGGTCAGCCGGAAGCGCAGGCTCCTGCGCCGCCACAGCCCGGCCGCGCGGCCTCCCGGCTGCGCGCCCGTGCCGCCGGGCCCGGCCACCCGGCCCGGCGCCACAGCCCGGCCGCCCCGCCCGGCTTCCCGCCCCGTGCCCCGCCCCGTGTCCTGTCCGGTGCCCTGTCCCGTGCCCTGTCCCGTTCCCGGCTCGGTCACCGCGCTCATCCGCCGTCGCCGGCCAGCCGGTACCCGGCTCCCCGCACCGTCTGCAGCGCGTTCCTGGAGAACGGCACGTCGATCTTGCGCCGCAGGTAGCCGACGTAGACCTCGACCACGTTGGGATCGGTGTCGAAGGTGTCCCAGACGTGCTCCAGGATCTCCGTCTTGGAGACCACCTCGTCGTGGTGGCGGATCAGGAACTCCAGCAGCGCGAACTCCCGGGGGGTCAGCTCCACCGGGGTCTCGCCCCGGGTCACCCGCCGCCGTGCCGGGTCCAGCGCCAGGTCACCGGCCCGCAGCACGGCCGGGCGCCGGTTCGCGCCGCGCCGCAGCAGCGCCCTGAGCCTGGCCACCAGCACCACGTAGGAGAACGGCTTGGTCAGGTAGTCGTCGGCCCCCAGGTCCAGGCCGTCGGCCATGTCGTACTCGCCGTCCTTGGCCGAGAGCATCAGCACCGGTACCCAGTTCTCCTCCGCCCTCAGCTGCTTGCAGACGTTGTAGCCGGAGATCTTCGGCAACATGACGTCCAGCACGACCACGTCGTACTCGCCGTGCCTGGCCTGGTGCAGCCCGTCCTCGCCGTCGTGCGCGAGGTCGACCGCGAACCCCTCGGCCTGCAGCCCGCGCTGCAGGGCCGCCGCCATCCGCCGTTCGTCCTCCACGACGAGAATGCGCATCCCTCTCCCTCCGTCACCCGGACGTCACCCGAACGCCACCCGGAACGGCCCATCCTCGGCCATCCGCGCTGAGAGACGGCTGAGAGAGGGCTGAGAATCCTGTGGGTCCTCTCAGTCTGTCTCAGCGTCAGCACAGCGACGTTCACGCACGCTGCTTTCGACGGGGACCGACGGCATACCGTGGAGGAATGAGATGTCCGAGCAAGGAAGACGGGGCCGCGCGATGAGATGGGGCGTGCCGGTCGTCGCGGTCGCGGCGTTGGCCGGGGCCATCGGGGCGGGCCCGGTCATCGCCGCCGTCCAGGGAGATCCCGTGTTGCCCGAGCGCACCGCCGAGCAACTGCTCGCGAGCGCCGCGCGGGCCGGTACGGCCGAGCCGAAGCCCATGTCGGGCACGGTCATGCAGACCGCCTCGCTCGGGTTGCCTGGACTTCCCGACCTGACGGGCATGAGCGGCACCTCGCCCGCCGCCCTGCTCGCGGGCTCGCACGAGCTGAAGGTCTGGTACGGCGGCGCCGACAAGATCCGCCTCGCCATGCCGGGCCGGATGAGCGAGACCGACCTGATCGTCAACGGCGACCAGGTCTGGCTCTGGCAGAGCGACGTGAACAAGGCCACCCGGGTCACGGCCGACGGCGCCGAGAAGGCCGGTGAGCACGGGCCCGCCCGGCGGGCCCATGAGGCGCTGCCGGCGACCACGCCCCAGCAGCTCGCCCGGACGTTGCTGGAGCGGGTAGGCCGGGACACCGTGGTCGGTGTGAGCAGCACCGAGAAGGTGGCCGATCGTGCCGCCTACCAGCTCGCGTTCGCGCCCAAGGACCCCTCCTCCCTGATCAGGGAGGTCAAGCTGGCCCTGGACGGGGAGACGATGGTCCCGCTGCGGGTCCAGGTGTACGCCAAGAGCGCGGCCGAGCCCGCCTTCGAGGTGGGGTTCACCTCCGTCACGTTCTCGCCGCCGGCCGCCGAGAACTTCGCCTTCACCCCGCCCGCCGGGGCCAAGGTCGACCAGACCTCGCTCGGCGAGCTCACCGAGAAGGGCAGGGCCGGCAGGGACGGGTTCGAGGACCACGAGAGGCTCGGGAAGAAGGTCAAGGTCGTCGGCAGCGGCTGGACCACGGTCGCGGTGCTGCCCGTGCCCGAGGACCTCGGGGCCGTGGCGAAGCCGGGACAGGACGCCCCGGCGAAGGACGCCGGCGGCCAGGACGTCCTGGGGCACAACTCTCCCAGGCAGGACGCCACCGCGATCGCCGATGCCCTGCGCAAGTCCGCCACGCCGATCAGCGGGCCGTGGGGCAGCGGCCAGGTCGTCCGGACCAAGCTGGTCTCCGCGCTGCTGACCGACGACGGCCGCCTCCTGGTCGGCGCCGTCACGCCGGAGAGGCTCGTCGAGGCGGCCGGGCGGAAGTGAGTCCGGCCCGGGGAGGGACACCGGCCGGTTCCCTCCCCGGGACCAGGGGCCCTGCCTCGCCGGGACGACCGACGGGCACGACGAGCGATGGGGGAGAAGTGCCGATCACGCAGAACGCCGGGACCGGCCGGTCCCGGGACGACGATCCGGCGAGGCCGTGGCCGCGGACGGACCCGGGAACGGGCGTTCGCACGGACAACCGCACGGACAACCGCACGGGCATCCGGACGGACACGGGAACGGGGGCGCCGTGACCGCCGTGACGGACGCGCCGGGCGCGAGGGACGCCGGGAGTGCCGGGGACGCCGTGCCGGGCCCGGACGACGGCGAGGGGTTCTCCGTCGTCACCGCCGGGCTGACCAAGCGGTTCAGGAGCGGCCAGGTGGCGGTGGACTCCCTCGACCTCGCCGTGCCCGCCGGATCGGTCTTCGGTTTCCTGGGGCCCAACGGCTCGGGCAAGACCACGACCATCCGCATGCTGCTCGGCCTGGTGACGCCGACGGCCGGGAGCTGGCGGCTGCTGGGCGCGCCGATGCCCGGTCCGATGGGCGGCGTGCTGCCCAGGGTGGGGGCGCTGGTCGAGGGGCCGGCCTTCTACCCCTACCTGTCGGGCGAGGCCAACCTGCGCCGCTACGACGCCGCCGACCCCTCGGCCGACCCGCGTACCGCCTCGGCCAGGATCGGGCTCGCGCTGGAGCGGGTGGGCCTGGCCGCGGCGGCGGGCAAGCGCTACCGGGCCTACTCGCTCGGCATGCGCCAGCGGCTGGCCATCGCCGCCACGCTGCTCGGCCCGAGGGAACTGCTGGTCCTGGACGAGCCGACCAACGGCCTGGACCCGCAGGGCACCCGGGAGGTACGCGCGCTGGTCAAGGAGATCGCCGCCGAGGGGACGACCGTGTTCGTCTCCTCCCACCTGCTGGCCGAGGTGGAGCAGGTCTGCTCCCACGCGGCGATCATGCGGGCGGGCCGGCTGGTCGTCCAGGGGACCATCGCCGGGCTGCTGGCCGGTGAGGCGGTGCGGGTCCGGGTGCTGACGCCCGACACCGCGAGGGCCGCGGCCGTGCTGGCCGCGCTCGGGCTGGCGGAGATCCGCTCCGGCGACGGCGAGGTCGGCGCGGCGCTGGGGACCGCCGCGCCCGAACGGGTCTGCGCCGCCCTGGTCGACGGCGGCGTCGCCGTACGCGGCCTGGCCGTCCAGCGGCCCAGCCTGGAGGACGTGTTCGTGGGCCTGACCGGGGAGGGATTCGATGTCGACGGTTGACGCGGGCGGGAGGCCGACCGGCACGGCGGCGGCCCCGGTGAGGGTGGGCGCCTCCCGGGCGTGGCTGCGGCTGTTCGGCTCCGAACTCGGCCTGATCTTCCGGCGGCCCAGGAACCTCGCCATACTCGCGGTGCTGGCCGTGATCCCGGTGCTGGTCGGCGTGGCGGTGCGGACGTTCGGCGGTTCCGGTGAGGGCGAGGGGGCGGGGATCTTCGCGCAGGTCGCAGGGAACGGGCTGTTCCTCACCTTCGCCGCGCTCTACCTGCTGGTGCAGCTGCTCCTGCCGGTCGCCGTCGCGATCGTCGCCGGCGACGCGATCGCCGGGGAGGCGGGCATCGGCACGCTGCGCTACCTGCTCACCGCCCCGGCCGGCCGGAGCAGGCTGCTGGCCGTCAAGTACGCGGGCGTGGTCGTCTTCTGCCTGGCCGCGGTCGGCGTGGTGGCACTGGCCGCCCTGCTCAGCGGCCTGGTGCTGTTCCCGGTGGGGCCGATCACGCTGCTGTCGGGAGGGACGATCCCCTTCCTGGACGGCCTGCTGCGGATCGGCGTCGTCGTGCTGTACGTCACCGCGGGCATGGCGGCCCTGGCCGCCGTGGCGCTGGCCCTGTCGACCCTGACCGAGGTCTCCGTCGGGGCCATCGCCGGGACCGTGGTCCTCGTCATCGTGGCCCAGGTGCTGGGGAGGCTTCCGCAGCTCGCCGCGATCGGGCCTTACCTGCTGACCGAGTGGTGGGGCGGCTTCGACGCGGTGCTGCGCGATCCGGTGGCCACCGGCGACCTCGGGCGGGGGCTGCTGGTCTTCGCCGTCCACGCCGTCGTGTTCGGCTCGGTCGCCTGGGCCCGTTTCACCGGCAAGGACATCACCGCCTGACCGCCGTCCCCGCGGGCTCCCCGGGCCGCGGCCGGGGAGCCTCCCCGCGGACCGTCGTCAGGGCGCGGGGACGCGCAGCACCACCAGGTCCGTCGCGGGCACCTCGACCCACCCGCCGGGGGCGTGCTCGGTGCCGGTGAGCAGGTCGACGCCGCCCGCGCGCAGCCACGCCGGGGCGGCGGAGTGGTTGAGGGCGAACAGGAAGTCGCCCTCCGGGCCGCGCCGCCGCACCACCTCCAGGCCGGGCGTGGTCTCGGCGGCGGGGGTCACGCCCGCCTCGGTGAGGACGCGGCCGAGCAGCGCGGCCACCGCCCGCGGGTCGAGCCGGGTGGCGACGTACCAGGCCCGGCCCGCGCCGTGGGAGTTGACCGTGACCGCGGGGACGCCGGCGAGCGGGCCGCCGGCGTAGCGGGCCACGGCCGTGGCGGTGGAGGTCTCCAGCAGCTCGGTCCAGTCGGTGGCCGCCCACGCGGGCCCGGCCACGTCGGTGTGCACGGTGGCGGTGACGCCGGGCGGCAGCGGGAAGAACTCCTCCGTCCGCACGCCCAGCAGGTCGCGGAAGGCGCCGGGGTACCCGCCGAGCCGGACGTGGTCGTTCTCGTCGACGATCCCGGAGAAGTACGTCGTCAGCAGGTGGCCGCCCGCCTCGACGTAGTCGGCCAGGCGCCGGTTGGTCTCGTCGGTGGTCAGGTGCAGGGTCGGCGCGAGCACCAGCCGGTAGCCGTCCAGGCCGGTGCCGACGGGCACCACGTCGACGGTCACGCCCGCCCGCCACAGCGCCTCGTACCAGCCCAGGGCGAGCTCGCGGTAGCGGAGCCGGTCGCTGGGGTGGGAGTCCAGCTCGGCGGCCCACCACGACTCCCAGTCGAAGAGCAGGGCGACCTCGCCGACCACGCGGGAACCGGCGATCGGGGCGAGCGCGGCCAGGTCGCGGCCGAGCCCCGTCACCTCGCGCCAGATCTTGGAGCGGGTGCCGGCGTGCGGCACCATGCCCGAGTGGTACTTCTCCGCGCCCGCGCGGGAGGCGCGCCACTGGAAGAAGCAGGCGCCGTCCGCGCCGCGCGCCACGTGGGCCAGGCTGCCCAGCCGCATCGCCCCGGCCGGCCTGGCGACGTTCACCGGCTGCCAGTTCACCGCGCCGGTCGCGTGCTCCATCAGCAGCCACGGCGCGCCGCCCGCCACGCCCCGGGTCAGGTCGGCGGAGAAGGCCAGCTCGATCTCGGGCCGCTCCCTCGCCCCGTCGGGGTAGTGGTCGTTGGAGACCAGGTCCACCTCGCCCGCCCACGAGGCGTAGTCCATGTTCCTGGTCCCACCCATGATCATGAAGTTGGTGGTCACCGGGACGTCCGGGGTGATCCGGCGCAGCACGTCGCGCTCGGCGCGGAGCTGGTCGCGCAGCGCGTCCGAGCAGAACCGGGCGAAGTCGAGCTGCTGGGTCGGGTTGACGTACGAGGCGGCCAGGCGCGGGGGCAGGATCTCCTCCCAGCCGGAGTAGACCTGGCTCCAGAAGTCGGTTCCCCAGGCGGCGTTGAGGCCGTCGAGGCTCTTGTGCCGCTCGCGCAGCCAGTCCCGGAACGCCGCCGCGGAGACGTCGCAGTGGCAGCGGGCGTTGTGGCAGCCCAGCTCGTTGGAGACGTGCCACAGGGCCAGGGCCGGGTGCTCCCCGTAGCGCAGGGCCATCTCCTCGGTCAGCCGCAGCGCGTGCTCGCGGTAGACCGGCGAGCTGGGGCACCACGCCTGGCGCCCGCCGTGGTGCAGGCGCCGTCCCTCGTGGTCCACCGGCAGGATCTCGGGGTGGGCGTGGGTCAGCCACGGCGGGGGAGAGGCGGTGGCCGTCGCCAGGTCGACGGCGACACCGCCCTCGTGGAGCAGGTCCAGGACCCGGTCCAGCCAGCCGAAGTCCCACCGGTCCGGTGCGGGCTGGAGCCGGGCCCAGGAGAAGATCCCCACGCTGACCAGGTTGACCCCGGCCTCCCGCATCAGCCGGACGTCCTCGTGCCAGACCTCCTCGGGCCACTGCTCGGGGTTGTAGTCGGCGCCGTAGGCCAGGCCGGTGGGCCGGGGCCAGCGGATCCAGCGCTGCGGCATGTCCATCCTTTTAACGATATTTCCGGCGATGGCCGGAATGTGGGAGCGGGAAACGGGGGGCGGGAGCGGGGTCAGGATCCGGAGACCGTGAAGCCCTGCTGCCGGGCGTAGCCGGCGATCTGCTGCTGCCACGCGGTCAGGGCCGCGCCCAGGTCGGTGCCGCCGGCGATCGCCTGGCCCACGGTGTCCTTGAAGACGCTGTTGGCGTAGACCTGGAACGGCAGGTACTGCCAGCCCTTGCCCACCTGGGCGGCCCCCTCGGCGAACACCCTGTTGGCCTGCTGGTCGCCCAGGACCGGGATCTTCGCGTCGAGGAACTCGGGGCTCTCCAGCAGCTCCCTGGTCGCCGGGAACAGGCCGGAGGCGGTGTTCAGCGACCTGACCGCCTCGGGGTCGGTGTTCAGCCACCGGGCGAAGCCCACGGCCGCGAGCGGGTTCTTGCTCTGCGCGAGCACGGACACGCCCGAGCCGCCGTTCTCGGCGTTCGCCGGCGCGGAGGCGTCCCAGGCGGGCATGGGCGCGGCGCGCCACTTGCCCTTGGACTGCGGGATCGTGCTCTCGATGGCGCCGGGCGCCCAGGCACCCGCCATCCACATCGCGTACTTGCCGCTCGCCATGTCCTTCCACCACGCGTCGTTCCAGCCCGCCACGGGGTCGACGAGCTTGTCCCTGGTCAGCCTCGACCACATCTCGGCCCAGCGCCGGCCGCCCTCGTCCAGGAAGCCGATCCGGGTGGTGGTGGCGTTCTCGATGGCGAACGGCCGCCCGCCCGCCTGCCAGATCAGGCTGTCGACGCCGCCCGCGTCACCGGGGTCGAGGCTGGTGATGAAGTTGGCGGGGTCGTCCTTCTTGATCTTCTCGGCGACGGCGACGAACTCGTCCCACGTCTTCGGCGGCTCCAGCCTCAGCCGCTCGAAGACGTCGGTGCGGTAGAACATCGTCATCGGGCCGGTGTCCTGCGGGACCGCGTAGACGCCGCCGTTGACGTTGACCTGGTCCCAGGCCGAGGGGCTGAACCTCTCCTTGAGCTCGGCCGCGCCGTAGGCGTTGAGGTCGACCACGGCCTTGGAGAGCGCGAACTGCGGCAGCGCGAAGTACTCCAGCTGCGCCACGTCCGGCGCCCCGCTGCCGGCCTTCACCGCGGACTGGAGCTTGGTGTAGTGGGCGGCGGACTGCCCGGCGTTGACCAGGTTGATCTTGACCTTGGGGTACTTCCTCTGGAACAGCGCCACCGTCTTGTCGATGTTGGGCACCCACGACCAGAACGTCAGCGTGGTGTCGGTCTGCAGGGCCTTGTCGATGTCGGCGGACCCGGCGCTCGCCCCGGCCGCCGGCGCGCCGGAGGGCGGGACGGGCGAGCCGCCGCAGGCGGCCAGCGTGAGCAGGGAGAGGCAGAGCGCTGCGGCCGAGGCCGCCCGCGTGGCAGGACGCATGGTGAGAAACCTCCGGAGGCGGTGGTGAGGGGTGCTACTTGACGGCGCCGGCCGACAGGCCGGACTGCCAGTAACGCTGGAGGAGGAGGAAGGACACGACGAGCGGGACGATCGCGACGAGCGACCCGGTGAGCACCAGGTTGTAGACGGCCTGGCCGCCCGCGGCGCTGCCCGCCTGGCTGTTCCACTGGTTCAGCCCGACGGTCAGCGGGTACCAGGCCGGGTCGCTCAGCACGATCAGCGGCAGGAAGTAGTTGTTCCAGGTGGCGACGAGGGTGAACAGCAGCACGGTCACCAGGCCCGGCCGCAGCAGGCGCAGCGAGATGGACAGGAAGATGCGCAACTCCCCGGCGCCGTCCAGCCGGGCCGCCTCCATCATCGAGGTCGGCACCGCGTCGGCGGCGTAGACGCGCATCAGGTAGAGGCCGAACGGGCTGGCCAGCGCCGGGATCAGCACCGCCCATGGGGTGTTCACCAGGCCGAGCCGGGTGAACAGCAGGAACGTCGGCACGGCGAGCGCCGTGGTGGGCACCGTGATCGCGCCCAGCACGATCGCGAACAGCACCCGCGAGCCGGGGAAGTCGTACTTGGCCAGGGCGTAGCCGCCCAGGGCCGCGATCACGGTGGCGCCGCCCGCCCCGGCGACCGCGTAGAGCACGGTGTTGAGGAACCAGCGGCCGTAGACGCCGTCCTGGTAGGTGAAGACCTGGCGGACGTTGTCGACGAGGGCGAAGTCGTCGGCGAACCACAGGCCGAAGCTGTCGAACAGCCCGGCGTTGGTCTTGGTCGCGCTGAAGAACAGCCAGACCAGCGGGAGCAGGCAGTACAGCAGCATCGCCAGCATCGGGACCGTGAGCACGGCGCGCTTCACGACAGGCGCTCCCTTCGGGCGGTGACCAGCTGCACCGCGTAGGCCACGACGATGGTCACGCCGCCGAGCACCACGGCGACCGCGGCGGAGTAGTTGTACTGCTGGCCGTTGAAGGCCAGGTTGTAGGCGTACATGTTGGGCGTGTAGTAGGTGGTGATCTCCGCCGGGGCCAGCGTGGTCAGCACGTTCGGCTCGTTGAAGAGCTGGAAGCTGCCGATGATCGAGAAGATCGCGGCGAGAAGCAGGGCCGGGCGCAGCGCGGGCAGCTTGATGCTCACAGCCTTGCGTACCTCGCCGGCGCCGTCGATCGCCGCCGCCTCGTACAGCTCGCCGGGGACCACCCGCAGCGCGGCGTAGAGGATCAGCACGTTGTAGCCGGTCCACTCCCAGGTGACGATGTTGCCGATCGAGGCGAGGATCCACGAGCCCGACAGCGCCTGGCCGCCCAGCAGGCCGAACTCGTCGCCGTAGAGGTAGCCCCACATCAAGGCGGCGACCACGCTCGGGACCGCGTACGGCACGAAGATCCCCAGGCGGTAGGCGCTGGCGAGGCGGAGCCGGCCGCTGTCCAGCGCGAGCGCCACCAGCAGGGCGAGCGCGAGCATGACCGGGACCTGCACCGCCAGGAAGAGCCCCACCCGCAGCAGGCCGGCGTGGAAGAGCCGGTCCTGGAAGGCGGCGGCGTAGTTGGCCAGGCCGACGAAGACGTTCCCGCCGACCAGCCGGTCCTGGAAGAGGCTCAGGTGGAGCGCGTAGGCCAGCGGCGTCACGATCGCGAACAGGAAGACGACGCAGAACGGGGCGGCGAAGGCCCATCCCACCCAGGGGCGTCGTACGGAGCTTCGGCGCGAGCGTGTCCTGGGGGTCGCGGGCCGTGCCGCCCTCGCGCCGAGGGGCGTGTCTGTCATATGACGTCTGCCCTCCTTGTCCATGTTAGCGCTGCCATGGCCGCACGGCATGAGCATCACGGTGCGCGATCGGGCGCGTCAATAGATTGCCGAGGTGAGCAGGAAACATTTCCGTAACACGCGCCCGCCGTCATCGGGCATCGGGACGCTAGTGTGTTAGCGCTGCCACAGCTGGGTCGGGGAACCGCGGCGACGTGACACCATTCTGCGGGGAGAGGGGAGGTCGGGTGACGGCGGTCGACGACGGATCACGGGCCGGCAGGGGGCGCGGCCACGGCGCCCCGTCCATGGCGGACGTGGCCCGGCTGGCCGGGGTGTCCCCCCAGACCGTCTCCCGGGTGGCCAACAACCGCACCAACGTCGAGGACGCCACCAGGGAGCGGGTCCTGAGCGCGATGCGGGCGCTGGGGTACCAGCCCAACAGCGCCGCCCGCGCGCTGGCGACCGGAAGGTTCGGCACCATCGGGGTGATCAGCTTCACGCTCAGCCGGTACGGCAACGTGCGCACCCTGGACGGCATCGCCACCGCCGCCCGCGCGGCCGGCTTCTCCATCAACCTCGTCGGGGTCACCGCCCCCACCCACCAGGAGTTCCGGGACGCCTTCACCAGGCTCAGCACCCAGGCGATCGACGGGGTGGTGATCATCGAGTCCGAGGTGCTCGACATGCGGACGCTGCGCCTGCCGCCGGGCGTGCCCGTCGTGCTGTCGGACGGCTACGGCGGCCACAGCTACCCCGTGGTCGACTCCGACCAGGCGGCCGGCGCGCGGCTGGCCACCGAGCACCTGCTCGACCTCGGCCACCCGACCGTCTGGCACGTGGCCGGCCCGCACGACTCCAACTCCGCCCGGCACCGCCACACCTCCTGGCGCCAGACCCTGGAGCGGGCCGGACGGCCGGTGCCCCAGGTGCTCTTCGGCGACTGGACCGCCGACTCGGGCCACCTGGTCGGAGGCTATCTGGCCCGGCGGCCCGAGGTGAGCGCCGTCTTCGCCGCCAACGACCAGATGGCCCTGGGCGTGATGCGCGCCATGCACGAGGCGGGCCGCGCGGTCCCCGGCGACGTCAGCGTGGTCGGCTTCGACGACATGCCGGAGTCGGCCCACTTCTGGCCCGGCCTGACCTCGATCCGGCAGGACTTCGACCGCAACGGCCAGCTCTGCGTCGACATCCTGCTGGAGCAGATCCGCACCCGGGCCGAGGCCCCGGGCGAGACCCACCTGGTCCCGGTGGAACTGGTCGTCCGAGGCAGCTCCGGCCCCTGGCGGGGTCGCTGACGGAAGGCGCCGCGGCCGGGCCGCCGGCGACGACCGCGAGGGCGGCCCGGCGGCCCGGCCGCGGCGCCGATCACCCGATCACCCGGGGGACCGGGCGGCGGCCGGAAGGGCGGTCCGGGCGGTCCGGGCGGATCAGGCGGGTCAGGAGGTACGGCCGCGGCGCAGGCCGAGCCCGCCGATCACGACCCCGGCGAGCCCGAGCACCAGACCGGCCCCGCCGAGCAGGCGGGCGGTGCCGTCCGGCCCCCGGGAGGCGGCGGGCGCCACCGAGGGGGCGGCCGCGGCGGCCGAGGACGCCGCCGGGGAGGCCGGCGCGGGGGAGGCCGGCGCGGGCGACGCCGAGGCCCCGTGCCCCGAGCCCTCGGCGGCGGGCGTGAGCGTGAGCACCGGGGCCGGGTGCTCGGGCTCGGAGCCGTCGGCCTTGGGCTCGTCGTCCCAGCGGACGACCTCGCCGCCGCTGTAGGTCTGCACGGCCGGGAAGACCAGCCGGTCGACGCCGGTGGGCAGCGCGCCCATCGAGACCTCGAACTCCTGGAACTGGCCGGGCTCGATCTTCCCGCCCGACCAGGTGACCTTGGTGACCGCCTCGGTGAGCTCGCCGTACTCGGTGGTGACCGGCTTGGGCAGCTTGCCCTCGACCACCTTGACGTCCCAGCCGGGGACCGGCCTGACCGAGACGAACGCCAGCGGGTGGTCGACGGGGAAGGTCACCTCCAGCCTGGTCGTCGAGGCGTCGTCACGCTCGTTCGGCACCCGGAAGGCGACCTTGGTGAAACCGCCCTGCTGGGCGCTGGAGGGGTTGATCGTGACGTGCGCGAGCGCGGGCAGGGCCAGGCCCAGCGTCAGGGCGGTGACACCGGCGGTGACGGCGGCCAGGCGACGGCAGGTACGGGAAAACGACATGGTGGATCTCCACTTCGGCGACTCGGCGGACCGGGGACACCCGGCCGCGGACGAACTTCTGGGTCGGTTCAGCCGGCGGGCAGTGGAGGACCACGCCGGCTGACGCAGTGACGCAGGACGGTTCGTACGACCGGAGAGGCGCCGTGGGGGTACGCGCGCGGGGTCCCGGCCCCCGCCGGGGGACGGAGGAGGAACACCACGAGCCCGAGCAGCTCGCCGAGGCGGCGGGTGGCCGAGCGCAGCAGCGCCCACAGCACGGTCTCGCCGCGGGCCAGCCACCAGCCGGTGATCAGCGTCGCGGTGAGGTGCGCCAGCAGCATGCCCAGGCTCTCGCCCAGCCCTCCGCCGTGGGCGTGCCAGGGCGGCGGCCCGGTGGTGTCGCCCAGCGCGAACAGCTCGTGCAGCGACACCTGGAGCACCGCCAGGCCGGTGCTGATCGCCGCCGTGGACCGCTCGCGCCCGGCGAGCGGCACGGCCGACGCCATGACCGCGGCCCCGCTCGCGGCCACCGCCCACGCGGCGGGCCCCGAGCCGCCCGCGACCACGTGGCCGAGGACGGCGAGCGTCACGCAGACGGCCGAGAAGGCGGCCGCGCGCACGAGTCGTAGGGGTAGCCGGGCACGCATGGTGACCCACATGCTCTCACGCCCCGGCCCCCCTGCCACCCGGGAGTTTTTGCCGGTATCGTGACCGCGACCGCGACTCGTCCTGCAGGACCCGGGGTGGTAGGCATGCGGCACGTCCTTGGACTCCTCACCGGCCTGGTCGTGACGGCGGTGCTGCTCCTGGGAGCCGGCTGGGCCGTGATGGAGGCGAACACGGCCCTCTTCCTCCCCGGTGCGAGCCCGCCCGCCGGGTGGCCCGAGAGCGGGCCGTCGACCTGGACCGCTCTCGGCGTGATGGCCGGGGTCGGGCTGGTGACCGGGCTGGTGGCCGCCGGTCGCGTCTCGCCGCTGGCCACCTTCGTCCCCTCGATGGCCCTGCTCGCCTGGAGCGTGGTCTATGCCCTGGACCTCAGGCGCGCCCTGGCCCTCGCCCCCGGCGACCCGGCCATGCCCGAGGCGCTCCTGCAGGCCGGGCGCGGCATGGGGATGCTGCTGACCACCGGGGTCTACGCCCTGCTCGGCGTCCTGCTCTTCCTGCCGGCGCTGATGTCCTCCCGCTGGACCTCCCGGCCCGGGGACGGGGAGTACGCCGAGGCCGGCGAGGGTTACTGACCCGGGGCCGGCGTCCGGGGACTCCCCGGACGCCGGCCGGTGCCCCGGCCTTTCGCGCCGGGGAGCGCGTCAGTGGCCGCCGGCCGGTTCCGGCGGGCCGGAGCCGGCGTAGAGGCGGGCGACCACGTCCTCGATGGACCCCTCCTCGGGCGCGGTGGCGCGCAGGGCGTCGAGGGTGCCGTCGAAGGCCAGGGTGCCGTGGTCGATCAGTATCACCCGGTGGCAGAGCTTCTCGATGTCGCCCAGGTCGTGGGTGGTGAGCAGGACCGTGGTGCCGCGCTCGGCGTTGAGCCGTCGCAGGAAGTCGCGCATGGCGACCTTGCTGACCACGTCCAGCCCGATCGTGGGCTCGTCGAGCACCAGGACGGCGGGGTCGTGCAGGAGCGCGGCGGTGATGTCGCCGCGCATCCGCTGGCCCAGGCTGAGCTGCCGGACCGGGGTGGACAGGAAATCGCCGAGCCCGAGCAGCTCGGTGAGCTCGGCCAGCCTGCGCTGGAAATCTTGTTGATCTACTTTGTAAAGGTGGCGGATCAGGTGAAAACTGTCCCGCAGCGGCAGGTCCCACCACAGGGTGGTCCGCTGGCCGAACACCACGCCGATCCTGCGGGCCAGCGCGACGCGGCGGTGCGCGGGATCGAGCCCGGCCACCCGGATGCTCCCCGAGGTGGGCGCCAGGATCCCGGTGAGCATCTTGATCGTCGTGGACTTGCCGGCGCCGTTGGGGCCGAGGTAGCCGACGAACTCCCCGGCCCCGACGGCGAACGACAGATCCCGTACGGCGTGCACGGTCGTCCTGTTCCTGCGCCGGCCCACGGTGAACGAGCGGCCGACCCGGTCGAGTTCGATCATGTGTCAACTTCCCGTCGAGCGGTAGCGGCGGATGCCCGCCCGCCAGGCGAGGGCGGCGACGGCGGCCAGGGCGACGGCCGCCAGGGGCGAGGCGAAGCGGAACCAGTGGGGCAGGCCGAGGGGGTCGGCGCGATCCAGCACGAACAGCGCGGGCTGCCAGTTCACGAACGCCAGCGGCACCGTGAACGTGACGGCCCGCACGAGCTCGGAGCCGTACACGTTCAGCGGGTACTGGGTGAGGGTGACGCCGCCGTAGGTGAAGGCGTTGGCCACCTCGGGGGCGTCGGTCAGCAGGAACTGCACGGCCCCGCCGAGGGTGAAGACCGCGGTGAAGATGACGGTCCCGCACACGACCATCAGCGGGATCATCCAGGCCCGCTCCCGGGGCGGGCCGAGCGCGGACACCGCCAGGCCCAGGACGACGGCTGCCTGCAGCGTCCTGCCGAAGCGGTGCACGCCGAAGCGGTCGACGGCCATCTGCACGAACGCGCTCGCCGGGCGGATCAGCATGGTGTCGAAGTCTCCGGTCCTGATCTGCCTGCTGAGCCGGTCGACGTTGCCGAAGAGCATGTCGGCCAGGGCGAAGGACAGGCCGGCGGTGCCGTACAGGAACATCACCTCGGCCAGGCCGAAGCCGCCCAGCGAGGCGGTGTGCTCGAAGATCACCCAGATCGCCACCACGTCGAGCGCGTTGACCACGAGCGAGCCCAGCATCATCATGATCAGCGGTCCCGGGTACTGCGCCGAGGCCCTCAGCCAGGTCCAGGCCAGCAGGAGATAGGTCCTCACCATCGGGCGTCCCCGTCCCGTGCCGCGGCGGGCCTCCCGGGGGCGTCGCGGTCAGCCACCCTGGATCACCACCTTCCTGCGGGCGGCGGCGGTGACCAGGGCACCCAGGACCATCAGGGCCACCACCCAGGCCGCCTGGAACCCCAGCGCCTCCAGGACGTCCCGCTTGCCCAGGTAGAGGTCGGCGGGGACCTGCACCATCGCGGACCAGGGGAGGACGGAGGCCACGGTCCCGAGCCAGCCCGGGAAGAGGTTCAGCGGCAGGACCATGCCGCTGAAGAAGAGCGTCATCACCAGGGACAGGGACTGCACGCCCCGGTCGTCGAGCACCCAGCAGGACGACAGCGCGACCAGGTAGCGCAGGGAGAAGCTGACGAGCAGCCCGAGCAGGCACCCGGCCGCGAAGGCCGCCCAGGTCGCCGGGCCGGCCGGGACCACGAACCCGAACAGGGCCGCGCCGGCGAGCGTCGGCGGCAGGCTTCGCAGCAGGACGAGGTAGGCGGCCCGGCCGAGGTCGTCGGCGAGGCTCCACAGCTGCAGGGACGCCGGACGGACCAGGTCGAGGGCGACGTCCCCGCTGCGCACGCGCTCGGACAGCTCCAGGCCGCCCCCGAAGACCTGCATCGGGCCGATGAAGGCCTGGCTGAGGAAGCAGAAGGTGACGGCGTCGAGGACGTCGTACCCGGCCAGGCCCGGCCGGGCCTGCCAGAGGGCGATCAGGACGTAGGCGCGCAGGATGCCGAAGACCGTGTTGGTGAAGGCTCCGGCGACGGCGGCGGCGCGGTAGGTGGAGTGGCGGCGGAAGCCGTACCCGGCGATGCGCGCGTAGAGCAGGAAGACTGCCTCCCGGTGGGGCGTGGGCAACCGTCCCATCTTCCTGGGCACCCTGATCACGGGCAACGGGTTTTCGCGATCCACGGCGCCGCCCGGCGGGTCCACGGCGTCGGCCGGTGCCGCTCGGTGCCGTGTCGTCGCCGGCTGAAGCGGGCGCCCCGGGGTCAGTCGACCGTGATGACGAGTTTTCCGGGCGCGTTGCCCGCCGCCAGGTCGCCGACCGCGTTGGGGGTCTCCGCCAGGGGGTACGTGCGCCCGACGGCCGGTCGCACGGTCCCGGCCTCGATGAGGTCGCGCAGCACGTCCAGGTCGGCGGTGCGGACCAGCGCGAGCAGCGTGTCCAGGCGCTGGCGCGTGAACGGGGTGATCAGCCGGACGGCCAGCAGCCGGCCGAGCCCGCCGAACCACCGGCCGCCGCCCTCGCCGCCGACGATGACGAGCCGGCCGCGCTCGGTGAGCAGCCCGCGCAGCAGGGGCAGCGGCCGGACGCTCGCGATGTCGACGATCAGATCGTAGGTCCCGGTGAGCGGCTCGCGCGTGTAGTCGATGACGCCCTGGGCGCCCAGCGACCGGACAAGGTCGACCTTGGCCGTGCTGCACACGGCGGTGACGTGGGCGCCGCCGGCGACCGCGAGTTGCGTCGCGAAGCTGCCCACCCCGCCGCCGGCGCCGATGACCAGCACCTTCTGGCCGGCGGTGACCCGGCCGACGGCCCGCAACGCGGTCACCCCTGACACGGGGACGGCCGCGGCCTCGGTGAAGCTCAGGTTGGCGGGCTTGCGGGCGAGCCTGCCCGGGCGGGCGAGCGCGAACTGCGCGTAGGCGCCGGTCGCCGAGCCGTACACCTCGTCGCCGGGGCGGAACGCGGTCACGTCGGCGCCGACGGACTCCACGACGCCGGCCACGTCCATGCCGGGCACGCGGTTGCGGGGCCGGCGCAGGCCGAAGCCGAGGCGGCCGACGAGCGGCAGCCCGGTCATGACGTGCCACACGCCGTAGTCGACGCCGGCGGCGTGCACCCGGATCAGCACGTCGCCGGCGCCGGGCGTGGGCGTGGGGACCTCGCCGAGGCTCAGCGTGTGCGGCGGGCCGTACCGGTCCTGGACGATCGCTCTCATGAGGGGTCTCCTTCGGTGTGGGGGTACTGGAAGACGTCGTCGAGTCCGGCCCGGAACACCCGGGCGATGCGGAACGCCATCTCCAGCGAGGGGGAGTAGCGGCCCTGTTCGATCGCGATGATGGTCTGGCGGGTGACGCCGACCCGGTCGGCCAGCTCGGCCTGGGTCATCTCGCCGTGCGCGAACCGCAGGGCCCGGATCGTGTTGGTGACCCGCGTCGGCTTCACCACGTCTGGAAGCCGCCCTTGCGGTACGCCATGATCTTGGCGAACGAGCTGAGCACCGCCGACAGCACGAACGCCAGGTAGACGGCGTTGGCGATCCAGAAGTGGCGCAGCTCGGCGGTGGCCATGATCAGTGCGGCGAGGGCGCCGACGACGACGAGCGACTGCCCGATGCGCTCACCGGCCCGGTTGATCTCACGGTCGCGCTCGTCGGTGCGGTCGGCGCCCGGGCCGCCCGCGACGGCCATCGCGATGTTGGCCGCGATCGCGACGACGATGGCGCCGCCGATGGTCCACAGCAGGGTCCCGGCGTAGGCGACGTCGGTGAGCGGACCGTCGCCGGCCCGGCCCAGGACGGTCACCAGGTAGATCGTGTACGCGCCGGCGGAGACCAGGATCATCACCCAGGCGCGCTTTTCCTCGAAGGTCATGCCCGCTCCTCGTGTAAAACAAAGCTGACATGGCTCAATGTAAAGTGCTGCGGACATCATGTCAAAATTTATTTACATCACCGGCGGTGCGACGTCCGGTCGCAACGTCCCGCCCTGCCCCAGGAGTCGTCCCTCGCCCCGGGACCGCCTTACCCGGGGGGATCATTGGCCTTACCTGCCATACCCTTCCGGCCTGTCGGGAGCGAACGGGGCCGGGATCCCGTCACAGTGTGCTTGCAGTGGCCCACGCACGAGAGGCTCAACGAGGATGGCACGTGGGGGAAGTGGGGGAACAGGTCCCGTGAACGGCATGCCGCCCGGTGCGCGGCCTCTGACCGTCGGGGACCCGGTCGTCGTCGGCCGCTACCTTCTGCTCGGCCGGCTCGGCATGGGCGGCATGGGCGTCGTCTACCTGGCCGAACATCCGCGGGGCGGGGTGGTGGCGCTCAAGACGCCGCACCCCGCGCACCTCGGCGACGCCACGCTCCGCGCCCGTTTCGCCGAGGAGGTGAGGTTCTCCCGGCGGGTGGTGCCGTTCTGCACCGCGGCGGTGGTCGAGGACGGCACCGACGGGGACCGCCCCTACCTGGTCTCGGAGTACGTGCCCGGGCCCGCGCTCTCCCAGGTGGTCTCCACGCACGGCCCGCTCACCCCCGACCTGGCCTACGGTGTCGCCCTGGGGGTGGCGGGCGCCCTGGTGGCGGTGCACGAGGCCGGGCTGGTCCACCGCGACCTGAAACCGGCGAACGTGCTGCTGTCGCACACCGGCCCCCGGGTGATCGACTTCGGGATCGCCAGGGACGTCGACGTCCACGGCGCGCACACCCAGGCGGGGCAGGTCATGGGCAGTCCCGGCTGGGTCGCGCCGGAGCGGCTCACCGGAGGGCTCGCGCTGCCCGCCTCCGACGTCTTCGCCTGGGGTTGCCTGATCGCCTACGCGGCCACCGGCCACCACCCCTTCGGCGCCGGCGAGGCGGACACGCTGACCCGGCGCATCCTGGTGGAGCCACCCCGGACGGCCTCGGTCCCCGCGCTGCTGCGCCCGGCGGTGGAGGCCTCCCTGGCCAAGGACCCGGCCCACCGGCCCGGGGCCGCCGACCTGCTCGGCGCGCTGCTCGCCGCGGGCGGCGTGGGCGACCCGTGGGACCCGCGCGAGGCGGTCGCCGAGGTGCTGGCGGAGATCTGGACGCCGGTGCCGTACGCGCCGGGAGCGGGAAGGGTGCGGCTCGCGGCCGGTGCCGCGACCCCCGAGCCCCCCGAGCCCCCCGAGCTCCCCGTGCCTCCCGCGCCGTCCTTGTCGTCCGTATCGTCGTCGCCGTCGCTGTCGGCGTGGTCCTCGCCGGTCTCGCCCCCCTCGCCGGCCGGGCACCCGTCCTCGCTGCACGACGAGCCCTCGGTCCCGGCCGCGGTCGCCCGGCGCCCTCGCCGGGCCGGGGCGCGCGGGCGCGCGCACCTGCCGCAGGCCGGGTTCGCGGCCCTGGCCACGATCTCCATGGCGGCGGTGACCGTGGTGGCGGCGGCCGGCGGGGGCGGGGCGGGCTCCCCCGGCGGCCTCGCGGCCCCCGAGCGGGTGCCGGTGGTCGTCCCGGCCGAGACGCCCTCCGGCCCCGTCCTTCCCGGCCGCACCCGGCCACCGGCCGGCAGGACGCGGACGCCCTCCCCGGCGCCCCCCTCCACGGCGCGGGTCACCGCCACCCGGACCGTCCCGCCGGCCGGTGAGGAAGGCGTGGACGGCGAGGACGGCGGGGGGAGCGGGGAGCGCCCGCCGGAGCGCCCGCGCGGCCCCGGCGGCCCGCGCGGCGACGGCGGCCCGCCGCGCGACTGCGCGGACACCACCGCCAGGGGCAGGGGCGGGCCCCGCGGCTGCCCGACGGGCACGAGCGGGCCACGGCCCTCGTTCACCCAGATCCCGCAGACCGGTGACGGGGAGAGCCCGTCCCCGACGCCGACCGCCCCCGCCCCGTCGGGGACGACCATCACCCCCGTCCCCACCCCCGGCCCCTCGCTGCAGATCGGCTGACCGGCCGCCCCGGCCGCCCCGGCCGCCCCGGCCGATTCGCGGTCGGTGCCGGCTCATCGGCTATCGTGAGCGCCGCGGATCGAGGCGGAGGGGGATCGATGGGCGAGCCCATGCCGGGTGCGGTGGAGTTGAGCGACGTCGGCGTCCGGGTGGTCGGCCGGACGCTGCTGGACGGCATCGGCTGGCGGGTCGCGTACGGGGAGCACTGGGCGGTGCTCGGCCCCAACGGGGCGGGCAAGACCACCCTGCTCTCGTTGGCCGCCGCCGTACGGCATCCCACCGAGGGGACCGTGACCGTGCTGGGCCAGAGACTGGGCCGGGTCGACCTGCGGGAGCTGCGCCGCCACATCGGCCTCGTCGCGGCCAGCCAGCGGCTCGTCGACGAGGAGCTGCTGGAGGAGGAGGGCGCCACCGCGCACACCGTCGTCCTGACCGGCCACACCGGGAGCAGCGCCCCGCTCTGGGACCGCTACGGTCCCGGCGAGCACGAACGCGCCCACCGGTTGCTGGCCGACCTGGGCTGCAAGGACCTCGCCGACCGGCCCTTCCGCGTCTGCTCCCAGGGGGAGCGGGCCCGCGTCCGGATCGCCAGGGCGCTGATGGCCGACCCGGTGATCCTGCTGCTGGACGAGCCGTTCGCCGGGCTCGACCTGCCCGCCCGCGAGGATCTCGTCGCGGCCGTGGAGGACCTGGCGGCGACCCGCCCGGCGCTGACCACGATCACCGTCACCCACCATCTGGAGGAGGTCCCGGCCACCACGACCCACGCCCTGCTGATGCGCGACGCCCGGGTCCAGGCGGCCGGTCCGGTGGGGGAGATCCTGACGGCGGAGAACCTGTCGGAGTGCTTCGGCCGCGCGCTGCGCGTCGACCGCCTCGACGGCCGCTGGTCCGCCCGCGCCGTCCGCGGCTGAACGCCGCCTTCCTTCAGCGGTGCGTGCGGTGGCTGCCCGGGGTGTGGCCGAAGGCGCGGCGGAAGACGTCGATGAAGGCGCTGCTGGAGGCCCAGCCGCACCGGGACGCGACGGTCGTGACCGGGACGTCCTCGGCCAGCAGTCGCAGGGCGTGGTGCAGGCGCACCTGGGTGCGCCACTGCGGGAAGCTCATACCCAGCTCCGCCCTGCAGAGCCGGCTCAGGGTACGGTCGCTGACGCCGACCACGGCACCGAGCCGCGCCAGGGTCCGGTCGTCGGCCGGATCGTCGCGGAGGATGCCGCACACCGTGGCCAGGCGCGGGTCCTCGGCGGCGGGCACATGGACGGGCTGCTGCGTGGAGCGGCGGAGCCGGTCGAGCAGGACGGCCCGCAGGCGGAGTCGCTCGGCGGTCAGGTCGTCAGGCCGCCCGTCGGGGCGCTCGGTGTAGGCGACGATCAGTTCGCGCAGCAGCGGGTCGACGCCGATGACCGCGGGCCGGTCCAGGCGTAGCGGGTTGTCCTCCACCGGCAGCCCCACCAGGTGCAGGAGGGTGTCCCCGTAGGCGCGATGCTCGTGGACGGCCCCGGCGGGAATCCAGATGGCCCGGGTGGCGGGGGCGACCCAGATCCCCGCCTCGGTGGTGACGGACAGCACGCCGCGACCGGCGTAGACGATCTGGTTCTCGTCGTGGCGGTGGGCGTCGATCCCGGTGCCGGCGGGCAGGGGGCGCAGGCCCGTCATCGCGATCGGGGCATGGCGGATCTCCGACATCATTCGGCACTTTATCGGAAGCGGGACGCCGCTCACGGAGCCGATCATCGAGGGGGGGCCGGGCAGGCCGGCCCCCGAAAGCCTCCCGGGAGATCCCTCCCCGGAAAGCCCATCAGGAGCCCTCATCATGGACGATCTCTCGTTCCCCTCCCTGGCGGAGCTGCGAAAGCGCCGCAGCGCGAAATGGCGGACCTTCCCCGAGGACGTCCTGCCCCTCCCGGTGGCGGAGATGGACCTTCCGCTGGCGGAGCCGATCGCCAGGGCCCTGCACGAGGCGGTCGACCGGTCCGACACCGGCTACGCGGCACCGACGCGTGACCTCGCGGACGCGGTCAGCGGTTATGCCCGGCGTACCTGGGGCTGGGAGATCGACACCGACGGTGTGCGCACCGTCGCCGATGTCGGGATCGGCATCGTCGAGGTCCTGCGCCGCGTCGCCGGCCCCGGAGACCGCGTGGTGATCAGCCCACCGGTGTACGAGCCGTTCGCCTGGTGGGTGCGCGAGGTCGGAGCCCAGGTCGTCGAGGCGCCGCTGGCCGAGGGGCCGCAGGGATGGCGGCTCGACCTGGAGGCCCTGGAACGTGCCTTCGCCGACCGCGCCACGGCGTACCTGCTGTGCAACCCGCACAACCCCGTCGGCCTCGTCCACCGTCGCGAGGACCTGGTCGCGCTCGCCGAGCTGGCCGACGGGTACGGCGTCCACGTGCTGTCCGACGAGATCCACGCCCCCCTCGTCCTGCGGGGAGCCGAGTTCGTCCCCTTTCTCGGGGTGTCGGACGCGGCCAGGCGCCGGGGGTTCTCGTTCCTGTCGGCCAGCAAGGGCTGGAACCTGGCCGGCCTCAAGGCGGCCGTCGTCATCACCGCGGACCCGGGCCCCGGACGCTACGTCGACCGCCTGCCCTCGCACTCCCTCTACCGCACCGGTCACCTCGGGGTGATCGCCACGGTGGCCGCGTTCGACGACGGCGAGCGGTGGCTCGCCGGAGCCCTCGACATCCTCGACCACAACCGGGGACTGCTGGGTGAGCTGCTGGCGGAGTGGCTCCCCGAAACCCGTCACAGACGGCCGGAGGCGGGTTTCCTGGCCTGGATCGACTTCCGCGCCCTCGGCTGGGGCGACGACCCGGCCGAGCGTATCCTCGGCGCCGCCGGGGTCGCCCTGAACGCCGGGCACCGCTACGGCGCCGCCGGTGCCGGGTTCGCCAGGCTGAACTTCGGGTGCTCCCCGCGGACCCTCACCGAGGCCGTCGCCCGGATCGCCGCGATCCGCTGAGGGACCCGGCGAGATCGCGGGCCGCGGGCCGCGGGCCGGGGACGGCGACCGCGCGCCGCTTCCCGTTCGGCGGCCTTTCACGGCGCCCGGGCGAGTTCGCCGTCCAGGGGCATTCCGGCGGCGGTGCGCTCCCGGGGCCACGACCTCGAAGGGGGAGCGGCCGGCCTGTCGTAAAAATGGTGTGATAAGAGTGATCTTCCCGGTACGGTGTCACGCATGGCGACCAAGCTGAACCAGATCCTCGCCGTCGAGAAGGGCGTCAAGTCCGACACCCAGCGCAAGGTGACCGACGCATACCACACGATCCAGAAGAACGCCCTGCTGTCGGGCATCTCGCGGACCTACCAGCCCATCGACGACGAGGGCGAGCGGCTGCCCCCGGAGTCGACCCGGGTGCAGGTGCAGGGGGAGGACCTGCTCAAGCAGGTCGGCGCCGCGCTGGTCCGCCTGTTCGACGTCACGGCCACCAAGGACTGGGCCAACTGCTCGGCGCGGGCCGACGTGAAGGTCGACGGCTCCACCCTCCTTGAGGACGTGCCCGTCACCTACCTGCTCTTCCTGGAGAAGCAGCTCGTCGACCTGCACACCTTCGTCGCCAAGCTGCCCGTCCTGGACGCGGCCGAGACCTGGACGCTGGACCAGTCGACCGACTGCTGGCGGACCGAGCCGGTCAAGACGACCCGTACCAAGAAGGTGCCGCGCAACCACGTCAAGGCCGAGGCCACCGACAAGCACCCGGCCCAGGTCGAGGTCTACCACGAGGACGTCGTGGTGGGTTTCTGGACGAAGGTCACCTTCTCCGGAGCCGTCCCGCAGAAGCGGGTCAACGAGCTCCTGGAGCGGATCGGCAGGCTGCAGAACGCCGTCAAGTTCGCCCGGGAGGAGGCCAACGGCACCGAGATCACCTATCAGCGCGTCGGTGAGAAGGTGCTGGGCTACCTGCTCGGGTAGACTCCGAGAACTCCCCGTTCGAGCGCGGGGACGCGTGAGAGCGCGAAAAACTGAAACTGAAACGTCAGACTGACACGCGGTATCCAGTGGGGGTTCGAATCCCCCTCCCGGCACCCCCGCGCCGGGATGGCCCAATCGGCAGAGGCAGCCGCTCAAGCTCAGGCTCTCGCTCCAGATTCAGTATTCGCCGCCGGGCGCCGGATCGACCGGGTGCGGGCGAAGATGGTCGAGTGCGGGTTCGAGTCCCGCTGGATCCTCCACGTGGATCCATAACTTAATGGCAGAGTGCGACATCCTCATGAATGACCCGCGCCCTTAAACGCGCCGGTGCCCCGACATGGCGGCACCCCAGGCCCCCGGGGAATGGATACTTCCCCGGGGGCCGTCGCGCGCGAGGGCGGCGTCACGGTGACCCGCCGCCGGGCAGGGAGCCGTGCCAGTCCAGGCACACGACGGTGGCGTCGTCGGCCATGTGGCCCCGGCAGGCGTCCATCGCCGCGGTGACCAGGGTCTGGACGACCTGCCTGGGGTGCTGGTGGCCGGTGTCGCGCAGGAGGGCGGGAAGGTCGGCGGCCGCGGCTCCGCGTTCGTGCATGCCGTCGGTGAGCAGCAGCAGCCGGTCACCGGCGCGCGGATCCAGGTGCTGCACCCGGTAGGAGCCGGGCTCGCCGACGCCGAAGGGCAGGTCCACCTCCAGGGGCACCTCCGCGACCTTGTCCCCGCGCAGGCGCAGCGGCCAGGGATGGCCGGCGTTGACGAGTTCGACGCCGGTGCCGTTCATGCCGACGCGCAGCAGCTGCCCGGTGGCCAGACCGCCGCGACCGTGGTTCAGGACGGCCTCGTGGGCCCGGCGGGCCTGCTCGGCGATGCCGGCGCCCGAGCGCCGGGCTCCGCGCAACGCGTTGACCATGAGGGTGGCCAGCAGGGCCGCGTCGACGCTGTGGCCCATGGCATCGGTGAGGGAGACGTGCAACGTCTCACGGTCGAGGGTGTAGTCGCTGCCGTCGAGCCGGATGTGCTCGGCGTCCCGGCTGCTTCGCACGGCGCTCTGCTCGGTCACCCGCACGACTTCGCGTCCGATGAGGTCGACGATGAGGAAGGACACCCGCCGGGCTCCGAATCGCTCCCGCAGGTTGCGCGCCACGACGTCCAGGGACTCCATCGGGGCGGCGTTCTCCGCGGCCGCCAGCACCTCGGCCAGCTTCAGCCGTTCCTCAGCCATACCGCCCCCCTTCCCCCCTTTGGTCGGCCACACCCGGCGAGCGGTCCATGAGTCGACCTTCGCGCGGTCCCGTTTCCGCAGGTCCGGGCGACCGCCGAGCCGATCGGGGCCGGGCCTGCGCGGGACGGCTCCACGCCCCCACCGGTCGGGCCGGTCTCTTCGACGGTCAGTCCCGGGAGCACGAGGAGCACGAGGAGAGCGAGGAGAGCGAGCATCGGGGTTCGGCGGGCGATCGCACGATCCGTCCACGCGCCCCCGCGCGGTTCAGTCCTTCTTGCGTTGGCGGATGAGGCCCATGAAGCCCGGGCTGGGTTTGAACTTCGCCGTCCAGGTCTCGGCGATCTCCAGCGGTTCGCCGGTCTGCGGGTTGCGCCCGGTGCGTGCGGGCTTGTGCACGATCTCGAAGGATCCGAAGCCCGGGATCGCCACCTTCTCCTCGGCCGCCACGGCCATCTGGATCGTCTCCAGGATCGCATCGAGAGCCGCGGCCGTCTGCCGCCGGGTCAACCCGGCCTCGGCGGCGGCCTTCTCGATCAGCTCGCGCTTGTTCATTCGGACAGTTAACGCCATCGGGACCCGGTACATCGAGCCCCGGCCCGTCACGCGGGTCAGGACGGGCGCCCGCCGGACCCGGTCGGGGTGGCGGGCACCCGTCCTCGCTCAGCGGTCGGGCCAGGCGGCCAGCCGTTCCGCCTCGGTGTGCAGGGCCTCGACGAGGACGAGCTCCAGGCGAAGATCCTCGTCAACGAGGCCGATCAGGACATCCATCGAGCCTCCCTGATACAGGGACGCCCCGGTGGCCACGGAAGTTGACAGCCGTGACCGGCAGGACCCGGTCGTGACGCAAACTTGATCGCCGCGGTGGGACCGGCCGCGCGCGGCCGCCCCCCGTACGCCGGGCCCTACGCCGGGACCAGCTCGGCCAGGTCGACGAGCTCACCCACCTCGCGGATGCTCATGCAGTACGCCACCAGGACCCGCCGCCCGCCGACACGGCGGGTGACCAGCAGGCAGGGACCGCCGGACGCGACGATCGCCTCGACCTCGATGCCCTGGGGGCCTCGCCAGATACCCATGAGCTCGAGGCTACGGAGCGAGGGGTAAGGCCGGGGTAACCAAACGGGCATATCGTGATGCACAGTGTGAGGCCGGGATCTATCTCGCAGGCTCGTTGATGATTAATCCGATCGCCCTGGGTAACAGGACGCTGGAATTACCATCATCAGGGAGATAACACCATGGCTTTGCCCAAGCTCACCCCCGAACAGCGTCAGGCCGCACTGGTCAAGGCCGCCGAGACCAGGACGGCTCGCGCCAAGTTGCTCGCCGAGGTCAAGGCCGGCTCGCTCAGCCTGGAGCAGCTTCTTGGCCGTGAGGACGACATCGCCAAGCGCATCAAGGTCTCGCAGGCCCTGCGCGCCCTGCCCGGTGTCGGCACGGTCAAGGCCGCGCAGCTCATGGCGCAGGCGGACGTGGACGAGGCGCGCCGTCTGGGAGGCCTCGGCGCCCAGCAGCGCCGCAAGCTCATCGAGGCCGTCGGTCGCTGAGATGCGCTCCGTCGTCCCCGCGGTCCCGCTCCCGGCACGAAGGCGGGAACGGGACCGCGGGCGGGCGGGCCCCGCCGTACGGACCGGGGGGAGATCCGTGCGGCGGGGCCTTTCGTCGACGACCTGGTCAGCGGGCTCGCGCGGGGAACCGTCCCATGCCCTGGAACTCGTCCTCGCGAGCCCGGTCCGGAGAGTCAGTGAGCCTCTGCGAACTGCTCCTCCTCCGTCGACCCCTTCAGGGCCGTGGTGGAGGAGTCCGGCGCGATGGCCGTACTGACCAGGTCGAAGTATCCGGTGCCGACCTCGCGCTGGTGGCGGGTGGCGGTGTAGCCGCGCGCCTCGGAGGCGAACTCGGCCTCCTGCAGCTCGACGTAGGAGGTCATGCCGTCCTCGGCGTAGCCCCGAGCGAGGTCGAACATCGAGTGGTTCAGCGAGTGGAAGCCCGCCAGGGTGATGAACTGGAACTTGTACCCCATGTGGCCGAGCTCGCGCTGGAACTTGGCGATGGTGGAGTCGTCCAGGTGCTTCTTCCAGTTGAACGAGGGCGAGCAGTTGTAGGCGAGCATCTGGTCGGGGTATTCGGCCTTGACGGCCTCGGCGAACTCACGGGCCACGTCCAGGTCGGGGGTCGAGGTCTCCATCCACAGCAGATCGGCGTGGGGGGCGTAGGCCAGCCCGCGGGCGACGCAGGCGTCCACGCCGTTGCGGACGCGGTAGAAGCCCTCGGCGGTACGGTCGCCGGTGGTGAAGGCCCGGTCCCGGGGGTCGACGTCGGTGGTCAGCAGCGTCGCGGCCTGTGCGTCGGTCCGCGCGATGACCAGGGTCGGCACGCCCAGCACGTCCGCGGCGAGCCGCGCGGCGCTGAGGGTCTTGATGTGCTGGGAGGTGGGGACGAGCACCTTGCCGCCCAGGTGGCCGCACTTCTTCTCGGAGGCGAGCTGGTCCTCCCAGTGCACCCCGGCGGCGCCGGCGGTGATCATCCCCTTCATCAGCTCGAAGGCGTTCAGCACGCCGCCGAACCCGGCCTCGGCGTCGGCCACGATGGGCGCCAGCCAGTGCGGCGCGTTCGCGTCGCCCTCCGACCAGGTGATCTGGTCGGCGCGCAGCAGCGCGTTGTTGATGCGGCGCACCACGGCCGGGACCGAGTTGGCCGGGTACAGGCTCTGGTCGGGGTAGGTCTGGGCGCCGAGGTTGGCGTCGGCGGCGACCTGCCAGCCGGACAGGTAGATGGCCTTCAGCCCCGCCTTGACCTGCTGCACGGCCTGGTTGCCGGTGAGGGCGCCCAGCGCGTGCACGTAGTCCTCGGTGTTCAGCAGTCGCCACAGCCGCTCGGCGCCGAGCCGTGCCAGGGTGTGCTCCTCCTGGACCGAGCCCCGCAGCCGGATCACGTCCTCGGCCGTGTAGGTGCGCTCGGTGTCCTTCCAGCGAGGGTCGGTCTCCCACTCGCGCCGCAGCTCGTCTGCGGCTCCCTTGAGGCGATCATTCATCGGTGAACTCCTTTTCGTCCCCTGGGTGCCTTGCTCCGAGTGTGTGCGTCCTGCGCACACCTGAACAGTCGGATATGTCCGAAAAAAATACTATTTTTCTTTAGCGGTCAATACCGGCGGGTATTCGACAGAGAATAAAGTGGGAGTTTTCTCTATGGACTAGACCAATCAATGGACTAGACCACTGCCGGGCCCTGTCGGGGGCGGTGAACCCCACATAGTGAAATTTTCTCGAAAATTTCGTTTACCATCGTGTCATGGCATCCTTGGTCGGTGAAGAACCGCTGTCCTTGACGCAGGAGCTCGATCTCATCGCCTTCGGGCAGCGGCTCAGGCACCTGCGCAAGCAGCGTGGCCTCACCCTCGCCGACCTGGGCGGACGGGTGAACCGCGCGCCCAGCCAGCTCTCCCTGCTGGAGAACGGCAAGCGCGAGCCCAAGCTCTCGCTGCTGAAGTCGCTGGCCGCCGCGCTCAACGTGCCGGTCGAGGAGCTGCTGCGCAGGCAGGCCCCCAACCGGCGGGCCCAGCTGGAGATGGCCCTGGAGGAGGCACAGCGCGACCCGCTCTACGCCGGGCTCGGCCTGGCCCGGCTGAAGGTCTCCGCGCGCGTCCCCAACGACGTGCTCGAACACATCCTCGGCCTGTACGAGGAACTGCGCTCACGCCAGGCCAGGGGGACCGCCACCCCCGAGGAGGCGCGCGCCGCCAACGCCGAGCTCCGCCGCAAGCAGCGCGAGCAGGGCAACTACTTCGCCGAGATCGAGCAGGCCGCGGCCGAGGCGCTCGCCGCGGTCGGCTACCGCTCCGGGGCGCTCTCGCAGAGCACCGTCCAGGCGCTGGTCGCCCACTTCGGCTACACCGTGCAGACGGTCCAGGACCTGCCGCGTACGGTGCGTTCCATCTCCGACCTGCGCAACCGGCGCATCTACGTCAAGCACGAGCAGGTCGGCATGCACACCCCGCGCACGATCCTGCTGCAGACCCTCGGCCACCTGTCCCTGGGCCACCACAAGCCGCGCGACTTCGCCGACTTCCTGCGCCAGCGGACCGAGGCCAACTACTTCGCCGCCGCCGTCCTGGTGCCCGAGGCCGCGGCCGTGCCGTACCTGCGCGAGGCCAAGAAGGACCGGGCGCTGAGCGTGGAGGACCTGCGCGACGTCTTCGCCGTCTCCTACGAGATGGCCGCGCACCGCTTCACCAACCTGGCCACCCACTTCCTCGACCTGACCTGCCACTTCGTCCGCAACGACGCGGGCGGGATCATCTACAAGGCGTACGAGAACGACGGCATCGTCTTCCCCGCCGACGAGCAGGGCGCGATCGAGGGCCAGCGCATGTGCCTGCGGTGGTCGGGACGCCAGGTCTTCGCCCTGCCCGACCGGTTCTCCGTGCACTACCAGTACTCGGACTCGCCCACCGGGACCTACTTCTGCGTCGCCCACGTGGACCCCTCGCGCGAGCGCGACTTCGCCATCACCCTCGGCGTCCCCTACCGGGAGTCACGCTGGTTCCGGGGACGCGAGACCACCGCCCGGACCAGGTCGGACTGCCCCACCGGCGACTGCTGCCGCCGTCCCCCCGCCGAGCTGACCCAGCGCTGGGAGGGGTACGCCTGGCCCTCGGCGCGCGGCAACTCCCACGTCCTGGCCGCGCTGCCGCCGGGCTCCTTCCCCGGCGTGGACGAGGCCGACGTCTACACATTCCTGGAGCGTCACGCCGCCGGCTGAGCACGCCCGCCGCCCGCGCCCCTCACACCGACGGCGGGACCGTACGGTGCAGCCTCAAACCCGGGTGGCCGTGGAGCCGGTAGGGGCCGGCGTCGCCGGGCGAGCGCCCGCGCATCGAACGCAACACCTCGGCGGCGGCCTCACCGGCGAGACAGCGCCCGTAGAACTCGCGCGCCAGGTCGTCACCGCCGGCCGGCCAGAGCGGGGCGACCACCGCGCAGGCGCCCGCGAGCAGGAAGGCCTGCGCGTCCCCCGGCTCCTCCAGGAAGACGAACGGCGCACCGGCCAGGTCGCGTCCCAGCACCTCGGACGCGGGACCGCCGGCGGCGAAGTGGACGACGTCGGCCCCCTGCTCGAACACGTCCAGGACGTCACCCAGCGCGGGTGAGACCCGCGTGGCCCCGTACTCCGTCACCAGCGGGTGCGTCCGGCCCTCGTCGCACACCACCACGACGCGGTCGGCCCGGGCGGCGGCGGGAGGGGGAAGCTCGGGGCGCCGGCCACCGAGCGGCCAGCGGCCGGTCACCGCCTGGCAGCTCAGATGGCTCGGGATCGACGGGTCGTAGGGGTGTTCCAGCGCGGCCAGCTCCCAGGGCACGTGCGACTCCTGGGAGAGGAACAGCACGCTGGGGCGCCGCGGCGCCACCCGGGCGGCCACCGCGTTCAGCAGCTCCCAGAACCCCCACGGCACGCGCGAGCCGATCTCCCGCCCCAGGTCCTCCGACAGGCGCCCCTGGCCGGTCAGCCGTCGGCCGAACTCCGAGGCCCGCACGCCGAGGTCGCAGGGCTCCGCCCGGTCGGGGGTGACGAAGTGCGGCGACAGGTAGGTCCACCAGAGCCGTCCCGGCTCGTCGCCGTGCACGACGACCGCCGTGACGTCCGGCGCCTCTCCCGTCAGGGCCGGGCGGACCCGGGTGCCCGTGACCGGCCCGGGGGTCTCCTGCCGGCCGAGCCTGCCGGGCGAGTCGTGGATCGTGATCGACCCCAGGCCGAACCCGGCGACCTGGCCGCCCACCGAGCAGATCGCCTGGATCTGCCGGGTGATCTCCGGCTCCTCCTGGGCCGGTGCGACCAGGTTGACCGTCGCCCGCGGGTACGGCGACGCCGCGTCGGCGCGCAGCCGCACCCGCCACCCGCCGGGAGCGTCGAACCCCTCGGCGACGATCTGCACCTCCAGCTCGACGGGCTCGGCCGGCGTCGCGGTGCCGGCCGAGCCCTGCGCGGGGGCCACGCCGATGGAGACCTCGACGCCCCAGCCCGCGACCGCCTCGGCGGGCGCCTCGATCAGCGGGACCGCCTCCCACGGCGGCCCCGGTGTCCCCTGCGGCCCGGCGGGCGTCTCCCTGCGCCGCTTGCGGAACGCCCCGGTCAGCCGGTCCAGCACCGAGGACCCCCGGCCCCCGGCCGATGCCGGGGGAGGGCCGGACGGTCCCTGCTGTCCGGGAGGCCCCTGTCGTTCGGGAAGACCTTGCTGTCCGGGAGGTCCCTGCGGGCCGGACGGTTCGTGCGAGCCGAAGAGCCCGGCCGGCGTGGGCGACGGGGGCGGCGTGGGCGGCGTGGGCGGCGGGGGCGGCGGGGGCGCCGCGTGGGCCGGGGGTCCCGGGGGTCCCGGAGGTCCCGAGGGGTCCGTGTGCGCCGGGAACGCCGGGAACGCCGGGGGTGACGCGGGGGAGGCTCCCGGCGGGGGCGGGGAGTCCGCCGTCTGCCCGGGACGCGCCCAGTCGAAGCTCATCGCGCCGGTCGACGGCATGAGGTCCTCACCGGTGTGCCCGGGGCGGCCCCACCCCGCGGGAAGTCCGCCCGGCTCCGGGAGCCCGTACCCGCCGCTCCCGCCCGCTCCGGGCCCCGTGACGCCACCGGCCCCTGCGCCGCCCGCGCCACCGGTGTCGCCGATGCGATCGGTGCCGTCGGTGCCACCGGTGCCGTCCGTGCCGTCCGTGCCGGGGAGCAGCCAGTCGGGGGTGTAGGAGGCGGTCGAGGGCGCGTCCAGCGCGTCCGGGCCGCGCGGGGCGGCGCCGGGAGGCTCCGTTCCGCCCGCTCCCGCGCCCGCGAACCCCGAAGGGGTGAGCCCCGTGACGCCCCGTCCCGAAGGGGCGAGCCCCGTCCCGTCCGGTCCCGAAGGGGCGGGCTCCGCGCCGGGTCCGTCGCCGGGGCCGGTCCCGGCCGGACGGGAGAGCAGGGGGATCACCTGCTCGGCGGTGAGACCCCGGTCGAGGCTCAGCAGCGCGGTGAACCGGTCCCAGGCCGGGCCGTACTCGGCGATCATCAGGATGACCGCGTCGGCCAGCCGCTCGGGAGGCCGGGTCCCCGCCTCGGCCAGCAGCGGATCCAGCCGCCCGCGGAGCCCGTCGGCGGCACCGCCCATCAGACTGTCGAGCTCGTCGCGGACGGTACGCGCCGCCCGCATCACGACCACCGGGTTCATGCCGTCCCCCCTCGTTCCGGACTCGACAGATCCTCCCACCTGTACGGGGGAGGTGGGAGCCCGGTGCCCGTGCCGAATCAGGCCACATAGGGTGATACCCCTAAGGAGCCGAGGTGATGGAAAGGACGGGCCGTGCTGCCTGAGGTCGAGGCATGGCTACACGCGCGCACCTCGTCCTCGGGTGACCGGCCGCTCGCGGAGCTGCTGGAGGCCAAGGGGGGGACGACGGTCAGCGTCGTGCTGCCCGCCCGCGACGAGGAGGAGACGGTCGGGGGGATCGTCACCGCGATCCGGCGCGACCTCATGGACGCCGTGCCGCTCGTCGACGAGCTGGTGGTCATCGACTCCCGATCAGTCGACGACACCGCCCGGCGGGCCGCGCGGGCCGGGGCCACGGTGATCGCCCAGGACGAGATCCTGCCCGACCTCAAACCGCTGGACGGCAAGGGCGAGGCCCTCTGGAAGTCCCTGGCCGCCACCTCCGGGGACCTGCTGGTCTTCATCGACGCCGACCTGCTCGAGTTCCGCACGTCCTTCGTGACGGGCCTGCTCGGCCCGCTGCTCACCGACCCCTCGGTCGTCTACGTCAAGGGCTGTTACGACCGGCCCCTGCAGAACGTGCAGAGCGGGGGCGGCCGGGTCACCGAGCTGGTCGCCCGCCCTCTGATCAACCTGCACTGGCCGCTGCTGGCCGGGTTCGTACAGCCGCTGGCGGGGGAGTACGCCGGGCGCAGGTCGGTGCTGGAGGCGGTGCCGTTCGTCACCGGGTACGGGGTGGAGCTGGGCCTGCTGATCGACCTGCTGGACCTGGCCGGGCTGGACGGCCTGGCCCAGGTCGACCTGGGCCGCCGGGTCCACTCCCACCAGTCGACCGAGGCGCTCGGCCAGATGGCCGCCCAGATCCTGCAGACCTCCTGGTCGCGCCTGGAACGCCAGAACATGATGATCTCCCTGCACCGGCTCTCGACCGGCCTGGCCCAGTTCCGCCGGGGCGCGGACGGCCACCAGGTGAGCGTCCGGGACGTGGCCGTCGCCGAACGCCCGCCGATGATCACGGTTCCCGCCTACCGGCCGTCCCGCTGACCTCACGGCGAACCGTCCTCCTCGCCTCCCCCGTGCCCTCCCCGTGCCCTCGCCGCTCACCGGACACCGCCGTCCGCTCCGGTTGCGCGAGGCGCCGCGGCCGTCGGTAAAGTGAAGGTGTTACCGGCGGTAACGCACGCCAAGGAGGAACGGACGATGAGCGAGAGCGGCTTCTGCCCGGAGCTGAGTGACGACGTGCGCGAGGTGCGCGACTGGGTGCACGACTTCGCCCGTTCGGTCGTCCGCCCGGCGGGCGCCGAGTGGGACGAGCGCGAGGAGACCCCCTGGCCCGTCATCGAGGAGGCCGCGCGGATCGGGCTCTACTCCCTCGACTTCTTCGCGCAGCAGTGGTTCGAGCCGAGCGGGCTCGGCCTGGCCGTCGCCTTCGAGGAGCTCTTCTGGGGGGACGCCGGCATCGGCCTGTCCATCACCGGGACCGGCCTGGCCGCGGCCGCCCTGTCGGCGAACGGCACCCCCGAGCAACTGGGGGAGTGGCTCCCGCAGATGTTCGGCACCCCCGGCGACGTCAAGCTGGGGGCGTTCTGCGCCTCCGAGCCCGACGCCGGCTCCGACATCGGCGCCATCCGCACCCGGGCCGTCCGCTCGGGCGGCGACTGGGTCCTGAACGGTGTGAAGACCTGGGCCACCAACGGCGGCATCGCCGACGTCCACGTCATCGTCGCCTCCGTCGACCCGGCCCTGGGCACCCGCGGCCAGGCCTCCTTCGTCGTGCCGCCCGGCACCCCCGGCCTGTCGATGGGACAGAAGTTCAAGAAGCACGGCATCCGCGCCTCGCACACCGCCGAGGTGGTCCTGGACGACGTCCGCGTACCGGCCTCGTGCCTGCTCGGCGGCGAGGAGAAGCTGGAGGCCAGGCTCGCCCGCGTCCGTTCCGGCGAGCGGGCCGGGGAACAGGGCGCGCTGCGGACCTTCGAGACCACCCGCCCCTCGGTGGCGGCCATGGCCGTGGGCATCGCCCGCGCCGCCTACGAGTACTCGCGCGACTACGCCCGCGAGCGCGAGCAGTTCGGCCGCAGGATCGGCGAGAACCAGGCCATCGCCTTCCTGCTGGCCGACATGGCCACCCGGGTGGACATCGCCCGCCTGATGACCTGGCGCGCCGCCTGGATGGCCCGCAACGACCGCGCGTTCGGCCAGGCCGAGGGGTCCATGTCCAAGCTGGTCGCGGGCGAGACCGCGGTCTGGGTCACCGACCGCGCCATCCAGATCCTCGGCGGCGCCGGTTACACCCGTGAGCACCCGGTCGAGCGCTTCCACCGCGACGCCAAGATCTACACCATCTTCGAGGGCACGAGCGAGATCCAGCGCCTGATCATCGGCCGCGCGGTCACCGGGCTGCCCGTTCGCTGAGACCTCCGGTTCACGAAGGCCTGTCCCGGCCTCGACCGGCTCTGGCCGGTGCCGTCGGCCCCGCGCGTCCGGTGACCGGCGCGTCCACGCCGGTCACCGGACCGCGTCGGCCGAGTGCCGGCCGGGTGGCGGGGGCTCAGGCGATCAGCAGGCGAAGGCCGAGCTCGGCCGCGCCGAGGCCGGCGAGGTCCCGGTTGCGTTCGGCCCACCGGCCGGACGCGAGGTCGTCCCGGAGGCCGCGCACCGCGCGTCGCTCGGCGTCCGGACCGACCCTGGCCCAGACCGACACCCCGCGACGGACGTTCTCGTCCAGGTACGACTCGGGCCGGCGCCAGTGGGCCTCGAAGAAGCCGTCGGCGCAGTCCCACGGGACGGGGACGGGTTCCGTCCGGGCTCCGATCGCACCGGCCAGCTCGGTCATCGAGGGCCGGCCTGCGACGAGGTCCGCGACCTCGGGCAGGTAGTCACGGGTGAGCCAGAACCGGTGAAGCCAAGCGGCGTCGTCGGTGTCGTGCGTGAACACCACCACGCGGCGGGCGACCCGCCGCATCTCGCGCAGGCCGGCGACCGGGTCCCGCCAGTGGTGAACGGAGGAGACGGCCATCGCGGCGTCGAAGGACAGGTCGTCGAACGGCAGGCTCTCGGCGGATCCGACCAGGCACGGCGCCGCTCCGGGAGGGCGCTGGGAACGCATGAGGGCCGACGGTTCCACCGCGAGGACGTGCCGGCCGGAGGGCTCGTAGGACCCGGTGCCCGCCCCGACGTTCAGCACGGTCCGCGCGTCGCCGAGCGCCGCCCAGATCCGCGCGGCGATGCGCGGTTCGGTGCGCCGGGTCACGGTGTAGGTGGCTCCGATGGTGTCGTACAACTGCGCGCCGGACATCGAACCGCCCTTCTGGCCGTCGTGGCCTTTCCCGCGCCGCGGCCGTGACCCGGGTGGCGGGACACCGCTCGATCGTCGTCTCACCATACCGATCGGCCATGGACGAGGGTCATCGCTGTTCCCGGGGAGGGTCTTCGCCGGTCGCGTCCCGCATCCCGGTACGGTCGGTGTCCCGCATCCGGCCTTGATCGTTGCCGGCGGGACGACTAGCCTGATCGCTTCGCTGCCGGAAGGCGAGGCCGAGGCGGTCGCGTCACGCGGGAAGGGCCCGGCGGCGACAAGCCGTTCGGCCACGCAGCCATGGAGTTTGGGACCGACTGACGATGAGCGCGGAAGACGATTTCAGGCAGGTCGGCGCCGAGCTGGCCGACCTGGGGGTGCGGATCTCCGGGATGATGGGGAGCCCCGCGCTGAAGGACCAGGCGGGGAAGGTGTTCGCGAGCCTGCAGCGCGATGGCGCGATGGTGTTCCGGCTGGTCAGGGACACCCCCGAACACGCGGAGGCGCTCCAGCTGGCCGGGGCGTACCTCTTCGACCCCTCGGGGCGGGGCAGGGTGATGAAGGACTGGGTGGTCGTGCCCCACTCCTCGGCCGGGACATGGACGGATCTGGCCGAGGCCGCCCTCAGCCGCCCACGCTGAGGCGAAGGCGAGGGCTCGTACGGAGCCGCGATCCGCGTCTCGCGGAGCACGCGGGCGAACGCTTCGGCGGGGTCGAGCTGCGCGACGCCGACCTCGATCACCCGATCGTGCGGAGCGGGACGCGATCCCGTGGTCCCCACGACGGTGCGCCTCGCTGTTCCCCCGAAGCCCGGTGCAAACGAGGGTGCGCCTTCGCGTTCGGTGAAGGCCTTGAAAAACCTGCGGGCAACGGTGAAAACCATGATCAGATCAAGGTCAAGTACCTGGACGCGCCGAAAAGCCGAACCCCATGGTGGAGGGTAGCGCGTCGTCCCGGCCGGCATGCGATGCCGGAGGGCATCGCCGGCGGACGGCGACGGTAATAGAAAAGGCCGCAGCAAGACGCCCTCCTGCGATAGGGCGAGGAAGCAGGAACTCCCAAGGTTCGCCTTAACGGGGATCGGCTCTCCTGAGCCGCCCCTGGACGTCATTTCCTCGGATGGGGTTGCGGTTGCCGAGACGGCTTCATCAGGAAGGAAATGAGAATGCAGAGAGAACGTCTGATCATCGCCGGTCCGCTGATCGCCGCCCTCATGTTCGGGACGGTCGGCATCTCACAGGCCTCGGCCGTCCCCGCGTCCGTACGGGCCGGTGACGGTCAGGTGGCGGCGACTTCGAAGGTCGCGCCACCCGTGTGCACCCGCGCGTTCAACGGCGAGCTCAGGGAGCTGTGCTCGAGAGGCTGGAGCGACGGGTACGCGGACGGGTACGCCCAGTGCCGGAGGAGCGCGCAACAGCAGGGGCAGAGCTTTTCCCTCGCCCCCGATCTGCAGGACGCCGCATACGTGCACGGCTACAACGACGGCTTCCAGGCGGGCCTGTCCGCGTGCTAGTCGTTGCCGGAGCGCGACCGCACAGGGGTTCGTGATCCCGTGAGGGGTGCGCTCCGCGTGGCTGGAGGCGTATCACGAGTGGGGTCCCGGCCTCCACGAGGACGGATTCGGGCTGGGGGCACCCGGCGAGGTCGGCTCTCCGGACGGATTCGCGGTCTGGGTGGCACGACCGGCCGAGGAGTCGGATCCGGCGGAGCCGGTGGAGACCGGCCGGATGGGCTGCGTGTATCGATGGATCGTCGAGGGTGACCGGGTGCACGGCGGGATCGCGCTGCGGTACGGGCTTGACGACCACGTGCGGCGGTTCGGCCACATCGGCTGCGGCGTCCGGCCGTCTTCACGCCGGCGCGGGCCGGCCACCTGGGCGCTCGGCCGGGTGCTCGACGAGGCGCGGGCGCTCGGCCTGGACCGGATACCGATCGTCTGCGAGGCCGGCAACCTCGCCTCGGCCAGGACGATCGAGCACAACGGCGGCGTCCTCGAAGGCGTGCGGGACACCGAGCACGGTCCCGTACGACGCTACTGGATCGAGATCTAATATTCCGGCTCGCGTACCTGTGGCCCCGGGGGCCGTATTCTCGCAGGTTCACGCGCGATCTCGCCCGGCCTCACGTTCCCCGGGGCATTGTCGTGAAGATGCCTGCCCGCCCCGTTCTGTCCGCGAACGCGAATGACTAACGGCCGGGCGCACCTCCGGCATGCCGGGGCCGCGAGCGGAGATGCTCACATATCGTAATAGCGGACATGCGGAGTGTGCGGCCTATTTCATGGTCTTGACTCTGTTGGTCATGTGTGAAAATAATTGACAGTGATTTAGTCGCCGCCGAAATGTTTTAGATCGATCGAGAACCGTTTTAAAGGTCGATCGAATCGGGTGCCACCTGATTCGGGAATCCGTCCGATCCGATTCTTCTTTTCCGTGCCGCCGCGCAGGGCCCCGCTTCCCGTTCCTGTGAAGGAAATCTCCCCCATCCTGCCGTCGCACCAGACCTCGTCGCGCACTCGTGTACCGGGAATCCGCCCGTCGGAACGAGAAGCGCCGTCGCCGCCATGACGTCCCCCGCCGCCCCGGAGCGGGTTCCCGGCCTGGAATCCGGGAGTCGGCCGGCCTCCGTATTCCAGGCCGGGGGGACGGCACGGAAGATCTCACACGCCCGTGATCGGACCTCAGGTCACGCCCGCACCTCGTCGCCAGCCGAGTGTTTCTCCCGAACCAGCGCCGGAAGGGTCCCCCATGACCGAATCGATGTCGCTCTCGAATCCGCTCGTCGTCCCCGACCCGTATCCGCTCTATTCCACCCTCGCGGAACGCGAACCGGTTCACCGGTGTGAGGGCCTGAACGCCTGGGCCGTGATGCGGTACGACGACTGCGCCGACGTGCTGAAGGACGCCCGCTTCAAGGCCGAGCGTATGGAGGAGGTGCTGGGGTCCAAGTTCCCGGGCCGTCACCTGCCGCCGGACAGCATCTACCACCGGTTCACCAAGAACATCATGATGTACGCCGACCCCCCGCTCCACACCGCCCTGAGGAGGTCCACCCAGCAGGCCTTCACCCGTGCCGCGCACGACCACTACAGCCGGGTGATCAAGCGCGTCGCGTACGAACTGGTCGCGTCGATGCCCGATTCCGGCGAGATCGACGCCGTCGCCGAGCTGGCGTCCAGGCTCCCCGTGCAGGCCGCCGTCCATGCCTTCGGGGTTCCGGAGGAGGACCTGGAGTTCGTCATGCCGGTGGTGGACGTGCTCATGACCTACTGGTCGGGCCCGCAGGATCAGCCGGTGGAACTCGATCTCCTTCTCGATCGGCTCGAGAATCTGCACGTCTATTCCCTGGAACTTCTCCAGGGAAAGCGGGGGAAAGTCGTTCCGGAAACGGTCATCGCGCGTCTGGCGGCCGCCCAGGCGGAGAACGGCGACTCCACGCCGGAACAGACCCTGCACCAGCTCGTTCTGCTGATCATGGCGCTGTTCGCCCCCACCACCCCGGGTTCCCTCAGTAGCGGCATCCTTTCTTTCGCGACGAATCCAGGCCAGATCAGGCGCTTCCTGGAGGACGAGGCGTGTGCCGGGAACGCGGCCAACGAGGTGGTCCGGTACAACGCCTCCAACCAGTTCACGTGGCGCGTCGCCACGACGGACGTCGAGCTGAACGGTAAGAAGATCGAAAAAGGGCAGAACGTCGCCCTTTTCCTTGGTTCCGCGAATCGCGACCCCCGCGTCTTCGAGCGGCCGAACGAATTCGACCTCGACCGGAAGAACAGCGGGAAGCACCTTTCTTTCGGTACGGGACTGCATTCCTGCCTGGGAAGGCAGATCGCCAATCTTGAGCTCACGTGGTTCTTCACGGCACTGCTCACGCGCTTTCCGGGGATCGAGCCGGCGGGCACGCCCACATGGAACCCGAACCTGGAATTCCGGTCCCTGAGGTCCTTGCCGCTCAGGCTCGGCTGACCGGGGCGTTCGACCGCCCCGGCGCCGCGACCGATCCCCTCGGTGCCGGGGCGGCACAGACCGATCACCCGCGCCCGGCGGAGAAGGCCATGCCCATCGCCGCCTCGGCCCTGGCGATCCGGCCCGGGGTGACCGGGCCGTACAGGGTCCGCGGGCCGACCGGCGCCCGGGCGGCCGGCCGGCCGCTCGATCCGCCGCCACGTCGCGTTCACCCGTGCCACGAGACGGGCTCGCGGCCGGTCGCGCGTGCCCGCTCCGCCGGCGGGCCGATCACGGGGAGATGCGCCGGAGCGCGTCTCGCGCGAGGTCGCGTTGGCGCCGGTCCTCGTCGAACGCCCGCCAGCCGCCGTGGTGGGCGAGCCGCCGGTCGAGGGCCAGTGCCGCCCGCAGGGCGGGGATCGCGGCGGCGGCGGGCGGGCCGATCCCGGCGAGGTAGCGGGTCGCGGTCCGCATGACCGGCAGGGCCCTGCCCTCGGCGAGCGGCTCGACGACCCGGGTCAGCACCCGGACCGCGTCACGCCCGTCCCCGGTGACACGCCAGAGCGCCCAGGCGATCTCGACACGTTCGTCGTTCCACAGCGGGCGCTCGCCGGAGGCCGCCCCGTCGTGCCGCAGGAGGTCGCGCAGGTGATCCACGGCAGGGGCGGCGTCCGGGCCGATGGCGCCGAGCGCGGTCGCGGCCCAGCGGCGGGCGCCGATCCGCAGCATGCGGATCAACTCCGGTACGGCGGGCGCCGCGGCGGGACCCCATCGGGCCGGCGCCCGCATCAGGGGGATCTGCACCTGGCTGAGCCAGGTCCGCGACAGGGTGGCGCGGACGGCGGGGAGCAGCGCGTCGGACCATCCGTCCAGCCGGGCGAGCAGCTCGTCGAGCCCCGGAAGGTCGATCCCGTACGAGGACGCGTCGTAGCGCCTGGCGTCCGGCGGCCATGACGACCACCGGTCGGTGAGCCGGTCGAGCAGGCCGGCCTGGGCGCGCCGGTCGCCGGCCCAGGACAGGCCCCACACCGCCAGGTCACCGGTCAGCTGGGCCATCCCCTGGGACAGCGGTGTCCGGTCGCCGAGGAGGCCGGCCAGCCGGTCGCGGTGCGCGGACGCCGATCCACCGGCCACGATCAGGTGGACGGCGAAGGCGCGGACGATCTCGGAGGGGTCGTCGACGGACGAGACGTCCTCGAGGGCGGTGGCGTCGATGACGGTGCCGGGGTCGGAGACCGTCCGGCCGCCGCCGAACGTCGCGGCCAGCCGTATCCGGGGGTCCGGGTCGTCCCGCAGCGCGGCGAGCCGGTCGGACGGTTCGTACGCGGTCAGCCGGGCCACCGTGAGCACCAGGTCCCGGCGCGTCACCGGATCCGGTTCGACGGAGAAACGGGCGAGAAGCGCGGGAAGCACCGCGTCGGTGTGCGGGCCCGCGTGGGCCAGGGCGTACGCGGTCGCCCGCCGTACCCCGGCGTCGTCGTCGTCGAGCAACCGGACGAGCTCGAGCACGGCCGCCGCCCACGCCGAGAACCAGGCCGGATCGACGGGACACCGGTCGTGGATGAGCTCGGCCTCGGAGGCGTTCTCCGCCAGGATCGAGACGATCCGCGCCCGTACCGTGACATCCGGGTCCTCGGCCAGCTCGACGAGGAACGGCGTGGCCGCCGCCGCGGCCGTGCAGATCCGCTCGCCCGTGTGGAACAGCAGCCCGGCCAGTTCCTCGAGGGCGTCGGCCGCCTCGTGCCCCCCGGCGACGGCGCGCAGCAGGGCGGGCACGTCGCAGGCGGCCCCGTCGTTGTGCCGCAACTCCCCCCACGGGATCTCGTCCAGGCCCTCCATCACGGCCGTCCCGGCCCGGGCGGCGAGGTGCGGGGGCCGGACGCGGTCCGGCGGCTCACGACCGGGTGCGGGCGGCCGTGGTGAGGTCGCGCAGGCGGGCGAGGAACGCCTGCCCGTCCGGACCGGAGTCCAGCGGCAGCAGGTAGGAGCTCGCCTCGCCGTGCCCCAGCCACCGGGCGTGGACGAACACGCCGGCCTCGCCGCCGAACACCCGGGGGTCGGGAACCTCGATGACGGCGTCGGCCAGGCGCCCGCCCAGGCGTACTGACTCGCCGTCCACCCGGACCAGCACGATCACCACGAACGTGTCGGTGACCACGGCGGCGGCCCGGTTCTCCACCGCCATCGGCGCGGGTCCCGGCCTGCGGAAGAGGCCACGCCCCGGGCGCGGGATCGGGACGCTGTGCGTCTCGCAGCACATCCGCGCCGACTCGCGCAGGTCCCCGAGGAGGTGCTGCCCGGCGTAGCCGTCGAGGAGCACCTGCAGCCGCACGTCGAGGTCGTCGACCGCGCACAGCCGCGTCGTCCTGTCGTAGGTGGGTGTGATCATGCGGGGAGCCTAGGAGGGCGGACTTGACGGTCACTTGAATCGGGGCGGCCAGGGCGGGGACGCGCGCGGTCAGGGCGGGGGCGTGCGGGGGCGTCGCACGGCGTCGGCGACCGCCGCCGCCCCGGCGGGGCCGAGCGTGATCGTGTAGTGGTTGACGTCCTCCACCGTGGTCTCCACGACGCCGGGCAGCCACTCGGTGGCCCTGCCGGGGGAGTACAGCGGCGCGTCCGGCTGGTCCAGCATGCCTCGCGCCGCGCGCAGGAACACCGCGGGCACCGGAAGGGGCCGGGGACGTGCGCCGGGCGGCGCGTACACCTCGGGGGCGTCGGCGAGCGCGGCGTCGAGCAGGCACGCCGCCGCGAACCGCCCTCCCGTGCCCGCGGGGTCATGGCCGGGCGGGGAGTCGTCCCGCACCTGGACCAGGTCGTAGTCGGCGTAGGCCTCGCACGCCTCGGTCCAGTCGGCGAACGCCGGGTGCGCGCGCCACAGGTCCCGGTACTCGGCGCGGCTCGTGAAGGTCCGCCTCAGCCGCGCCAGCACCGGCCCCGTGGTGCGTTCGATCGCCTCCGGAACGCCGTCCGCGCCGGGCGGCAGGGGCAGGGGCGCGCCGCCGTCCACCAGGACGAGCCGGTCGACCAGGTGCCGGTGGCGCCGGGCGGTCTCGGCCACGACGAACCCGCCCATCGAGTGCCCGGCCAGCACGGCGGGCCTGCCCCCGTAGTGGTCGATCACCGCGGCGAGGTCGTCGGCGTGCGCCGCCATGCCGTACGGCGGGGGCAGGTCCCTGCTGCCCCCCCGGCCGCGCAGGTCGACCGCGACGAACCGGTGGTCGCGCCCCAGGTCCGGGCCGAGGAGCGTCCACGCCATGTGCGAGGAGGTGATGCCGTGGGCGGCCACGATCAGGGGGCCGCGGTCCCCCCACACGCCGACCCGCAGCTCACCGCCGCGGACGGGGACGCTCTCGCGCCGGTGACCCGGTTCACGCCGGAGGTGCGGTCCCTGTCCGTGGTCCGGCACGGGTCACCGTCCCGCCGTGCCGCTCGGGGCGCCGTTCTCCGCGGTCTCCACGGTACGGCGCAGCACGTCGGCGAAGTCGGTGGCGCGCTCGATGTGGGGGCTGTGCCCCACCCCGGTGTAGACGATCTCCTCGTAGGAGCCTCCGGCCTCGGCGTACCGCTCCAGCACCTCCCTGGTCTGGGCGATCATGGGCTGCGGCGGGTACAGCTCCTCGCCCGGCCAGCCGGGCACCGCGCCGAGCTTCCCGAGGTTGGCCAGGTCGAACAGGGACGCGTCCGAGACGATCACGTCGCTGTCGCCGCGCACCCAGGTCACGGGGGGCTTGACGGGGACCGCGACCAGGTCGTCGGCGACGTCGAACCAGCGCGGGGCCATGGCGTTGAGCACGCCGCGCCTGCCCGGGGCGGCGCCGGGCCACTCCTCGACGGCGACCGCGTCACCAGGGTAGTTGCCCTCGCCGGTCGCCGTGGACAGCACGGTGTCCAGCAGCATCTCCTCGTCCGCGCCCAGGCTCGCCGGGTCGGCCACGTAGCAGGTCCGCAGGATCGTCCGCGGGCTGGCCGGGGCGTCGGTGGTGCGGTCGCCGCTGGACAGGCGTTCCACGAAGTCGGGGTTGGCCGCGCCCGCCCCGCCCACGCCGAGGCCGTACGGCGACAGCGGCGCCTCCAGCACCAGGGCGGCGACCCGCTCGGGGGCGTCGACCAGCAGGTGCATCGCCACGCCGCACCCCATCGAGTGCCCGACCACCACCGGTCGCGTGCCCGCGGGGAAGAGCTCCCCGGTGTCCAGGAGCGCGATCAGGTCGTCGGAGAAGTCGCGCAGGCCCCGGGTGGCGTCGACGGGGGCGGTCTCGGTCTCGCCGTAGCCGCGCAGGTCGGGGGCGACGATGCGCCAGTGGCCGGGCAGCAGCCGTACCAGCGGCTCCCAGAACGCTCCCGACGAGCAGTTGCCGTGGACGAGCAACACGGGCGGGCCGTCGATCGGTCCGCGGACCAGCAGGTTGTGCCGGAGGCCACGCGCGGTGAGTTTCATGCAGGAAATCCTGGCAGGCGCATTCCACCGGGCAATGTGACCGGGCGCCACCTTTTCCACCGGACCTATGTCGGTCGCGGGGGCCCTGCGGGACCCCGAAGGTGCGGACCCGGTCGTCCCGCTCCCGGCTCCTTGTTCTATCTATCGATTATCGATATATTTTGATCGTTGCTCGATCGAAGGGAAGACGATGGGAAAACTGACGGTGCTGGCGTTGCGCGTCGTGCTCGTGGCGCTGATCGCGGGCTCGGTGTTCGTGCAGGTGGTGATGGTGCCGCTGCTGGCCCGCGACATGGAGGGGTTCAACGAGGAGTTCGCCTACCTGCGCACACCGCTGCTGGTGATCATCTTCCTGGGCGTGATGACGGCCCAGGTCGTCCTGGTCTGCGTGTGGCGGCTGGTGACGATGGTGCGGCGCGGGACCGTGTTCTCCCACGCCGCCTTCCGGTACGTGCACATCGTGATCGGCGCGATCGTGGTCGGCGCCCTGCTGGTGTTCGCGCTCGCGGTGCTCCTGGCGCCGGGCGAGCCGGTCGCGCCGGGTGTCGTCCTGCTGATCTGCGGGGCCTCCGTGGCGGTCCTGGGGGTCGCGCTCGTCGTGCTCGTGCTGCGGATGCTGCTCGCCCAGGCCGTCGCGCGCGACGTCGAGGCGGCGCACCTGCGGGCCGAGCTCGAAGAGGTGATCTGATGCCGATCGCCGTCGACATCGACGTGATGCTGGCCAGGCGGAAGATGTCGGTGGGCGAGCTCGCCGACCGGGTCGGGATCACGCCCGCCAACCTGGCGGTGCTCAAGAACGGCCGGGCCAAGGCGGTGCGCTTCACGACGCTCGCCGCGCTCTGCGAGGTGCTCGAATGCCAGCCGGGGGACCTGCTGCGCTGGGAGGCCGGGGAGGCCGGGGAGGCCGGGGAGTCCCGGGACGCCGTGGACGCCATGGACGGGTAAAGCCGGCCCCGGCCGGAGGCCCGGGATCGCGTTCGGCGGGACCCGGGCCCGGGATCGCGATCGGCGGGACCCGGGACCCGGGACCCGGGACCCGGGACCCGGGCCCCGGTCATGGGCGGAGGGGAGGGCGGCAGGGCGCGGCGGGCCGGTGACGGATCGCCCGCCGGTTCCGGTCTCCGATAGCGTCGAGGTCATGCGGCTTCATGTGGGGTGCGCGATGTGGACGCACAAGACCTGGCAGGGGCGCCTGCTGCCCCATCCGCTCCCCCCGGAGGAGCGCCTGAGCGCCTACGCGACCTGGTGCAACGCGGTGGAGGGCAACACGACCTTCTACGCGACCCCGGCGAGGAACACGGTGGAGTCGTGGGCGCGGCAGACCGGCCCCGACTTCCGCCTCGTGGCCAAGCTGCCCAAGACGATCACACACGGGCGTCATCTCACCGGTGCCGACGAGGAGCTCCGGTCGTTCATCGAGGCGATCGAGCCGCTCGGGCCGCGGGCCCACGCCCTCTGGGTGCAGTTGCCGGGCTCCTTCGGCCCGGCCGACCTCGGTGTTCTCGCCGCCTTCCTCCGCCGGCTCCCGGCCTCGTACCGGTACGCCGTCGAGGTGCGCCACCGCGCGTTCTTCGAGGACCCCAGGGCCGAGGGGCTCCTGGAGAGGGTGCTCTCCGACGCCGGCGCAGAGTGGATCCCGTTCGACACCACCGTCCTGTTCCGGAGCCCTCCGGTCAGCGCCGCCGAGCGGGAGGCGTGGGAGAGGAAACCGCGCATGCCCCGCCGCTCCCGCGCGCTCACCGACCGGCCGATCGTCCGCTACCTGGGCCGGGACGACACCGCGCGCACGGTCGAGGGCTGGCAGGAGTGGATCGACACGGTCGCCGGATGGCTGCGCGAGGGGCGCTCGCCGACGGTGTTCGTCCACACTCCCGACAACGCCGACGCGCCGACGCTCGCCCGCCGCTTCCACGACGAGGCGCGGGCCCGTCTGCCGGAGATCGAACCGCTGCCCGAGCCGCTGTCCGAACCGCGACCGGACGAGCCGCTGACCCTCTTCTGACCGGCCCGTCCCCCTCCCGAGCGGCCTGCCCCTTCCACCGGCCCGCCAGGGGGCGCCGCCACCGGTCGTTCACGGGCCCCGACGCCGTGCCCGCACACCCCGCCGTCGTGCTGTCGGTGGCGTCCGGCATGGTTGGGGTCCGTGACCCACTTCGTCTACCGCACCCACTACGAGGGCCCGCTCGGCAAGCGCGTCCGCCGTCTCCCCGACCCCACCGTCCTCGACTGGTTCCGCCGCGGCTGGCAGACCGTGGTGGAGGACCCGGCGGGAGACGCCCGCGCCTGGATCGAGACCGAGCTGGGAGGGGACGTCTACGGCCTGTCCTCGCTCTTCGAACGCGCCCGCGAGCACCGCGTCCCGGCGCCGCGGTCCTGGCGGGAACTCGCCGACCTGCTGCCCGAGCATCTCTACCACGAGGGCGACCTGCTGGTCGACGAGCACAGCGTGCGGGTCCACACCGACGACGACGAGGTCGAGGTGCCCTACTTCTTCTTCGACGACACCCTCGCCGCCCTGCGCCCGGAACGGGTGGCCTACCTGCTGCACGACGGCTGGCCCCTGCCCGACGAAACCGGGACGGACGGCGGAACCGCGACGGACGGCGAAACCGCGACGGACGGGGGCACCGCGACGGACGGGGGCACCGGGACGGACGGCGGGAACAGGACGGGCGGCGCCGGGACGGGCATCACCCACGCGGTCCTGCTCACCTTCTACGACAGCGAGAGCATCTGCTGGCAGCCCCCGTTCTCCTTCCCCGGCGTCAGGCTGCCCGCCCTGGCGGCGCACCTGCGCGCCACGACCGGAGGGCTCGAGGAGTGGCCGCACGAGCTGCTCGTCCTGCGGGCGCTGGTGGCGCCGGAGGAGGACGATCTCGGCCCGGCGCTGCGCCGGTGCAACCACTGGCCCTCGTACGACGAGGAGCTCCCACCCGAGCTGCTCGGCGAGCACGCCCCGGCCCACGCGTTCGCGCTCGGACGGCTGGGAGGCGGCCCGTCCGGTGACGGCCGCGACCCCGGCAGGACACTCCTGGAGAGCGGCGCCCACCTGGCCCAGATGGCGATCCACCTGAACGGCTACTTCGGGTACCAGCAGTGGTTCGTCTTCGACGACGTATGGGCCGGCCGGCACGGGGACCTCGCCGCCTCCCTGCTGCGCTACGCCACCGACTGGGACCCGTTCGGCCCCGACGAACCCGACGAACCCGACGAGTCCGACGAGAGCTGATCGGGGCGGCGTCCACGGTCCATGGCGGCCGACGGGTGCCCGGTTCCAAGGGGCCGGCCACGCCCGGTCCCTTGGAACCGGGCGTGGCCGCGTCTCAGCGGGGCACCGCGCGCACCCATTCGCGGTCGTCGTCCAGGAACCCGTCCAGGGTCAGCCCCGCCGCGTCGAGCTCGCGCCGCAGGCGGTCGTCGTGGAGGCGGCGGCTGACGAAGGTGTGGGTCCAGCGCCGCTCCCCGAGCGTGTACTCCATGGTGGCCTCCAGGACGTCGGGTTCGTGACGGACGATGTTCGTCATGCGGACGACCCGGCCGTCCTCGCCGACGCGTTCCGTCGGCTCGACGGTGTCGTACCACTCCGGGGGCTTGCGTTGCAGGACGACGAGGCCGTCGTCGGCGACGTGCGCGCGGCAGGTGCGCAGGAACGCGGCGCGCAGGTCGTCGTCGGCGGTCTCCACGACGAACGACATCAGCAGCACCAGGTCGAAGGTCCGGGGCAGGGACAGGGTCTGGATGGGGGAGCAGACCGTCTCGGCGCCGCGGATGTGGGCGAGCATCTCCGGGGACTCGTCGACGGCGACGACCTCGTGCCCGAGTTCCAGCAGGCGGTGGGTGACGCGCCCGGCGCCGGCGCCGAGCTCCAGGATGCTCGCGCCGGCGCCGATCGCGGAGTGGACGAGCTCGGGCTCGCCGCCGGGGGTGAGGGTGGCGTAGTGGTCGACCGCGGAACCGTCGGGGGTGATCGGGCCCGGTCCCGTGCCGTAGTAGATCCGTCGGGTAGTCATGTCCACATTCTGGACGATCGAGTGCGGACCTCGCCGGTTCCCGCGCAGGCCCGTCACCACCACCGACGGCCCCGCTCAGGTGCCGCAGGGGCGGTGTCGCCGTGACGTGACGGGCGCTTTTCGCCTGTTGGCGCGGTGAGCACTCGTCGCGCAGACTACGACAACCGGACATAAGTGTCCCGGTTGGGTGGAAGATCACATTCAGGGCCGTCTCCGGCAGACCGAAGGACAGCGCATGACCGACACCGATCAGTGGGACAACCTCGTCGACGTGCTCGTCGCGGGCTCGGGCGCGGCGGGACTGTCCGCAGCCATCGCAGCCGCCGATCGCGGTCTGGACGTCCTGGTCGTGGAGAGCACCCCGCGGTGGGGGGCACCACCTCCGTCTCCGGGGCGGGCTGTGGATGCCGGCCAACCCGCTCATGGCCTGCGTCGGCGTGCAGGACTCCGCCGAGGAGGCCCTGCGGTACATGGACGATGTCATCTGCGACGCAGAACCGGCCTCCTCCCGCGAGCGCAGGACGGCCTTCGTGACGACCGTCCCCGAGGTCACGGCCTTCCTCGACCGCAAGGGCGTCAGGTGGCGCAGGTCCCCCGACTACCCCGACTACTACCCGGACCGGCCGGGCGGCAAGGTGGGGCGCTCGATCGAGGCCGCGGCGTTCGACACCAGGCTGCTCGGCGAGTGGTACGCCGTCTCACGCGCCAAGGAGAGCAGTATCCCGCTCCCGCTGATGACCGATGACGTCTGGTTGCTGTCCCGGGCCTGGTCCACCCCCCGGCTTCGTCCGCGGCGCGCGCTTCGTCCTCCGCTCGCTCGGGGCGTACGGCATCGGCAAGCGGCCCGTCGGCATCGACGGCGCGCTCGCCTCGCCCCTCATGCACATCGTCCGCAACCAGCGGACCCTCGTCTGGCTGTCGGCGCCGATCGTCGACCTCGTCGTGGAGGACGGCGCCGTGGTCGGAGCGGTCGTCGAGAGGGACGGGCGGCGGCGCAGGGTCCGCACCCGGCGCGGCGTCGTCCTGGCCGCCGGGGGCTTCGCGAACAACACCGAGTGGCGCCAGAAGTACCACGGCGTACCCGGGCCGATGTGGCTGATCAGCGACGTCAGGCGCGCGCGCCGCTACCTCAACACCGCCCTCCTCGGCCACAGGAAGGAGTGGGCGAAGGCGGGTCTCCTCGTCGAGGCCCCCTCGCCGCACGCCCTGGCGACCGAGATCGGCGTCGACCCCGAGCGGCTGGACGCGACCGTCGAGCGGTTCAACGGCTTCGCCCGCATCGGTGTCGACGAGGACTTCGGCCGCGGCCGTACCGTCTACGACAACTACTACGGCGACCCCAGGGGCAAGCCCAACCCCAACCTCGGCGCGCTGGAGAGGGGTCCCTTCCGCGCCGTCCGCGTCCACCCGGGAGACCTGGGCACCAAGGGGGGCCTGCTCACCGACGAGCACGCCCGGGTGCTGCGCGAGGACGGCACGGAGATCCCGGGCCTGTACGCCGTTGGCAACACCACCGCCTCGGTCATGGGCCGCACCTACCCCGGTCCTGGGTCGACCATCGCCCCGGCCGTCGTCTTCGGCTACCGCGCCGCCCTGCACGTCGCGTCCCGATGAACTACCGACTAGTTCCACCCCAGAAGTACCGGATCAGGCACGATCAAGGCGGCCTGATCTGATTTCATTCCTGGAGGCGGCGGCAGGTCGGCTATCTTGCGCGGTTCGGCCGGACCATTAAGGGGCACCTCGAACAAGGCCACCTGCGTCCCCTGTGTCGACACGAACGCAATCTTCTCACCGTCCGGTGACGCCACGGGGGCGTAGTTGCGCCGATCGGTGTGCGGCAGGATCGCTGGCTTGCTCTCGGTCACTCTCTTCCCGTTGTCGCTGAATGTCATCGTGCTGAATTGGCCACCACCGTCGTAAGCGCACAGGAGAGTGTGACTCGAAAGCCACAGCGCGGGATACGTGCAGGGCACTACGGGCCCGCTCAGCTCCTCGCGCACGACACTGCCGTCAAGACTGCGCCACTCGGCCTGCGGTTGGTCTCTCAGCGCGAGGTACCTGCCGTTGAAATCGCCCTCGATGGCCCGCTGGCCGTCCGGGGACACCAGGGTCGAGTCGGCCTGAGTCCAGCGCGTCAGCCAGAAGCCGGAGGAATGGGGAACAGCCACCCCCGAGGATGATTCGCGAAAGGTGTGCCTGATCGTCGTCTGCCCGTTCTTGAGGTCGCGAGATTTGAGTTGCTTTGTCTCCTCGTCCCTGAACCACAGCTCGCCGGTGGCGGGGTGGAAGAAGGGATCGGTTTCGTTCGTGGCGGAGGAGAAGTCGTCCGTGGCCTGCGGTAACTGAGGCACCACCGCACCGTCGGCCAGCCGCAGGGCCATCACCCGCCTGCCTCCGGTCGCGGGGTCGGCCATGGTGACGGCGAGGTGCCGGAAGTCCCGGTCGAACAACTGGCGCACGAGGGGGCCCGCATACCTGCCGCGGCACCATTCCGTGCCCTTGGCATTTTCCGGAAGCTGCACGGAGGTTTGGGAGGTAATCTTCCCGTCGTTCACCGATATGGCCTGAAGAAGTAACGTGGGCGGTAACTGCCATTCAAGTTGGTAACAGCGCATCGCCAGCACCGTGCCAGGGGCGGCGAAAACGACAGGGGCCGTTGTCGACGGTTTTGCGGGTGGCGCGGCGGTCGATTTCGGCTCCTTCTCCGCTCCGCACCCCGCCGCCAGGGCGCAGGCGGCGATAACGCAAAGGGTGGCTCTGGCCAGATCGCGCATGTGATGGCTCCTAGGAAGTGCATTCTATTTCTTTGAGATGTTCGATCATCATCCAGTGATACTGGGGCTGGTTGCTGGGCGTACGAACGGCACGGAAAAGAATACCCTTCGTCCGTTTGTCGGAATGCTTTTCGTCATAAGTGATGAGTTGCTGCCTGGTCTTCTCTCTGAGAATTCCCGCCTGTGGATCCGGCAGGTGGTAGACGGGAGCCGAGTCGACGATCACGATGGCGCAATGCAGACGTCCCGCGACGGGCATCTGTGCGGGGTTCGGTGCTTGTGTCACCGTCTTCGGGGTCAGTGCGGCGTTGAGGAGCTGACTCACTCCGGCGGCGATCGCCGCGCTGACCGATGCGATGACGAGATGCTGCAGCCAGGGGCGGGCTGGCCGCGGTGATCGCTCCTCGGCCCGTATCCTCGCCCTGGCTCGTCGCGCCTCGCAGACCCGCTGACCCCACTCGCTCCAGTCGCCGCCCAGGTACACGATGATGTCGCGTACGGCAGGGTCTGGCGGGATGCTGCGGCCGGAAAAGAGGTCACCGACAATGGTCTTGCTGCGATGGATATCGTTAGCAATTTTGCGCATGCTGGGTGAATTGGCAGATTTGTGCAGTTCTTCGAGGTTGACATAGAATTGACGAAGAACATAGCTGTAATCGTACTCTTGTCCGGTTTGCACTGTTTGTCCGCTCTCGAAATCGCCGTACACCTGTGATTATGTCGCGATTCCGGCAATGGTGGTGATCGCCGCTGTCCGCGTCCTGTCCGCAACCCGTCCGCGGACGCGACATCCCTTGCCCGCAAGCTCGCCAGGACGTGAATATCGGGGTATGACCACACGCAGCAGAAGCAAAATCCTCTTCGCGGCTATGGCTCTGACACTCATCGCCACAGGGACAACGGCGGCGGAGGCGTCGGCGGCCACAGAAGGGGCATTCATTCCTGGATGTCGCATTTACCGGCCGGACCCGCACATAGTTGCCGACAAGCGAATCAGCGTAAGTTACTACTTCTCATGTAATAACCATAGAATTCGGTATGTAAAGGTCACATTAGTCTTGAGGCGCCACAGGGGCGGACTCCCGGACGCGGTCGAGACGTGGTACCAGTTCGACCGGTTCAAAAACCCCACGCAGGCCGGCATCAACGCGTCACTCCAGACGCCGGGCGCATGCCGGTCCGGCCAGCGATACCACGGAGACATCACCATCAACGTGTCTCTCGCCAGCGTTCAGAGCCGCACCATTTCCCTGCGCGGTCCCTCCATCACCTGCGTACATTGATCGACGCAGTCCGATGACCGCCAGGACGAGGGAGTGGCGCGGGCCGGACTTCCGCTTCGGCAAGACCCCCGAAAGCTACCCAGCGGGCATCCATCTACGTGGAGCTATCCGGTGGATCCAAAGTCATCCGAAGGCCCGAGATCCGTACAGGCCCGAGGGGATCCGGAGGGGCCGGTTCGTGGCGACGGACAGCAGCACGCTCTGCGCGCGGTGGTCGGACATGCCGCGCGGGTCCAGCAGGCCGTAGCGGTGGACCGTGACCTGGGAGGTGAAGGTCCAGTCGAGCTGCCACAGCGCCGGCCCGCCGGCGGGCCAGGAGGCGGGCAGCAGCCGTGAGGACGCGCCGTTGGCGCCGGCGAGCCGCTCGGGCAGCTTCCGCAGGTCGCCCATGGCGTAGGTGGTGTTGAAGTCGCCGGTCACGACGACCGGGTTGCGGTTGGCGTCGAGGTCGGCCCGCAGGCCCCGGAACTGCGCCCCGCGAGCGGCGTCGCGGGCCCGCAGGGCGACGTGGAACTCCGGCGTCAGCGGGTTCTCGTCCAGCATGTACTGGGTGGGGATGTGCACGTTGTAGACCGACAGGACGGACGCGCCGATCCGCAGGTCGGTGCGGAGCACCTTGGCCAGGTCGAACGTCGCCCGCCACGGCGCGGCCGGGCCCAGCGCCCTGGCCGGCCCCACCCGCGCGGTGGCCGTGACGGGGAAGCGCGAGAGCGTGACGAGCTCGCCGTCCACGGCCAGGTGGTACCCGGGGAACTCCCGGCGCAGCCGGGCCAGGTCGTCGACCCGCAGCGGCGTGTCACCGGTCCAGTTGAGGTACTCCTGCAGCGCGTAGACGTCGGCGTCGTGGGATCGGAGGAAGGCGTAGAAGCGGCCCGGGTCGTCGTGCTGGTGCCAGTACTCGGTGTTCCACGACAGCACGCGGAGCGCCCCCGCCGGTACGGGGCGGTCGCCGCGGACCGCCCCGCCGGGGTTGAGCCCGCTCTGACCGGCGCCGAGGACGAGCGAGGCGACCGTCAGGGCCGCGTACCACCGCCGTGCCCGGCCCGCGAGCGGCGTCCCGGCCAGCAGCAGGAGCGGCACCGCGAGGTAGACCAGCGGCGGCACCAGGTCCGGCAGCAGCCACAGCCAGAACCGGCCGGACAGCAGGTGGTGCAGGACGACGAACAGCAGCCAGGCCGCCGCCGCGCCGAGGAGCAGCCGGATCATCGCTCCGAGGGGCGGCCGACGGGGCGCACCGTCCCCGGACGCGGCCCGGCCCGTGTCCTCGGGGGCGGGGAACGTGGTGTCCCTCACGGTGCCGGTTCCCTCCCTGAGGTGGTGCCCGCCGTCTCCGCGCCGAGGACCCCGCCGGGCCGGACCGGCGCACGCGGCACGTCCGGCCCGGGCGGCCCCGGCACGTCGTAGATCGCGCGGAACCTCCCGGACAGCAGCCACTGCGCCACGCCGGTGATCACACCGCCCATGATGGCGAGGTTCACCAGGAAGTGCACGCCGACGAAGAACACGCCGAACAGCGGGCAGCGACGGGAGAACACGAACCGGTACATGCCCGCGTCGCAGGCGATCGAGACGGCCACCGCCAGCATCGGCACGGCGAGCGCGACGGGACCGTACACCAGGGGCAGCGGCAGGGTCGCGACCGCGAGCCCCGCCGCCACGGAGGCCCACGCCCGGGACGCGGTCTCGTACCCGCGGGCGAACCGCCGACTGCGGGCGTACAGGGGGACGCGGAACCGGCCTCGGTGGAACAGCTTGCGCAGCAGCGCCCCGAGCTCGCGGTCGTGGCCCATCCGGCCGCGCACCGCGGAGGTGATCACGATGGTGCGGCGGAGGCCCAGCCGCCGCCCGTAGTCGACCTCCTCGGTGTAGCGCAGCCTCGGGTCGAACGGCCCGGTCTCGGCGAAGACGTCCGCGCGGATCGCGAACATCGCCGACCACAGGAAGGAGACCTCGCCCTCCGAGCCGATCGACCAGTGGTGGTGCTGGAGCGCGCGGTAGTCCTCGATCCGGGTGGAGCGCAGCAGCGGTTCGGGGTCCTCGATCCCGCAGACCGCCCCCAGGCCCGGGTCGGCCTCCAGGCGCTCCACCGCGGTGGCCACGGCGTTGGGCGCAAGCGCCACGTCGGAGTCGACGAAGAACAGGATCTCGCCGGACGCGTGGGCGGCGCCGGTGTTGCGGGCCACGGCGGCGCCGCCGTTCACCGGGGTCCGCAACACGGTCACCCCCGCGGACTCGGCGATCCGCACGGAGTCGTCGGTGCTGCAGTCGTCCACGACCAGCACCTCCAGGGGGGAGTACGTCTGCTCCCGCAGGGCCGCGAGACACAGCGGCAGGAACCGCGCGTGGTTGTGGTTGGGAACGATGACGGTGACCGGTGGACGGTCCGCTTGCATGGCTCATCCCGCTTTCTGGCTCTGGTCGTGGTCGTGGTCGGGGCGCCGGTCCGGCGCCGGGTGCGGGGAGGGCGCGGCGGCCGGGGAGACGACCGTCTCCTGGAGGTGGTGGGTGGACATCCCCTCGGGCGAGCGCAGGTCGTAGCGGTGTACGCGCATGTCGTGCGAGGTGAGGGTCCAGTCCATCCGCCACAGCCGCAGTCCCGCGAAGGTGAGCGTCGCCGGGTAGGGCGACCGGCCGGCGCGCGCCGCGTCCGCCAGGTGTCCCAGCCGCCTCGCGTGCCCCGTGCCGGGGAGCATGTTGAAGTTGCCCGAGACGAGCAGCGGGTGCGGGTTGCGGCCGATGTCGGCGGCGAGCTCGTCGAGCTGGACGCGGCGCTCGGCGTCCAGCACCGCGATGGACCGGTAGAACTCCCTGCTCAGCGGGCTGGAGTCGAGGTAGAGCATGTCGTACAGGTGCACGTTGTACAGCGAGACGAGGCGCCCGCCCACGCGCAGGTCGGTGCGGAGGGCCGCGTGCCTCCACGAGGGCGCCAGCGGGTTCGGGCGCGTTCCCAGGACGGCCCGTCCCGCCACGGGAAGACGCGAGATCGTCAGCAGGCCGTCGGCGGTCACCACGTGGTGGCCGGGGAACTCGCGCCGCAGCAGGTCGCCGTCGTGGATCGGCAGCGGCGCCCCCGGCCCGCACCCCGAGTACTCCTGGAGGAGGTAGACGTCGGCGCGGAACCGCTTGAGGTAGGCGAGGAAACGGCCGGGGTCGTCGGTGGTGTTCCAGCAGTAGGTGTCCCAGGAGACGACGTGGAGCGCGTCCGCGGGGACGGGCCCGGCCGCCTCCAGCCAGACCCGGGGGGCGCGCGGGTTCAGCCCGGAGCCGTCCAGGCCGAGGACGAGGGCGGTCGCGGTGAGCAGGACCGTCCAGCGCCGCGCGGCCCGGCCGAGCCGGACGCGGCACGCCGCGAGCAGCGCGACGACGGCGAGCAGCGCGACCGGCAGCAGCGCGAACAGCAGGGGGGGCACCATCAGGTCGGGGACGGTCCACACCCAGGTCCGGCCGGTGAACGACCGGCGCAGCACCACCAGCGTCACCTGGGCCACCGCCAGGCTGACCAGCACCCGCTCCAGGCGTGAGAGGCGGGTACGGGACAGCAGCAGCAGGGGCACCGCGCCGAGCACCAGCAGCGGTCCGGCGCAGAAGACCAGCAGCGGCACCGCCCCGCCCCACCACCAGAACCCGCCCGTCGACCAGTTGACCAGGGCGGACACCGGCCACGCCAGGGCGAGCCCGAGCGCGGCCCACGTCACCGGGCGCCGGGCGCGCGCCCTCCACCCCGCCGGGCGGCGGACGGGGAGTCCCGGCGGGGCGGTGTGGCCGACGGGCCTCGGGGCGGTGGGTCCCGGGCCTGCGGGGTCGACGCGGGTCCGGTCGGGAAGGCCGGTCATGCCGCGGGGCCTCCCGTCCCCTCCGTGGCGGGCCCGCCGGTGGAGGCCGTCCTCTCGTCCGACGATCCGGCCGGACGGTCGCGGATCCGCATCCAGAACGACGCCGGGCGGTAGGACTCGGTGAGCGACAGGCGGCGCCAGAGCGGTTCCACCAGGGCGCGCAGCCGCTCGTCGCCGTCGACGAACGCGTTCGGCAGCTCGACGTCGAACCGGGCGGGGTCGGCCAGCAGGAAGGCCGCCAGCAGGTACTGCTCGGAGTAGTGCCGCCAGCGCCACTCGGGCGGGTAGTCGCGGGGCAGCAGGATGTCGTGCAGCTGGACCAGGACGCCCGGACGCAGCAGCGGCAGGACCTCGAAGAAGAAGACGGTCACGTCCGACCCCATGAAGACGCGGTGCGAGCCGTCCAGGAAGACGACGTCACCGGCCTGGAGGTCGGCGAAGAACCGCGGGTCGACGCGCTCCAGGGGGCGGCGCACCACCGTGTCGCACAACGCGTCGACGTTCGCGCGCGGCGCCGGGTCGATCGAGGTGACGTGGGTGCGCAGGCCGTGGTCGCCGATCGCGCGGCGGGCGAACTTCGTGGAGTTGCCCGAGCCGATCTCGACGTACCGGCGGGGTGCGGTCCGGGCGAGCGTGCCGTACAGCGCGAGCGCGTCCAGCGGCGGCAGCCAGCCGTTGTCCCAGTACGGCACCGTGCCGTCCGGCCGGTCCCGTACGGGGATGGCGGCGAGGTGCTCGTCCAGGGCGAGGAAGCCGGTGAGCCGGTCGGCGTAGTGGTCGCGTCCCCGCTCCAGCAGCGCCGCGATCCGCGGGTGGTCCGGCCTGCCGTAGCCGAAGCGCGGCTCGGGGTGGACGGGGTGATCGATGAAGATCGGCCGCCGCAGGCCGAAGGCGGACAGGAGCGTGCCGTGCAACGCCGGGTGCCGTTCGAGCCACCCGAAGGGGCGGTCGGCGAAGGGCAGGGCGGCGAGTGCCCGCAGCAGGGCGCCGGTCACCCGCCCGGCGGGGAACTGGCGGACCAGGTGACGGATCTGCTCACGACCGGGGGCGGGCGTGAGCGGGGCGGGGTCGAGCGGGGCGGGACCGGACGGAAGGGAGCCGAGCGGGGCCGGGTCGAGCGGCGTCGAGGTCAGCGAGGCGGAGATGGGCGGGGCGGAGCCGTTGTGCGAGGTCATGACGAGGGGAGTCCTTCTGTCCGCTGGTCGGTGGGACCCGTCCGCCGGTCACCGGCGGGCGGGACGGGACGAGGGGTGAGCCGACCGGTCAGCGCGAGCCAGCCCAGGACGACGGCGGTCGAGATCACGTCGCCCACGGTGATCAGCACCCGGCTCAGCGCCACCAGGGTGACCAGACCGGGACCGGTCAGCAGGGTGGCGACCGTGAGCCCGAGGACGGCCTCGCGCGGGCCCAGCCCCGACGGCATCACCAGGGTGACGACCCCGGCCACGGTGGAGAGCGCGAAACCGCCGATCCCCACCGTCAGCGCCCCGGCCGGTGGCGCGCCGAGCGCGACCGCGAGCACCGTGACGTGCAGGCCGCTGATCAGCCAGCCGACCGTCATCAGCCCGGTCACCGCGAACAGGGTGCGCCGTGCGGGCAGTGCCGGAGCCTCCCCGCCCCGGCGCAGGACCCGCTGGGCCACGCCCAGCAGCCTCTCCAGCAGCCGGGGGGCCGCCAGCGGAACCGACGCGGCGGCCAGCACGGGCAGCAGCGCCCACCAGACCGCGTCGGCCGCCACCAGCCAGGGCAGGGCGACCAGTCCGACCGCGAGCCCGGCGATCACCGCCAGCCCCTGCGTGGCCACGAAGGCCCCGGCCAGCCGGGCCGGGGGCTCGCCGAGCGGCCGGGCCATCGCGGCGTGCGCCACCGCCGGCCAGACGCCGCCCGGCAGGTAGCGCGTGAGCCCTGCCAGGAAGAACACCCGGATCGCCGTCGGCAGGGGCAGGCGGGTGCCCAGCCCGGCCAGCAGCATGCGCCAGCCGAAGAACCCGGGCACCCCGCCGACGGCCGTCAGCGCCATGGCGAGCAGGGCGTCGCCCCAGGCGACCAGCCGCAGGCTGTCGCCCAGGCCGTGGCGGACCCGCCACAACTGGTAGCCCAGGAACCCGAGCACCAGCAGGTAGGCGATCATCCGCAGGCCCGCGAACACCCGCCTCGCGACCGTGCGGTCCCCGTCCCGCCGGGTCCCGTCACGGACCTGGGCCGTCACGCGGGCGCCTTGGCGTACATCCGGCGGAACGAGCGCGAGGTGAGCCACTGCAGGATGCCGACCCCCGCGCCGGCCGCGATCGTCAGGTTGACCAGGAAGTGCATGCCGACGAAGAACACCCCGAAACCGGGCGTGCGGGTGGCGAACACGAACCGGTACATCCTGCGGTCGATGCCCAGCCAGGTGGCGAACAGCAGGACCGGCAGCGCCGCCGTCCACGCCGAGCCGGTCAGCAGCGGCACCGGCACGGTGACGGCGGCCAGCGCGGCGGCCAGGCTCGCCGCCGACTCCGGCGAGCCCACCACGCCGGGGGCGTACCGGGGCTGGAGGAAGAACGGCACGTGCACGCGGGTGCGGGTGAAGACCTTCCGCAGCGCGACGCGGAGCGTGGCGTCGTCGTCGTGGCGCCCGCGCACGGCCGAGGTGAGCAGCACCGTGTACCGCTCGGCGAGCCGTTCGCCCACGTCGGTGCCCTCCGACTGGGTCAGCTCGGCCGTCCACGGGCCGACCTCGGCCCACACGGCGGCGGGGAAGGCGATGATGGCGACCGGCAGGAAACCCTTGATCGGCCCCTCGGAGACCAGGTACCAGTAGTGGCGGTAGAGGGTGCGGTACTCCTTGACCAGGCTGTCGCGCCGCAGCGGGACCGGCTCGTAGTTGCCGCAGACCGCGCCGATGCCGGGGTCGGACCGCAGCAGCTCCACGGCCTGGGCCACCGCGTCGGGGGCGAGCGCCACGTCGGAGTCGAGGAAGAACAGCACCTCGCCCCGGGCGTGCGCCACGCCCAGGTTGCGCGCGACGCACACCCCGCTGTTGCGCGGCGTGCTGAGCACCCGCACCCCCATCGACTCGGCGACCCGCACGGAGTCGTCGGTGCTGCAGTCGTCCACGTAGATGATCTCGATGGGGGAGTACGTCTGCTCCTGGACGGAGCGCAGGCAGAGCGCGAGCACGTCCGCGTAGTTGTAGTTGGGGACGATGACGGAGACGAGCGGTGCCGAGGTCATGCCTCACCGGCCTTTCCAGTGGTTCGACGAGCGCGGAGGTCGGGACGTACGGGGTCGGGACGTGCGGGGGCGGGGAGCGGGGGGCGGGGCGCGCGGGATCGAGGGGCCGCGCGCCGGGACGGCCCGAACGAGGAGTCGAGCGCGGCGCGCACCACCCCCGTGGCGGCGCCCGCGAGCAGCGCCGCGTGGGTGAGGAGGTGCACCCCGGTGAAGAAGGCGAGGAACGCCGGGCCCCGCTCGCGCAGCACGAACCGCGACAGCCCGGGGTCGGAGACCGCGAACAGCGCCGGGCAGGCCACGGCCAGGGGAAGCGCGGGCCGCCAGGCCAGGCCCAGGGGCACGGCCGTCATGGTCAGCGCCGTGGCCAGCAGACCCGGCGTCCGGGTGATCTTCAAGGCGTCCCGCCGCAGCCGGTTGCGCGCCGAGAAGCGCATCAGTTGCGCGCGCCGGTACTGCTCGGCGAGCAGCGGCAGGAGCCGGTCCGCCTCGTCGTGACGGCCGGTGACCTCGGCGGAGATCCGGATGCCGTACCGGGCCAGCAGGCGTTCGCTGTACTCGTCGTCCTCGGCGCAGCGGAGGTTCTCGTCGAACGGCCCCGTCTCCTCGAAGGCCGCCCGGGGGACGGCGGCCATGGCGAAGACCGCCGTGGCCGTCGGCCCGGCCGCCCGGCTGAGGACGTGGTGCAGGTGCAGCGTCCGGTAGGTCTCCACCGGTCCGTCGTCGATGAGCGGTTCCTTGCCGTAGACGCCGTACACGCACCCGCATCCGGGGTTCCCGGCGAGCAGCCGCACCGCGCCGGCCACCGCGCCGGGGTCCAGGCCGACGTCGGAGTCGAGGAAGAACAGGATCTCGCCGCGGCTCGCGGCCGCCCCGGTGTTGCGGGCCGCGGACACGCCCCGGTTGCGGGGGTGCTCCAGGAGCCGGCAGGGGAACTCGCCCGCGATCGACCGGGAGCGGTCGGTGCTGGCGTCGTCGACGACGACGACCTCCAGGTGGGGGTACGTCTGCGCCAGCACCGAGGCCAGGCAGGCCCGCAGGGTCTTGGCCGCGTTGTGAACCGGGACGATGACCGACACCAGGGGGGACGGCCCCCGGGACGAGGGCGGTGAGGGCGGGGGGGACGGGGGAGGTGGGGGTGGTGGGGACATGCGCGTCGCCTTTCACGGGGACTCACGGGGATCCGCAGGGATGCACGAGGATTCGCGGGGTTTCACGGGGACCCGCAGGGATTCACAGGACCTCACGGCAGGATCGTTCCGGCCAGCGCGGGATGGCGGGCCAGCACGAACGTCACGCTGAGCACCACCGCCAGCGCCAGCGCCGTGACGGCCAGGGCGCGGTCGCGCAGCACCCCCCGCACCGGATCGCCGCCGCCGCCCTCGACGAGCACCACCTGCAGGTAGCGGAACAGGCCGAAGAGCACGAACGGTGTGGCCAGCACCATCGCGGGCCGTCCGTAGGGGCCGAGCGGGGACTCGGTGCACAGGTACATCAGCCCGGCGACCACGGTCAGCGCGCAGGTGAGCTGGAGCATCTGGTCGGCCAGCCCCACCGAGTAGCCGCGCAGCGCGGGCCGGTGCGCGACGCCGGGCCCCAGCAGCTCCTGGCGGCGCTTGCCGACGACCAGCATCAGCGCCACCGAGAACACCGTGACCAGCAGCCACTCCGAGGCCGGTTCCCCGATGGCCGCGTACCCCTGCACCAGGCGCAGCACGAAGCCCAGCGCCACCGCGCACACGTCGATCAACGGGACGTGCTTGAGCACCCGGCTGTAGGCGACGTTCAGCGCCAGGTAGGCCAGCACCGGCCAGTACGGCCGGCCGGGGCCGGAACCGATCACCGCGCCGAGCAGCACGAGCAGCGCGGCGCAGTACAGGTACGCCGCCACGACCGGTACCCGCCCGGCGGCGATCGGCCGCCGGCACTTGACCGGGTGCAGCCGGTCACGGTGCCGGTCGGCGATGTCGTTGCCGACGTACACGCAGGCCCCGGCCAGGACGAACCCGGCCACGGCCCAGGCCACCGCGCCGAGCGCGGCGAGGCTCCAGACGCCCGCGTCGGCGAGCGCGACGGGCACGAGCAGGATGCTCTTGGCCGAGTGCAGGGGACGTACCAGGGCCAGCAGGTCCGCGGGCAGCCCGCGCAGGGCCCGCGCCGTGCCGCCCGGAACCGGCTCGGGCGGCTCCGGTGGCCGCGCCGTCCCCCGGGACCCGGGAGGGTCGACGGAGTCGGGAGGGTCGATGACACGCATGTGAACCTCCGGCCGGGATCAGAAGAAGACCTTCGCGAGCGAGAGCGCGCCCTGCCGCCACGCGTCGCGGCTGGTGCGCCCGGTGGGGGCGGGCGCCCCGCGCCCGGCCCGCCGGTCTCGCCGCCACCACTCGTAGGTGCGCAGGATCGCGTCCCGGTTGGACAGGCGCGGTTCGAAGCCGAGGCGGTCGCGGGCCCTGTCGATGCCGACGTAGGAGTCGGCGAGCAGCTTGTACAGCAGCCGGTCGTACACCGGTGACAGCCCGGTGCGGCCCAGCAGCCGCAGGGCGGCCAGGGTCGGCCCCGCCGGGAGCCCCACCACGCGCCGGCCGTGCCCGGCCGCGTCCAGCACGGCCTGGAAGTCCTCACGCAGGGTGCCGAACTCGGCGGCGGCGATGTTGAAGGTCTCACCGGCCGCGTCCGCGGGCGCCCGGAGCGCGCGCCGGATCGCCTCCACCAGGTCGTCGACGGCGAGCATCTGGATGCGCACGTCGCCCCGGCCCAGGACAGGGAAGCCGCGGCCCTCCTCGGCCCACTCGAACAGCATCGCGAACAGGCCCATCCGGCCGGGGCCGAGAAAGGTCTTGGGCCGCAGGATCGGCACGCACATCCCCTCCTCCCGGAACCCCTCGGCCACCTCCTCGGCGGCGGCCTTGGCCCGGCTGTAGGGGTCGACCGGCCGCCGCGGGTGCGCCTCGGTCGTGGGGACCTCGTGGGGCAGGCCGTACACGGCGGTGGAGGAGATGTGCACCACGCGCGGCACGCCGGCCCGGTGCGCGGCGGTCAGCACGCCGCGGGTGCCCGCGACGATGACGTCGTGGATCTCACCGGCCCCGTGGCTCGGCAGCGCCGCGGCGCAGTGCACCACCGCGTCGGCGCCGTCCACCAGGCGGGTCATCAGCGCGGTGTCGCGGACGTCGCCGGTCGCGTACAGCGCCCCCGACGCCCCCGACGCCCCCGACGCCCCCTCTGCTCCCGGGGTGCCCGGCGTTCCCGGTTCCTCGCCGGGGGGCGGCCGCAGGTCCACGCCCAGCACCTCGTGTCCCGCCCGTGCCAGGCTCGCGGTCAGGGTGCCGCCCAGCATCCCGGAACTGCCCGTGACTACGATCCGGCCGGCCATCGCGGCGCCACCTTCTCCCGTACGAACCTGGTCAGCAGCCTGGGCAGGCCCTGGGCGAGGGTGGCGGCCAGGGCGTCGAGGAAGTACTCGACGTCGGCGGCCTCGACGACCAGCGGCGGCGCGGCCACCAGCGGGTTGTCCCCGTTCAGCGTGTAGTAGGCGTAGACGCCGTGGTCGCGGTAGAGGGCGTCGACGACCGAGCAGGTGATCAGCTTGACGCGGAGGTTGGGGTCGGCGGCCAGGCCGCCCGGGGCGAGCCTCGCGGCGAGGTCGAGGATCCTCGGCCCGCCGTCCAGGAAGATCCCGTACAGCGCGCCCGCGCCCCGCACGGCGGCCACCGTGTCCGGGTACTCCTTGCGGATGCGCTCCAGCCCCGGCTGAAGGACGCGCTCGATCTCGCGCGCCCGCCCCGGGTAGTCGTCCTCGACCGCGATGTTCACCGCCTCCAGCGCGGTGGCGGTCTCCTCGCCGAACCCGTAGTACGTCGTGCTGGTGCTCTGGATCAGCGAGTCGGCGAGGTTGTCGTAGGCCCTGCGGAACACCGGTTCGCGCGCCACGTACGCCGAGATCGACGACTTGCCGCCGCCGAACGACTTCGACGTGGTCAGGACGTCGGGGACGAGGCCGGGATGGCGCATGAAGTAGAAGAGCTCGCCGGTCTTGCCCCACCCGGTGTAGATCTCGTCGAAGATCAGGACGATCCCCTCGGCGTCGCACAGCTCCCGCAGGCCGCGCAGGAACTCCTCCGAGCAGTGCCGCATCGTCGACGCGCTGAACGGCTCGATGATGATCGCGTACACGTCGCAGCCGCCGTCGCGGGTGCGCGCCGCGGTCGTGGCCGCGCGCACCGCCTCCAGGTCGCCGTAGGGAAAGGTGACCACCCCGGGGATGCCGGGGAAGCGGAAGCGCTCACCGCCGCCGGTGAGACTGCCGGAGCCCAGCAGCTTGCCGTGGAAGGCGATGTCGGCGCGGAGGATCCGCCCGCGCCGCCCGCCGTGGTACTTGTAGGCGAGCTTGACCGCGCCCTCGACCGCCTCGGCGCCGGAGTTGGGGAAGAACGACATGGTCAGGTCGCCGGGGAGCAGCCGGGCGAGGTTGTGGCCGAGCGCCGCGACGTAGGGGGAGAAGTAGGTCTTGTGCACCTCCATCCTGCGCGCCTCCTGGAAGCGCCGGCGGGCGGCCAGGATGCGGGGGTGGTTGTGGCCGTGGTTGAGCACGCCGACCCCGCCGGTGAAGTCGAGGATCCTGCGGCCGTCCCGCGTCCGGATCCAGGCGCCCTCGGCGCTCTCGACGAGCTCCCGGCCGAAGCCGAAGGACGTCATCAGCGACACCTGGCTCCGGCTGACGTGTTTTCGGTACAGGTCGTGAACGCCTTTCGCGGTGAGCCGTTCGCATTCTTCGAGACCGATCAGTTCGGACACGCGCTCTCCCTTCCCCTCGGCGGGGAAATCGGTGGTCGTCGGAAATTCGCCGTCCGCCCCGGACCGGGGCGCGGGCTCCGGCGGACGCCGGGGCGCGCCCGTTCCGGAACCCCTTCAGGGGCACCCTCCGGGGGGCAGGTCACAGCGATGATGTGCCCGGGGTGTCAAGGCCGGGTAAAGGCCCGGCTTGACGCGACGGCCCCGCTTTTCCGGCATTCCGGGACCGGAAAGCCCCGGGAGGACTTTTGGGGGTGGGGGAAAGGAGGTGGAAGGGGCGCGAGGAGGGCGTGGACCGGGGTGGGGCCGGATGCCCGGGTGCGCGGGGCGGTACCTGCGCGGGCGGGGCCGACGGCACGTGCCGTCTCACGATCCGAGAATCCTCCGGGCCGGTGCGGGCGGGGCGGAGCCGGGCGGGGAGGTGGGCCGGGCCGCCATGGCGGGGCGGAGCCGGGCGTGGGAGCGGGCCCACGACGTGTCGTCCGGGGAGGGTTTCGCCTCTCCCGGGCGCGGGACGCTTTCGCCGCCATTATGAATACAGCCGAAATCGTGATTCTGGATGGCGTGAAAGGGGGCATCGTCATATTCATGGAATGGTCTAGTGGATAAGTCTGATATCGACATCACAAGACATTTGTGGCTATATGACCATAATGATGTGTCGTTATCGTGCGCCGGCGGATCAGGCGGCCCCGGCCGCCGTGATGTCCGCGGACCGGGACCCGCCACGGGGCGGGCGATGTCCGGCGGTGCCGCCCCATGCGCTTTAGCGTCCTCGGCACGCTCGAGGTCCGCTCCGCCGACCACCGGCTGGTCCGGCTGGGCGCCGCCAAGCAGCGCACCCTGCTGGCCGTCCTGCTCCTGAACGTCAACCGGCCCGTCCCGGTGGACCGGCTCGTCGAGGCGCTGTGGCAGCAACGACCGCCCCGCACCGCCGCGGTCGCGCTGCGCACCTACGTCTCCGCCCTCCGGCGCGCCCTGGGCCACGCCGACCGGGCCGAGCCCTCGCCGCTGTGCACCGTGCCCGGCGGGTACCAGATCCGGCTCCGCCCCGCCGAGCTGGACCTGCTGGCCTTCGAGGAACTCGCGGCCCAGGGCCGCCAGGCACTGGCCGACGGCCGGCCGGGGCTGGCGGGCGAACGGCTGCGGCGGGCGCTCGGCCTGTGGCGCGGCCGGCCGTTCGAGGACGTCGCGCTGGACCCGTTGCCGGGCGCGGAGCTGGTCCGCCTGGAAGAGCGCAGGCTCGCCGCCCAGGAGACGTGGATCGACTCCCAGCTCGCCCTGGGGCACCACCGCGACCTGCTCGCCGAGCTGGGGGCGCTGGTCGTCGAGCAGCCGCTGCGGGAACGCCTGCAGGCCCAGTGGATGATCGCCCTGTACCGCTCGGGACGTCAGGCCGAGGCGATGCGGGCCTACCGGGACCTGCGTCTGCGGCTCGTCCGCGAACTCGGCGTCGAGCCGAGCCCGCCGCTGCAACGGCTGCACCGCCAGATCCTCGCGGGTCACGCCGACCTGGCGCTGCCGCCGGGAACCTCCGGCGCCCCGCCGGGCACCGCGTCAGCCGTCGCCTCCGGTACGGCGCCCGCCACGGCGCCCGCCGCATCCGTCGCGGCGCCCGGTGTCCCCGCGCCGCCCCGGCAACTTCCCCGCGACATCGCCAGCTTCACCGGCCGGGCCGCCGAGCTCTCCCGCCTGATGGCGCTGGCCCGTCCGGGCGAGCCCGTCCTGGAGCGACCACCGGACCGCCCCGACGACCCCGTCCAGGACGCCCCGGCGGACAGGCCCGCTCCGGTCCCACCCGGCCCGGTCCCACCCGATCCGGTCCCACCCGGCCCGGTCACATCCGGCCCGGTCCCGCCCGGCCCGGACTCGTCCGATCCGGCCACGCCGGTGATCGGCGCCGTTCACGGTATGGCCGGGGTCGGGAAGACCACCCTCGCCGTGCACGCCGCGCACCTGCTGGCCGGTCGTTTCACCGACGGGCAGCTCTTCGTCGACCTGCACGGCTTCACCCAGGGCGTGTCGCCGGTCGATCCCGCCGACGCCCTCGACCAGATGCTGCGCTCCCTGGGCGTACCCGGGGAGCAGATCCCGGTCGGCCTCGACGCCCGCGCCGCCCTCTACCGCAGCCGGCTCGCGGGCAGGCGCGTACTGATCCTGCTGGACAACGCGGGCGGCGAGGCACAGGTACGGCCCCTGCTGCCGGGCGCGCCCGGTTGCCTGACCCTGATCACCAGCCGCAGGCGCCTGGCCGGTCTCGACGACGTACGGCCGCTCTGCCTGGACGTCCTCTCGCCCGGCGACGCCCTCACGCTGTTCACCCGCACCGCCGGCGCGCGGCGCGTCACGGCCCAGCCGCCCGGCCTCCTCACCGAGATCGTCGAGCTGTGCGGCCGGCTGCCGCTGGCGATCCGCATCGCCGCCGCCCGCCTGCGCACCCGATCCGGCTGGACCCCCGCCGACCTGGCCGACCGGTTGCGCGACCACCAGAACCGGCTCGGCGAGCTCGAGGTCGGCCAGCTCAGCATCACGGCCACCATGGACCTGTCGTACCACCATCTCAGCCCCGGCCGGCAGGGCATGTACCGGCTGCTCGGCCTGCACCCGGGGCCCGACATCGAGCCGCACGCGGCCGCCGCCCTGGCGGGCACCACCCTCAAGCACGCCGGTCACCTCCTCGACGACCTGGTCGACGCCCACCTGCTGCAGGAACCGCTCCCGGGCCGCTACCGCTTCCACGACCTGGTGCGCACGCACGCCACCGCGACCGTGGCCGACGAGGACACCGAGGCCGACCGGCACACCGCGCTGACGCGCCTGTTCGACCACTACATCCGCGCCGCCTCGGCCGCAGCGGACCACGCGGACGTGCCCGGAGGGGGACCGGCGGGCCGCCCCGGGAACCCCGCCACCCGGGCGGGCGCGCCCGGGTGGCCGGACACCGAGCCGCCCGGACGGGCGGCGGAGTGCTTCGAGAGGGCACTGGAGATCGCCAGGATGACCGGGGACCGGGACGGCGAGCTGCGCGCGCTGTGCGGGCTCGGCCGGATCCACTGCCGCGGCGGGCGCCACGACCAGGCGGCCGAGCATTTCGAGCAGGCCCTGAAGATCGCCGACGCCACCGGCGGCCACGACGGCGAGCTGTGCGCGCTGATCGGTCTCGGTGTCGTCCACCTCATGCGGGGGGAGCACCGGCAGGCAGCCGACCGCTACCGCCGCGCCCTGCGGCTCGCGCGCCGGATCGGCGACCGAGACGCCCGGTTCGAGGGGCTGCACGGTCTCGGCCGCGCCCACCAGGCCGCCGGCCACCCCGACCGGGCCCTCACCTGCCACCGGGCGGCCCTCGCCCTCGCCCGTGATCTCGGCCGTCCCGCCGCCCAGGTCCGCGCCCTGCACGGCCTGGCCGGCGCCCATCGGGACCTGGGCCGGCACGACGAGGCGCGCGAGCAGTGGCGGCGCGCCCTGGACATCCTCACCGGCCTCGGGGACCCGGCGCCGGGGACGGCCCATCCCTCCCCGCGCGGCCCGGACCGCTCGCCCTAGGTCCTGATCGATCCCGGCGGGAACCGGATCAGGATCACGGTCGCCGCGGCCGGTCCCCGACGGCCCCGGACCGGCCCCGGACCGGCCACGGGCGGGCTCGCCGCGTCCCCGCGCGGCGCCGTGGTCGTGGGCGACTTCCCGCGGCGAGGAGCGCCGGGCCGCCCCGTACCCCCGGAACGTTCCAGGGGGCAGCGGCACCGTGCGGGCTTGCGGACGGTGGGGATAACCGTTAGACATGGGGGCTAACGGTTATAGAGAGGGGGCCCGTGCAACAGGAAGTCGTGCTGGCGATGCTGGCCAAGGAACCCTCGTACGGCTACCAGTTGCGCGCGCGGCTGCGCGACGCGCTCGGCCCGCTCGGCGAGGCGATGAACGCCGGGCAGGTCTACGTCACGCTGACCCGGCTGGAGAAGGCCGGCCTGCTGGCGGTCGAGAGGTCCGCCGACGGCGCCGACCGGTCGGATCGCAAGGTGTACGCGCTCACCCCCGGCGGCCAGCGGCGCGTCGCCGAGTGGATCGCCGAGGTGGGCTGGCCACGGCCCGACCTCGCGGAGTTCCACCTCAAGCTGATCGCGGCCGCGTCGGCCCGGCTGGCCGACCCGATCACCATCGTCGACGCCCAGCGCCGCGAGCTGCTGCGCCGGTTGCGTGACGCCCAGCGCGCCGCCATGGCCGAGCCGGATCACTCGGACGCGGCGCTGCTGCTGGAGGGCGTCGTGCTCCGCCTCCAGGCCGACCTGCGCTGGCTCGAGGCATGTGAGAAGAACTGGACCCACCGAAGGAGTGGATCGTGAGCGACACCGCCGACACGCCCGTGCTTCGCGCCCGCGGGCTGCGAAAGGAGTACGGCACGGGGGAAGGGCTGGTGCGCGCCGTCGACGAGGTCGACCTCGACGTCGGCGCGGGGGAGACGGTGGCGATCATGGGTCCGAGCGGCTGCGGGAAGTCCACGCTGCTGCACCTGCTCGGAGGGCTGGACCGGCCCTCGGGCGGAGAGGTGTCGCTGAACGGCCGCCGCGTCGACGACATCGGCGAGAAGGCCCTGGCCCGGATGCGGCGGACGGCCGTCGGCTTCGTCTTCCAGTCCTTCCACCTGATGGAGGAGCTCACCGCCGTGGAGAACGTCGAGCTGCCGGCACTGCTGTCCGGGCGCCCGCCGCGGGCCGCCAGACGGCGCGCGGAGGAACTGCTGGAGCGGGTCGGGCTGGCGGACCGGGCGCGTTTCCTGCCCTCCGCGCTGTCCGGTGGCCAGCGGCAGCGGGTCGCGGTCGCCCGGGCGCTGAGCAACGAGCCGTCGGTCGTCCTCGCCGACGAACCGACCGGGAACCTGGACAGCGCCGCCACCCTGGACGTCCTGCGGCTCTTCGAGGGCCTGCACGAGTCCGGCCAGACGCTGGTCGTCGTCACCCACGACGCGCGGATCGCGGCCACCGCGGACCGGCTGATCTCGATGCGCGACGGCGCGTTCGTGGACGAGACCCGGCTGACCGGCGGCACCACCGGCCGGCTCGGCGCCCTCGCCGGGCCGGAGGACTGACGGCGATGGGCCGCATCCTGCTCGTGTGCCGCCTCGCCGTGCGCGACCTGCGGCGGCGCCGCGCCGAGGCCGCGCTCCTGCTGCTCACCGTCATGGCGGCCACCACGACGCTGACGCTCGGGCTCGTCCTGCGCGACGCGGCCGCCGACCCGTACCGCAGCACCCGGGAGGCGACCGGCGGGCCCGACGTGGTCGTCGTCGGCGGCGACCGGACCGGAAGGCTTCCCGGTCCCGCGGAGCTCGCGGAGCTGGCCGGCGCCCCCGGCGTCGTCGGCCACAGCGGACCGTACCCGGTCGTCCCCGCGAAGCTCAGGGCGGCCGATCGGACCTCGGACGTGCAGGTCGTGGGACGCGACACCGCGCCCGCGCCGGGCGACCAGCCCGAGATCGTACAGGGAGGCTGGGTCGGCGACGGGCGCTGACACGCGCCCTCGGCGCGACCCCCGGGCAGGTGAGCGCGGCACTGGCGGCCGCGCAGGTGCTGCCCGCGCTCGCCGGCGCCGCCGTGGGCGTCTTCCCGGGAGGTGTCGCGTTGTTCGCCGCGATCAACGCGATCACCGGCGGCGACGGCGGCAGGGCGGCGCCTCCCCCGCCCTGGCAGCTGCTCGCCCTGGTGTCGGCGACCGTGCTCGTGGTGGCGGCGCTCACCTGCGTTCCCGTCCGCCTCGGCGGCCGTCGTCCCGTGGCCGAGGCCCTCTAGGTTCCGTTCCGTGGATCACCGAACGCCGAGCGTGGGCCGCGCCGGTCCTGTGCCGCGTGCGGCTCGTGCGCGGGCGTGCCTCGAGGACTCGGCCCGACGTCGAGCGCCGCCTCGACCGGATCGGACCTGGCGGGACCGTGTCCGGCCCCCCCGCTCACGGCGATCGGGCGAGCCGGAACCCGAGGTCGTCGATGCGGAGGGTCGGGTGACTCTTGCGGCGGCACGAGGCCCGGCATCCCCGGGGCGGGTCGTACGCGCTCCCGCCGCGGAAGACCCGGTACGGGCCGTAGACGCCGGGATCGTAGAGGTCCCAGCACCACTCCCACACGTTGCCGATCATGTCGTACAGGCCCCACGCGTTGGGCGCCCTGGTCGCGACGTCGTGTACCTCGCCGCCGGAGTTCTCCCGGTACCAGGCGATCTCGTCCAGTTCCCCGTAGCGGACGCCGGAGGTCCCGGCCCGGCACGCGTACTCCCACTCCGCCTCGGTGGGAAGGCGGTACCCGCCGGCCGTCTCGTCACGGACCACGTCGAGCCCGTCGGGGTCGTCGCCCGTCGAGTAGCAGGGGTCGAGGCCGCCGGCCCGCGAGAGCAGGTTGCAGAACAGGACGGCGTCCTTCCAGGAGACCTCGGTCACCGGCGTCCGGGGGCCCGCCGCGCTCGCCGGGGCCTCCCCCAGAACGGCGCGGTACAGCTCACGCGTCACCGGGTGCGGCGCCATCCGGAAGGACTCGACCCCGACCTTCCAGGTCGCCTTCGTGCCCTCGTCCCGCAGGAAGACGTTCCCGGCGGGGATCTCGACCATGTGCTCGGTGATCGCCTGGGGCGGCATCGGTTCGGGGCTCATCGCGGGCCTCACCCTACATGATCGACATCGATCGCCGGCGGGGGTCCCCGTGCGGGGTCCGGCGCTCGGACGAGGACTCGCGCCGGAATCCGTCCCGGTCGGGAGGCGGGGTCCCTCGGAGCGGCGGGCCCTCGGAGCGGCACGACCACCGAAGAGGGATCTTGTCCCTTTTGGTGGTTCGCGGAGGTGGGCGGTGGTCGTCGCCGGGTATCCGGCGGTCATGAGCGACGAACGCGAGCCCGACCGGCCCGAGGTCGGGGACGCCGTCACCTGGCGGAGCCACGGGACCACCGTCTCCGGCCGGGTGGAGGAGAAGATCACGAAGCGGACCGAGAAGGCCGGGCGCACGGTCGACGCCTCGGCCGACGATCCCCGGTACCTCGTCCGCAGCGACGAGAGCGGCAGGACCGCCGTGCACAAGCCGGCGGCGCTGCGGAAGAAGGATCATGAAGACTGACGACGGGGAACGGATCGCCGCGGATTTCGGCGAGGCGGTGAACATGACGGCCGCCGAGCTGGAGGGCTGGCTCGGTACCGAGGAGTCGAGGGCGGTGGGGGACAGGTCCGGCGGCGGGGAGTCGACGGGCCACCGGTCCGGCCGCCACATCATCGAGATCCTGCGCAAGAACCGGGGTGACCTGGACGAGGACGACTACGCCCACATGCGCAAGGTCGTCGGGTACGTCCGCCGCCACCTGGCGCAGCGCCCGGACGGCGACGTCGCGGACACCCCCTGGCGGCGCTCGCTGATGAACTGGGGACACGACCCGCTCAGGTGAGGCCGGCACACCGGCGGGCGAGCGGACGCCCCGCGGCGGGACGCCGGTGCCCCGCGAGAAAATGATCTCCAAAGGGGTGGTCCTGGACCCCTTCCGGAGGTATCGCCCCAGCTCAGGAAGGGTGTGTTGGTTTCGGTGGAGACGCCAGGGGTAATGCACATAATGCATTAATTCAGACCCCAGCACCTCAAGAGAGCAGGGGAGACGAGACATATGAGTAACCCTCAGACCGTCCCGAGCCAGTCGACCGGCCGTCCGAACGTGGCGCGCCACGACGACCAGGCGACGGAGACACGACCGGCGTTCAGGACGACCGAGTTCATCGTCTACATCGCCGCGGTGGTCGCGGTGGTCATCACGGCCCTGGTGGTCGGCGACGACGGCCGCGCCGGGAGCATCGACCCCTTCGGGGCCGAGCAGGCCATCCGGTACATCGCCTTCCTGACCATCGGCTACATGGTGGCCCGAGGTCTGGCGAAGGCCGGGAGCTGGGCGCGGCACGACGACCGCCGCTGAGGGCGGCCGCCGTACCGGCTCGAACACACCGGGCACGTCCCGGCACCGTGAACGCGCCTCGGCGGTTCAGGGAGGCCCGGAAGGGGGCCTCGGGGGAGAAGATCCTCGCGAGGACGTCGCGTGAGCCCCGCACGGGCCGCGCGGCGATCCCACGGACCGCCCGAGGTCGACGACGGCCGTGAGACGGCGCGGACGGGGGTCACCGCCCCGCGCCGTGCCGCTCACGCGCCGCTCCCACATCACCGGAAAGGGCGGCCGACGTCCTGGTCACCGATGTCCTCGCGACGGACGTTCCCGTGACCGGTGTCCTCGTGACCGGCGTTCCCGTGACGGGACGCCCTGGGAACGGACGACGGCCGGGCCCGCGCTTCGCCTCAGGACGTCAACAGCGCCGCGTAACGGGCGAGGTCGACGTTGCCTCCGCTGACGACGACCCCGACCCGCCGCCCGCGCACCCGCTCCGGGCTCTTCCTGGCGGCGGCGAGGCCCAGGCAGCCGGTGGGCTCGACGACGATCTTCATGACGGTGCCGAAGGTCCGCATGCCCTCGACCAGCTCGGCGTCGGTCGCGGTGAGGATGTCGTCCACCTCACGACGGATGATCTCGAACGTGTGGACGCCCAGGTGCTGGGTCTGCGCGCCGTCCGCGATCGTCCGCGGGGTGTCGATGTGGACGATGGACCCCTGGATCAGCGATCGCCGGCCGTCGTCGCCCGCTTCCGGCTCGACGCCGTACAGGGCGCAGCCGGGAGAGAGGGCGCGCGCCGACAGCGTCGTGCCCGACAGCAGTCCCCCGCCGCCCAACGGGACGAAGAGCGCGTCGAGATCACCCACCTCCTCGAAGAGCTCCGCGGCCGCGGTGCCCTGACCGGCGATCACGTCCGGGTGGTCGTAGGGCGGGATCAGGGTGAGACCCCGCTCGGCGGCCAGGGCGCGGCCGATCTCCTCGCGGTCCTCGGTGTAGCGGTCGTAGACGACGACCTGCCCGCCGTAGCCCCTGGTGGCCTCGACCTTCGAGGACGGCGCGTCGTGCGGCATGACGATCGTGGCCGGGATGTCCAGCAGCCGGGCCGCCAGGGCGATCGCCTGGGCGTGGTTGCCCGAGGAGTAGGTGACCACGCCCGCGCGGCGCTGTTCCGGGGTGAACAAGGAGAGGGCGTTGAGGGCGCCGCGGAACTTGAAGGCGCCCATGCGCTGGAAGTTCTCGCACTTGAACACCACGTCGGCGCCGAGCTCCTCGTTGATCCGCCTCGAGCGCAGCACCGGGGTGCGGTTGGCGTGGGACGCGATGCGCACGGCGGCGTCCCGTACGTCCTCGTAGGTCGGTGATCGGAGCATCGGTCCGCCTTTCCCGGGGTCTGGTGGGGGGAAATCGTACGGTGGCGGGAGCGCCACGTCAGCGGAAGGAACGCCGGTAGGCGGCGGGCGTGGTGTTCAGCGCGTTGTGGAAGCGGCGGCGCAGGTTCACCGCCGAGGACAGCCCGACGCGCTGGGCGATCGTCTCGACGGGCAGGTCGGTCTCCTCCAGCAGGGCGCGGGCGCCGACGATACGGCGGTCCAGCAGCCAGCGTCCCGGGGAGACGCCGAGCTGGTCGGTGAAGTGACGGCTGAGGGTGCGGCGGGAGAGGCCGGAGCGGGCCGCCATCTCCTCCACCCTCAGCGGCCGTTCCAGGTTGGCGGTGATCCAGTCGAGCAGCGGGGCGAGCGAGTCGGGGACCGGGCCGGCGGTGGGCAGCTCGGGGTACTGGCGCTGGCCGCCCTCCCGGTGCGGCGCGGCCGACAACTGCCGGCCGATCCGCATCGCCAGGGCCGCGCCGTGGTCGCGCCGGACCTGGTTCAGGCAGAGGTCGACGGTCGTGGCCGAGGCGCCGGCCGTCGCCACGTCACCGTGGTCCACGTACAGTACGGACGCGTCCGGACGGATCCGGGGGAAGCGGGCGGCGAGCTCGTCGGCCAGCTCCCAGTGGGTGGCGGCGGCGCGGCCGTCCAGGAGGCCGAGGCTCGCCGGGACGTAGATCCCCGAGCAGATGGCCATGATCCGCATGCCGCGGGCATGCGCCGAGAGGACCGCCGCGCCGAGCTCGGGGGAGACCTCCGGGCCCGCGCACCAGCCGGAGACGAGAAGGGTGTCGGCCTCGGCGAGGGCCTCCAGCCCGCGCTCGACGATCACGTCGACACCCATGGTCGTCCGGACCGGTCCCGGACGCTCGGCGCAGAGCGCGAACGCGTAGTGCTCGGGGATGTCGGGGCCGTGATAGCCGAAGACGGCGGAGGCGCTGGTCACCGGGTACATCTCCTGGACCGGGCTGATCAGGGTGACCACGCGGTGTCTCATGGCACGAATGTACCTAATGATGTCATTGTGGACGCCTGTGGCGGGCTTACGGGATGTCCAGGATGGGAGCTCATGGAGCTCAGGACATGACCGCGCTCGTCGGTCGAGACCCGTCCCTCACCGTGCCGGACAGACTCTGGACCAGGGACTTCACGCTGTACTTCGGTGCCCGGACGGTGTCGCTGCTCGGTGACGCGATGATGCCCGTCGCGGCGGCGCTGGCGGTCGGCGCGATCTACGGGGTGTCCGGCGTCGGCTACGTGCTGGCCGTCTGGACCACCCCCTTCGTGATCTTCGTGTTGTTCGGCGGGGTGTTCGCCGACCGGGTGGGCGCCCGGACCATGATGGTCGGCGCGGACGTCGTCCGGATCTTCACGCAGACCGCGGTGGCCGTCGCCTTCCTCACCGGCGTCCCGCCGCTGTGGTTGCTGATGTCGGCCTCGTTCCTGTCCGGGGTGGCCGCCGCGATGTTCCAGCCCGGCGTCAACGGCATGGTCCCTCTCGTGGCCAGGGACCCGCAGCGTGCCAACGGCGTCCTGAAGATCGCCGACGCGGCCACCCAGCTCGGCGGGCCCGTCCTGGCGGGCCTGCTGATGGCGCTGACCGGCGCGGGCGCCGTCTACCTCGTGGACGCCGGGACCTTCCTGCTCAGCGGCCTGTGCCTGGTCCTCGTCCGGCTCACCCCGGCCGCCGGGAGGGTCGGGCCCGCCGGGAGGGTCGGGCCCGCCGGGGCCGCCGGGGCCGCCGGGGTGGTGAAGCGCTCGACGGTCATGCTCGACCTGCGCCGGGGCTGGACGGAGTTCCGCTCCCGGAGCTGGATGTGGTCCGTGATCCTCATCTGGGTGTTCTTCGGCGTCCTGGTCTTCGGCCCGTACATCCCGCTGAGCTCGCGCCTGATCGGTGACCGCCTCGGCGACGCCGCCTACGGCTGGGTGATGGCGGGCCTCGGCGCGGGTACCGTCCTCGGCGGGCTGATCGCGATCCGGTTCCGGCCCTCGCGGCCTCTCGCCGCGGGCGGAGCGGCCATGATCGGATTCGCGTTCATCCCGCTGTCGGTGACACTGGAGTCGCCGCTGCCGCTCCTGATGGCGGGCCACCTGCTGGGCGGGACGGCCTGGGCGTTCTGGTCGGTGATGTGGTCGACGAGCGTCCAGACGCAGGTCGCCCCCGACGTCCTCAACCGGGTCACCGCCTACGAGGTGGCCGGGTCGGTGGTCGGGGTCGCCGTCGGGCAGGCGCTGGTGGGACCGGTCTCGGAGCTCGTCGATCCCCGGGACCTGCTGCTCGTGTCCACCGGCGTCAGCGTCGCGGTCTGCGCGGCCCTGCTGCTGTCGCCACCGGTCCGCCGGCTGCGCCGGGCCTGACCCCCGGCCCAGCGGCCGCGCCGGATCCGTACCGCCCGCACGGCCGGTCACCGCGCGCCTTCGCCGGATCCTCGCGTGACGGACGTCTGCCGGGCGGATCCGCGGGCTACCATCGGACGGTCCGGCGCGGCAGGCGTGCCGGGCCCTCGTCCGGGCGGTTCCGGCGAGGCCGGGTAGGGCGTTGTCATTCTCTGTGCAGGTGGTGTCGTGGTGGCAGTCGGTACGATTCTCCGTTTCGACGAGGTGCGCGGGTACGGTTTCATCGCCGCTCCGGGCGGGGGCGAGGATGTCTTCTTCCACGCCAACGACTTCGGTGAGAACCGGCATGTGGTCCAGCCCGGTCTCCGGGTGGAGTACGAGGTCATGGAAGGCGAACGAGGGCTGAAGGTGTCGACCGTCAGCCTGCTGGACCCGCCGCCGGCCCGGCGGCCGGCCGTGGTGGCGCCGATCTCGGCGGCGACGGCGCAGGCGTCGCCCTCAGCGGGGGCCTCCGGGCAGCTCGGCGACGACGACGGCGTGTGCGACGTGCTGTCGGCGAAGTCCTTCGGCGGCGCGGTGACCGAGCTGCTCATCGAGCACGCGCCCACGCTGACCGGTGCGCAGATCGCCCAGGTCAGGCAGCGCTTCCTCGCGTTCGCCCGCTCCCACGGCTGGGTCGACGACTGACGCGGATCGCGGCGGCGTGCCGTCCGCGGCGGCGCGGCCGCCGGGCTGCCCAGGCGCACCTGCACCAGCCCGCTGACCCCGCCCCCCGCCCCGGAGGCGACACGGGCCCTGAACTGCGTGGCGGCCGCGGAGCCGAAGTTCATCCCGTCGAAGCGCAGCCGGTCGCCGTTGCCGATCCGCGCGACGTTCTGCCCGCCGCGGGCGTCCGTCGTGGTCTCCACCGACGTGCCCGACTGGGCCTGGTGACGCTCGGCCTGGATGGTCGAGCGGGCGTCCACGCCCCCCGGAGGGGGAGTGACCGTCGGGCTCGGGCCGGGGCCGTTCCCTGAGCCGCTCTGCCAGACCGCCACGTGGTCGACGAGCATCGGGCGGCCGGAGACGGTGGCGGCGGTCGGGGTCTGCCCGGCCAGGGCGTTGGGGAAGGCCCCGCCCATGGCCACGTTGAACAGCAGGAAGTAGCCCTGGTGGCCGGTCATGTTGTTCCACGTCGTGGCGTCGAACTGTGCCTGGCTGACGCTGTGGAACCGCTGGCCGTCGACGTACCAGCGCAACTGGTTCGGGCCGACGCTGCGATCCCACTCGAAGCGGTAGGTGTGGAACGCCGACTGGCAGGTGGAGCCGGGACACGCCCTGCTGGCGCCCAGGCCGGTGGTCTCGTTGCAGGGCCCGCCGGGGTTCACGCCGCAGTGCAGCACGCCCCAGACGGAGTTGATGCCGTTGGCGTTCTCCATGATGTCGAACTCGCCGATACCGGGCCAGTTCCAGTAGCTGCCCCGGTAGGGCGCGCCCAGCGCCCAGAAGGCGGGCCAGTAGCCCAGCGCGGCGTCACCGGTGACGTTGGGCATCTGGATGCGGCCCTCGATGCGCAGGACGCGGCCGTCGGCCGGCTTGAAGCCCGCCCGCCGGGACTCGATGCGGGCCGACGTCCACTCGCCGCCGTTCTTCAGCGGGGTGATCCGCAGGTTCCCGCCGCCGTCGAGGCTCAGGTTGGCGGGGCTGTCGGTGTAGCGCTGGATCTCACCGGTGCCCCAGTTGGCGGGGCCACCCGGGTAGGCGTGATCGAGGTCGACGATCCAGTCGGCGGACGACGGCGGTGACCCGGCACCGCCGTCGAAGTCGTCGCTCCAGACCAGAGACCAGCCCGAGGGCGGTGGCGGGACGGAGGCGTGCGCGGCGATGGCGAGCACCGTCGGCACCCCGCGGCGGCGCGGTCTCCGGTCGCGCGGCCGCGCGGTCTCCGTTCCCGCGGCCGTCCGGCCCGCCGCCCGGCGGTGGGGAGGGTCCTCCGCCGCCGGGCGGCGGGCTACCGGGCCGTCCCGGTGGAGGTCGCGGTCAGCAGGGTCAGGTCGTAGGCGGAGAGGATCCTCCCGATCGGCTGGAAATAGGTGACGCCGCCGACGCCGCAGTCGCCCGCGCCACCGGATGTGATGCCCTGGGCCTGGTCGATCGAGATGAACGGGCCGCCGGAGTCGCCGCGCTCCGCGCAGACGTTCGTGCGCACCGCCCCGAAGATCTTGCCGCCGGGATACACGGCGCTGACGTCGCGCTGCTGGATGGTGCCGCAGTGCCATCCGGTGGTCGAACCGGATCGGCAGACCGAGGCTCCCTCGATCACGGCCCGGGCGCCGTTCACGGCGGTGGTGGCGCCGCTCGCCGCCTCGGACACGGCATGGATCACGTCGTCGATCTCGGCGGTGGTCGTGGGGGTCACGGTCGGCAGGGCGCCCGCGACGGGTGCGGTGGGCCGGACGCCGCCGGCGAGCGGCGCGCCGCCGGACCCGGTGCTGCCGTCGCCCACCACCCCCTTGGGGACCCACGTGTCGTTCACCGCCACCCACGCGTAGTCGCCGACCGGGAAGGTCGACTCCTGGAAGACGCCCTGGGCGGTCCGGTTGAAGCCGACGGTGAGAGCTCCCTTCCTCCCGCAGTGGCCGGAGGTGACGAACCCCCTCCTGGCGCCCTTGGCCACGGAGAAACCGATCGAGCAACGGCCCTTGGGCAGGAGGTGGTAGGCGTCACCGCCCCGCACGTCGTACAGGAGCCGCGGGGTCTCCGCCGAGGCGACCACCTGGACCTCGGCCGTGTCCACGCCGATGCTCTTGATGATGTTCTGCGTCACGGCGGCCCGCCCGGACAGGACGACGACCCTGTTGCTCCGCACGTCGACGTAGCGGACCCTGCCCCCGATCGAACGTGTCGGCAGGGCCTCGTCGAGCTTTCGTTTCACCTCCTGCAACCGCGACAGCGGTGTGGTGACGATCTCGGCCTGGGCCCCCGCGGCGATGATCGCGGGGATGTCGGCGGGGCTGGTCGTGGCCACCACCAGCTTCCGCGCGGTGATCCCGGTGAACCAGGACCCGCCGAAACGACCGCCCAGGCTCTTGCGCAGCCGCTCCTCGATCGGTGCCAGCCGGGCCTCGTTGGCCAGCCTGATCCTCACCTGTTCCCCGTTCAGCTTCAGGTCGCGCTGAAGCGCCTCGAACATGGTCGGGGGCGCCTTCCTGGGCGGTGGCGCGCTCGTGACGGACGGAGGCGGCGCGCTCGTCCCGGACAGGGCGCCAGCCGGTACGGCCGTCGTGGTCAGCGTGACGATCGCCAGTACGTACCCCGTGGTGACGGTACGGCTGCGGGACATGTGCTCTCCTCGGCCTCGGCTCTCAAAGCGGGAGGGGGGAGACACTTCGTATCGCCGGTCGCTCGTGCGATACGGACGGACACCACCTTAATTCAGCGGTCCCCGGTCACGGCCGCAAAGATGAGGCGCCACGCGGGCGACGTGGTCCCGGCCCGGTCCCGGCCCGGTCCCGGCCCGGTCCCGGCGTGGCGGTTCCCGCGCGTGCTCCCGCTGTAGCGTGGTGCCGAGATCAGGCAACCCACGCTGGGAGCACGCCGCATGCGCTGGCAGGTCAACTCCGAAGAACCCCTCTACACCGACCGGTGGCTCGACCTCCGGGTGGCGGACGTGGAACTCCCCGACGGCAGGCACCTGGACCACCGGCTGATCCGTACCGTGGCGGGAGCGGGCGCCGTCGTCACCGACGACCGGCACCGGGTGCTGATGATCTGGCGGCACCGCTTCATCACCGACTCGTGGGGCTGGGAGATCCCCATCGGCAGGGTCGAGGACGGCGAGGAGCCGATGGCGGCCGCCGCCCGGGAGGCCGAGGAGGAGACCGGCTGGAGGCCAGGGCCGCTGCGCCCGCTGCTGAGCGTCCAGCCGAGCAACGGCATCTCGGACTCGGTCCACCACATCTTCCGTGCCGACCACGCCGTCCACATCGGCCCGCCCACCGACCCCTGGGAGGCCGAGCGCGTCGAGTGGGTCCCCCTCGCCGACGTCCGCGAGCTGATCGTCAAAGGTGACATGGTGAGCGGCACCTGCATGGCCGCGCTGCTCTACGTCCTCACCGAGCCGCGCCGCCCCTGACCGGCCCCGGCGGGGCGGAGCGCGGACGCAACCGGCGGGGGGGCGGGCCGGTCCCGCGAACCGGCGGGCGGGCGGCCGGTCCCGTGGGGAGCGGCCGTGCCCCTCGCCCCGGCCTCGGCTCCGGGGAGGGGGCCGGGGGCCACGGTGGAGGATCCCTCCGAAAGGGGAATCGGAACGGCCGTCCCCAGGCGCCGGACATAACCCTTCAAAGCATGTGACGTCGCTTCGTGCCCGCGCGGCAATGGTAAGGACCTCGGCGATTCAGCTCGAAGGGGGGAGGGAACAGATATCGTGCGTCCAGGTTCCCGGTACCCGTCGGGGCAGGAGTCGGCAGTGTCGAGGTGATCGATGGCCCGTCGCACAAAGAAATCAGCCGATATCTTCACGGCACTTCTGGTGATTTCCGGAATCCTGGCTGGAATACCGACCGGAATGGTCGCCGAATATCTGCCCGACATGGCCGGCGAGCACAGGGTCGCGTGGATCGCGTTCTCCGGGCTGACCGCCTCCTCCGTTCTCCTGCTGACCCGGGTGACCCCCAGGCTGATGGGCACGCGCGCACGCGGCCGGCTCTTCCGGGTGCCGGACAGGCAAGCGGGACGGGTCCGCAGGACCGAGCTGGACGACGTGGTCTCGGCCTTGACCGCGCGGACCTCGGGAACGGTCGGCCTGACCACCGGCCTGGCCGGGGCGGGGGGGTTCGGCAAGACCTCCCTGGCGGTGGAGGTCTGTCACGACGACGGGACGACCAGACGTTTCACCGGTGGCGTCTTCTGGGTGACCGTGGGCCGCGAGCGCACCGGCGCGGACATCGCCCGGCTCGCCGACGACGTCACCGAGGCCGCCACCGGCGCGCGGCCGGAACCCTCCGGCCCCGAGCAGGCCGGGCACCGGATGGCCGACGCCCTGGCGGAGCGGGGCCACGCGCTGCTGGTGGTCGACGACGTGTGGAGCCCCCAGCAGCTCAGGCCCTTCCTCTCGGCGGCCGTCAGGTCGCGGCTGCTGGTGACGACCCGCCTGCCCAGGGCGCTGCCCGCCGACGGGATCGCGATGATCGTCGACGAGATGGCGCCGCAGGTCGCCGTGCAGCTCCTGAGCCGGGGGCTGCCGCCGATGAGTCCCGGCGTGGTCAACGGCCTGATGGCGCTGACCGGGCGGTGGCCCCTGTTGCTGGCCCTGGTCAACGCGCGCCTGCGTGACGAGCACCGCTCGGGGGCGAACATCGACGTCACGGCCCGGCGCGCGGTCGAGCGGCTCGGCCGGATCGGACCGGCGGTGCTGGACGTCACCGTCCCCCGCCAGCGGGAGGCCGCGGTCCGCTCGGCCGTCGAGTACGGGCTCGAAGCCCTCGGCGCGGCCGACCGTGCCCGCTTCCTGGAACTCGGCGTCTTCCCGGAGGACACCGACATCCCCGTGGACCTCGTCGCGCTTCTGTGGCGCCGCACCGGCGGGCTCACCCACGAGCAGTCCCGGTCCCTGTGCGGGAGGCTGCGGGAGCTGTCCCTCATCGGGGGACGCCACGCCGACCCGCCGGCGCCGCCGGCGCCCCAGGGGCCGTCCTCGGGACCGGCGCCGGTGACGAAGGCATCGCCGCCACCCCCGTCGTCCCCGTCGTCCCCGTCGTCCCCGGTGCCTCCGGCGTCTCCGGTCGCGCTCCATGACGTCGTCCGCTCCTGCGTCCGCGCCGAGGACGTGCTGGGAAAGGACCGCCTGGCCGCCGTCCACCGGGCGTTCCTCGACGAGGTCCGCACCCTGATCCCCGGCGACGATCCGGCGGCGGACCCCGAATGGTGGAGACTGCCCCCGTCCGTGCCCTACCTCTGGGACAACCTGCTGTCACATCTCAGCGAGGGCAGGAGGGCGGAGGAGCTGGAGGCGCTCCTGCACGACGTGCGCTGGCTCGTCGCCCGGGTCCGCGCCTCGGGGGTCGCCGCGGCCGAGTCGGACCTGGCGCTGTCGGCCTCCCGTCCCGCCGCCGGCATCCGCCGGCTGATCGGGCGGAGCGCCCACCTGCTGACCCCCTTCGAGTCGGAGGCCGTCTCCACGGCCAACCTGCTGGCCCGCCTGTACGCGTTCCCGCCGATGCGGGCCTCGATCGAGCGCTACAGCCGGCGGCACGACGTCTGCTTCCTGAGGCCCCGCTGGCCGTTGCCCGACGACGGCGCCACCTGCCTGCTGCGCACCCTGACCTCGGCCCCGGGACGCCTGGACGAGATGTCGATCACGCCGGACGGGTCGCGGTTCGTGATCCGCGGCCGGGACGGCGGCGTGCACGTCTGGAAGGCCGACGGCACCACCCGCACCAGGCTGGCCACCCACCGCGGGCGGGTCCACGAACTCGCCGCGGCCCCGGACGGCTCGTGGCTGGTGACCCGCTCCGGGCGCCGGAGGGTGCAGATGTGGGAGATCGACGGCACGGAGAGGGCCGTGCTGCAGAACGGCGTCCGCAGGCTCGCCGGGATGGTGGCCTCGCCGGACGGCTCATGGCTGGCCACCCTCTCCGCGAGCGGCAGGGTCCACCTCTGGAACGCGGACGGGACCAGGCGCGCCGTGCTGAGGAAGGGGGCCGGCAGGCTCGCCGGGATGGTGGCCTCGCCGGACGGCTCATGGCTGGCCACCCTCTCCGCGGCCGGAGAGGTCGGCCTCTGGAGTCCCACGGGCACGCGGCGCCTGACCCTGCGCAGCCCGGTCAGGTTGAGGACCCGGCCGAGACCCCTGCGCCAGGCCCTGCTGATGCGCGGCGGGCACGGCGAGGAGGAGAAGGTGTCCGGCCGCGTCAGGCCGGTGCGCAAGGTCACCGGGCTGGCGGTCTCGCCGGACGGCTCCTGGCTGGCGACCCTCTCGGGGGACGGGACCGTGCGGCTGTGGGGCGCCGACGGCGACGAGCGCGCCGTCCTGACGGGACACGCCGGAGCGGCGCCCGGCATGCGCATCTCGCCGGACGGCTCCTGGCTGGCCACCTGGTCCTCCACCGGGACCGTGCGGTTGTGGGGCGCCGACGGCAGGCAGCGGGCCGTTCTGACGGGGCATGCCGGGACGGTGCGTCAGGTGGTGATCGCGCCCGACGGTGGCTGGCTGGTGACGTTGTCGGGGGAGCGCGGCGTGCGGTTGTGGGGCGCCGACGGCAGGCAGCGGGCCGTTCTGACGGGGCATGCCGGGACGGTGCGTCAGGTGGTGATCGCGCCCGACGGTGGCTGGCTGGTGACGTTGTCGGGGGAGCGCGGCGTGCGGTTGTGGGGCGCCGACGGCAGCGAGCGGGCCGCTCTGGCGGGGCATGCCGGGACGGTGCGTCAGGTGGTGATCGCGCCCGACAGCCGGCACCTGGCCACCTGCTCCGACGACGGGACGATCCGGATCTGGGCGTCGGAGGGGCCGGAGCGGCGCGTCCCCGGGGAGCGGGACACCGGGGAGCAGGCCCCGGGCAGGCGTGACCGCGGGGGCAGGGCCGGGTTGATACGCCAGGTGACGATCTCCCCGCAGGGGAACTGGATCGCCACCCGTTCCGGCGACGGGTCGGTGAAACTCTGGAACGAGGACAGGATGGAGCGGGCGACCCTCGCCGTCCCCCTGGACAACGACCGGCACGGCACGGTCTCGCCGGACATGACGTGGCTCGCCGTCCGGTCCGGCGACCAGGTCGTCCGGATCCACGGGGCCGGCGGCCGCAGGCGTGCCATCCCCACCGGCCACGCCGGTCGCCTGCGAGGGGTGGCGGTCGCCCCCGACAGCACCTGGCTGGCCACCTGGTCGGCCGACCGGACCGTACGGCTGTGGGGCGCCGGCGGCAGCCGGAGGGCGGTGCTGGCCGGCCACACCGGGCCGGTGCGCGAGGTGGTGATCGCCCCCGACAGCACCTGGCTGGCCACCTGCTCCGAGGACGGCACCGCGCGCGTCTGGTGGGCCGACGGCCGGGAACGGGCCGTGCTGGTCGCGAACGTCAGGGCCACCGCGCACGTCCTCATCTCCCCGGACGGCGCCTGGCTGGCCACCCTGTCCATCTACGGGAGGATCCAGCTCTGGACGCCGGACGGTGACAGGTACGCCACCCCGAAGTGCAGGGTGGAGACCATGGACGAGATCACCATCGCGCCGAACGGCAGATGGTTCGCCATCCTCTCGGCCAACGGGACGGCGAGCCTGTGGGGTGCCGACGGCAAGGCGCGCGCCCCGCTCAGGGGATGCCCCGGACCGGCGTGCGAGGTGGCCATCGCCCCGGACGGCACGTGGCTGGCGGCCTGCTTCGACGACGGCACCGCGCGCGTGTGGTCGGCCGGCGGCAGGGAGCGGGCGACGCTGGCGTCCGCCACGGGGAGGATCCGCGCCGTGGCCGTCTCACCGGACAGCAACCTGCTCGCCACCTGTTCCGACGACGGCGTCATCCGGATGTGGAACAGGTACGGGGAGTCCTGCCCCGCGGGAGCCAGGGTGGACGCCGGGCTCAACTGCCTCGCCTGGTTTCCCGACGGTTCCGGTGTGGCCGCCGGCGGCGACCAGGGCCTGTACGGTTTCGACCTTCACCCGCCGCCCGGCTGAACGCCGCTCCGGGATCGGGCACGCGCGGAGCCTCCCGCTGGGACGGCCTCATCGGAGACGGTCGCGGCCGGGAGGCTCCTTCCGGTCTCGGTGCCGGCCTCAGCGCCCGTCTCAGTAACCGCTGGAGTAGCCGCTGGAGTAACCACTCGGGTATCCGCCCGGGTACCGGCTCGGGTACCGGTCCGGGTACTGGCTCCGGCCGTAGCAGAAGCGGGCGTAACCGGCGTCGTAGCCGTTCAGCCAGCCCCTGTCGTAGTCACTGGGCCGCCCGAACGACCTTCTCGAACTTCTCGAGAAGCAGTCCTGTCCGGCGGCACGGTAACCGTCCCGGTAGCCCCTCCAGTAGTCCGCGGGGTCGTGCGCCGACGCCTTCTGCGAGGAGCCGGCCGCCTGCACGGGAGCGGGCGCGGCCGAGGCCTGCGAGATCGATGTCGGTCCGAGGGCGAGGGTCGCGAGAAGTGCCGAGCCGAGCACCAGCGACTGCCGCTTGCCGTACATGTTTCCTCCTCTGTTCGAGCCGCGGGCACGGATCACCCGGCGGCCATAACTGAGAGTCACGATATAAGGCAGGTCGTCCTTAACAAGGGACTTAATCGCTTATCTCCTCCAGCTTGGCGCAAGTCTGAATAAGGGGTGTTTTGATGGTTTCCTTGCCCGCTCACGAGTTTTCACATTAAAGTCGGCTCTCTTGTGAGCATAAGATGTAATTTCGTACAATCCGTAAATGTGGACAATTGTCAGTAGATAATCGGTGATGTTCGGCAGAGGTGCCCGGCCGGGCGGAACGGGTGCGGGCGGCCGGGGGGAACGGCTTCCGGGGACGGTGACCTCCGGGTATCGCGTTCGTAGATCTTGGTTCGTTCGACCTCGTGATCGGGCCCGTCCGCTCCATCGTGTGCACGTGACCTGCTCGCCTCACTTACTTCCTCCCCGCGTCCCGGAACCTCCCCGCGTCCCGGAACCTCCCCGCGTCCCGGAACCTCTGTCTCTCCCGGAGCCCTCGCGCGTGCCGGAGCCCCTCCGCCCTTCGGGGCGCGCGGACGCCGGTGCCCGCCGTCCGGGGGTGAGCCGGTGACGACCCCGCCCCTCGGCAGGTACCAGGCCGGAGAGCCGAGGGTGCCGCGCACGATCGGCGCGATCTCCGACGCGCTGCGCGCCGGCCAGCGGGCGCGGTTCTTCGCCGAGCTGCTGGAGGCCCGGCGAGGGCCGGAACTGGACGGCGTGCTGAGCGTGTGGTGGGGCCGGGCGATGCGCGAGACCGGCCCCGGGTCCGGTGGCCCTCCCGCCGCCGTCGAGGCGGTGGCTCTTCCCGGCCGGATCGTCCGCGCCCTTCCCGCGCGACCGACGCGGCCGGAAGGGCGGCGGAGCCCCGGCGGATCGCGGAGGGAGGACGGGGTCCCGGCGGCGGGCGACCGGGGAGAGGCGCGCATCACGGTCAGCGTGGATCCGTGGCTGGGCGCCTACGCCGAGGAACTCGTCGAGGCCGGTCGTGCCCCCTCGGTCTCCGCCGTCGTCAACGAGGCGCTGGCCGAGAGGTTCCGGCGCGAGCAGCGCGCCCGTCGCGTCCGGGCCGCGAAGACCACGACGTCCCGGACGGACGCCGTCGTCCGCGACCGGGCCGACGAGGGGTCACCGGCCCCGGCGGGCACGCCGCTCGGCCGTCGTCAGCCGATCGGTTCGAGGAACTCCAGGCGGTTGCCGTGAGGATCCTCGCTGTGGAAGCGGCGCATCCCCGGGAAGTCGTCGTCGAAGACGACGGGGTACCCCGCCTCGCCCAGGCGCCGGGCCCACTCGTCGATGTCACGCACCAGGAGGCCGGGGTGCGCCTTGCGGGCCGGACGGAAGTCGGCCTCGACGCCCAGGTGCAGCTCGATGCCGTCGTGACCCCGGAACCAGCACCCGCCACGTGAGGCGAGAACGGGAGGCTTGGGAATCTCCACCAGGCCGAGCACGCCTTCGTAGAAGGCGCGCAGGGCGGGCTCGCTTCCGGGCGGGCAGGCCAGCTGGACATGGTGGATCACCACGACCTCCTCAAGATAGCTTGATGTCAAGATACATTGTCTTGACGTCAAGCCACCCCGGATCTCAGCGCTCGTCGACGACCCGGCCGTTCAGCGCGGTGCCGTCCCGGGTGAGGGCCATGGTCAGCGGCGCCTCCGGGAAGGTGGGCAGGGCGGCGAACGCGGCCCCCATCTCCCCGGCGGTCTCCCAGTGCCAGGTGTCGGTGTAGGTACCGTCCTCGAGCCGGATCAGCACGGTGCGGGCGAGGCCGGGGTGCCCCTCCCGCACGGTCGCGATCAGCGAGCTCCGGCGGGCCAGGAACTCCTCCAGGTCGGCGTCGGTGACGGAGTAGCGGTGCGAGCGGACGGCGGTCATGCCGGTACCTCCTCCTCGTGCGGTTCGACGATCACCAGCTGCCGGCGATCTGCCGGATCGGGGCGTTCAGGCGGTTGAAGAGGTTGGTGACGGCGGTCATCAGCAGGATCGAGGCGAGCTGCCGCTCGTCGAAGTGGCCGGCGGCGTTGTTCCAGACCTCGTCGGGGACGGCGTCGGCGCGGTCGGCCAGCCGGGTCGCGGCCTCCGCCAGCTCCAGCGCGGCCCGCTCGGCGTCGGTGTAGTACGGGGCCTCGCGCCAGGCGACGACCAGGCCGACGCGCTCCTCGCTCTCGCCGAGCTTGCGCAGGCTCTTCAGGCCGGCGTCGACGCAGAAGCCGCACCCGTTGATCTGGCTGACCCGCAGGTGGATCATCTCCATGAGCTCCTCGGGGAGCCCTTGCGACCGGGCGGCCTGGATCAGCGCCTGGATCGGCTGCACCGCGGCGGGGATGATCGTGGCGGGGTTCTTCATCCGGGCTTCCATGGTGTTTCCTTCGTCTCGGTTCGTGTGAGATCAGATTGGCCGCCCGGATTGATACATTCGCTATGCGCCCACGATGCGACGGTGATGGGGGAACGATGCTGCGCCTCACCCTTCTCGGTCCCGTCCAGGTGATCGTCGACGGCGCGCCCCTGACCGGCATCGCCCCCCGCCACCGGGCCGTTCTGGCCTATCTCCTGCTGAACGCCGGCCGGGTGGTCGGCATCGAGCGGCTCATCGAGGCGATGTGGGGCCACGACCGGCCCGAGACCGCCCGATCGCAGATCCACGCCTCGATCACCGCGATCCGCAAGGTGCTGCGCGCCGCGGGGGCCGCGGAGCTCCTCGAGACCCGTGCCGGCGGCTACGTCGCGCGGCCCGAGACCGGGCAGCTCGACGCGCGGGAGTTCACCGAGCTGATGGCCGCCGGTGAGCTGCGCGAGGCGCTGGACCTGTGGGGCGGCGAGGCGCTGGAGGACGTGCACGCGCACTACGTCGGCGGCGCCCGGGAGCTGTGGAACGACCGGCGGCTGTCGGCGTACGAGCGCCTGGTGGAGGCCGAGCTCGCCGCCGGGCGGCACGAGGAGCTCCTCGACCGGCTCGCAGCCCAGGTGGCCGCCGCACCGCTGCGCGAGAGGCTCAACGGCCACCTCGTCCTGGCCCTGCACCGGGCGGGACGGCAGGCCGACGCCCTGGCGGCGGCGCGTTCCTACCGCGCGGCTCTCGCGGACCAGCAGGGTCTCGACCCCGGGCGGGCCTTCACCGAGCTGGAACGGGCGGTCCTGGCGGACGACCCGGCCCTGCGCCCGGCCGGCGACGATCCGGCCCCGCGCCCGGCCGGCGCGGCACCGGCGGTCCCGGATCCGCCGCGCCGCTCCACCTACCTGCCCTACGACATCCCCGACTTCTCCGGACGGGCTGCCGAGCTGGAACGGCTCATGGGCGAGGGCCGCGGGGCGGCGGTCGTCGCGATCGACGGCATGGCGGGGGTCGGCAAGACCACGCTCGCCGTCCACGTGGCCCACCGGCTGGCCGCCCGCTACCCGGACGGCCGGCTCTTCATCGACCTGCGGGCCCACACCGCGGGGCGCGAGCCGATCGACCCCGCCGCCGCGCTGGAGGCCCTCCTGCGCCAGCTCGGGGTGCCCGCCGACCGCATCCCGGTCCCGCCGGTCGAGCGGGGCGCCCTCTGGCGCGCCGAGCTGGCCGGTCGCCGCGTGCTCGTCGTGCTCGACAACGCCCTCGACGCCGAGCACGTACGCCCCCTGCTGCCGGGGCGCTCCGACACCCTCATGCTGATCACCAGCAGGCGGCGGCTCGTCGCCCTGGACGGCGCCCACGCGCTCTCGGTCGACCCGCCGGGAGAGGAGGACGCCGCCGAGCTGTTCGGGCGGATCGTGGGCGAACGGGCCCGCCGCGAACCCGACGCCGTCCGCGAGGTGCTGCGGCTGTGCGGGCACCTCCCGCTCGCCATCCGGATCTCGGCCGCCCGCCTCCAGCACCGGCCGCGCTGGACCGTGGCCTACCTGGCTGGCCGGTTGCGGGACCATCGCCGGCTCCTGGACGGGGTGTCGGCGGCCTTCGCCCTGTCCTACGAGCACCTGTGCGAGGCCGAGCGGCGCATGTTCCGCCTGCTCGGCCTGGTACCCGGCCGCGACATCGACACCGCCGGCGCGGCCGCGCTGGCGGACGTCCGCGAGGACGAGGCGGAGGAGCTCCTGGAAGGCCTCCTCGACGCCCACATGCTCCTGCAGCTCGAACCCGGCCGCTACACCTTCCACGACCTGCTCCGCGAGCACGCCCGCTCGATCGCCGAGGACGACGGCGCCGTCATGCGGCTGCTCGCCTACTACCTGCACCGCTCCCGCGCGGCGATGGACCGGCTCTTCCCCGACAGCGTCGCTCAGCGGGAGGGCATCCCCCGGCCGGCCGCCCCGATCCCGCCCGTCCGCGACGCCGCGGAGGCGATCGCCTGGCTCGACGCCGAGCGCTCCAACATCATCGCGACCGCCGTCCACGGGCCCGAGATCTGCCTCGGCCTCCTGGCCCTGGCGATGCGCCCCTTCCTCGACCGGCAGGCGCACCACGACGACGCGCTCACGCTCCACACCCTGGCGCTCCAGCGCAGCCGTACGCTCGGCGACCGCGCGGTCCAGGCGCGCGCCCTCGCCGACCTGGCGTGGACCCACTGGCGGCTCGGCGAGTACGAGCGGGCCGAGGAGCACGCCCACCAGGCCCTCGACGTGTGCGAGGAGGCCTCGGACCGGGCGCGGGCACTGCTCACGCTGGGCAACGTGGCCCTGCGCCGGCGGCGGGGCGCGCAGGCGAGGCGGTACCTCGGGCAGGCACTCGACCTCACCCGGATCGGCGCCGACACCTGGGGCGAGGCGCACGTGCTCGGCATCCTCGCCCTCGTCCTCGACCGGGACGGCCGTCCGGAGGAGGCCCGGCGCCACCTCGACCTGGCCCTGGCGCTCCACCGCAAGGTCGGCAACCCGGCCGGGGAGGCGGTGACCCTCGACCACCTCGGCGTCGTCCTGCGGCACCAGGGGGAACTCGCCCAGGCGCGCGCCCGCCACGAGCAGGCCGCGGCCCTCTACCGCAGGCTCGGCAACACCACCGACGAGGCGGTGGCGCTGAACGGGCTGGCCGAGGCGGCGGACGACCCGGCTCGGGCGGCCGAGGAGCACGCGGCCGCGCTCGCGCTCGCCGACCTGGCGCGCAACCGGCCGGAGCGGGCCCGCGCCCACGCCGGGCTGGCACGCGCCCACCTCGCGCTCGGCCGTCCGGAACAGGCGCACGAGCACGGAGGGCTGGCCCTCGGCCTCTACCGGGAGCTCGGCGTCCCGGAGGCCGAGGAGATCCGCGCCTTCCTGGAGCACGCCGGACGGTCCGCGGGGCCGGACCGGCCGGCCCCGCCCCGCCGTCACGACCCGGGCGGCCCGGACACCTCACCGAGGTCGTGATCCGCCCGGCGGGACGCGAGGGCGATCGCCAGGGCGGTCAGCAGGACGCAGGCGGCCGCGATCGCCGCGACCACGGCCGCCACCCCGGTCGACGGCGCCGCGAGCGGCAGCAGCAGGACGACGGCGACGCAGCCCAGCAGCAGGGCGGGGCGGACGACCGGCTCCGCCACGACGGGGGCGTGGACCAGCCACAGCAGCGTGAGGAACACGCCGACCGGGATCGCGACGGCGTAGCAGATCGCCTGGGGCGACGCCTGCGCGCCGTGACCGGTCTGCTCGACCGCGACCTCCAGGCCGGCACCGAGGGCCGCCAGGGCCGCGAAGACGCCGTAGTGGCCGTACCCCCACAGGAAGGAGCGGTGGCGACGGCCGCTGAGACCCTCACCGGCCGGGACGAGGAAGTACAGCCACCACAGGGCGAACAGCAGGACGAGCCCGGACAGGGCGACGGTCACGAGGGAGCCGCTGATCTCGGCCGCCTCGAGGGCCCCCTCGACCCCCCTGGTCGCGGCGAGGACGCTCTCACCGAGCAGGATGATCGTGAACAGGCCGTAGCGCTCGGCGATGTGGTGCGGGTGCCAGGCGGTGCCCCCGGTCCGTTCCGCCCACCGCGGCACCGTGAGCTCCGCGACGACCAGGGCGGCGAAGCAGGCCGTCCCGGCGGAGGGTGAGAGGGCGCCCGCCTCCGAGAGCAGGAGACGCAGCCCCCAGCCCACCTGCACGACGGCGATGCCGGCGGCGTAGCGCAGCGCGGTGCGCCGGCCCTCCCGGTGCTCGACGGCGGCCCGCAGCCACTGGGCGACGAGCCCGAACCTCATGACGAGGTAGCCGAGTGTGACGATGCGGTAGTCGGAGCCGGCGGCCGCCGCGGGGACGCCCGCGGCGAGGACCAGCACGCCCGCCATCTGCACCATGGTCAGCAGCCGGTAGGGGACGTCGTCGGTGTCGTAGGCGGAGGCGAACCAGGTGAAGTTCATCCACGCCCACCAGATCGCGAAGAAGACCTGGAGGAACGGGACGAGCCCCGCCAGGGCGTGGCCGTCGGCGATGGCGTGCGCGAGCTGGGCGGTGGCGGCCGCGATCGCGACCACGAACGTGAGGTCGAACAGGAGCTCCAACTGGCTGGAGGCGCGGTGCGGTTCGTCGACGGGACGCGCGCCCATCCGGACCCGGACCGGGATACGTGCTGGTGGCAAGGTCTCGCTCCTGTCGTCTCCGGGTCCGTCCTACCACAGGAGCAGCCGGATCCGTCCTGTCGCGGGGCGGGACGGGGCCGGGGCAAGGTGACATCCCGCCGACCGGCGGCGGTCCGCCCGTTCCCCGGTGAAGGGGAGGACGTCGCGCTCCGGTAAGGAAACATTTCGGGCATTGCACCCCTGGCCGCCACGATGACACGATCATGCTGATATGTCGTGTGAAAGGGGGCTTTATGGCAGAAAATGAGGCGGAGCAGCGTGGCCGCGTCGCCCTGGTGGTGCGGGGCGGCTGGGAGGGGCACGTACCGGTGGCGGCCACCGACCTGTTCATCCCGTTCCTGGAGCGGAACGGGTTCGACGTGCACGTGACCGGCTCCCCGGAACGGTACGCGGACGCCGGCTACATGGCCGGTGTCGACCTGGTCGTGCAGTGCTACACGATGGGGACGATCGAGCCCGGCCAGCTCGACGGTCTTCGGGCGGCGATCCGCGCCGGGACCGGCATGGCCGGCTGGCACGGCGGCATCGCCGACTCCTTCCGCGCCTCCTCCGACTACCTCCACCTCATCGGCGGCCAGTTCGCCTGCCACCCCGGCAAGGACCCCGCCGAGCGGGTCGAGGGTGCCACCGACCACGACTTCGTCCCGTACACGGTGAACATCCGGCCCGAGGCCGCCGACCACCCGATCGTCCGCGGTATCGAGGACTTCGACCTGGTCACCGAGCAGTACTGGGTGCTCTCGGACGACTACAACGACGTGCTGGCGACCACCACCCAGAAGGTCCGCCCCTGGGACCCCTGGCACCGCGAGGTCACCTCCCCGGCCGTCTGGACCCGGCGGTGGGGCGAGGGCAGGATCTTCGTCACCACCCCCGGCCACAGCCTGGACGTCCTCGAACACCCCGGCGTGCGCACCATCGTCGAGAGGGGCATGCTGTGGGCCGCCCGGTGAACGTCGGTCTCGTCGGGTGCGGCACCATCGCGGGCCAGTACCTGCGGACGATCGACCGCCTGCCCGAGCTCACCCTGGCCGCCGCGGCCGACCTGGACCCGGCGCGGGCCGGGGAGACGGTACGGTCCCGGCCCGGGGCGCGGGCGCTGTCCGTGGACGACCTGGTCACCGACCCCGGCGTCGACGTCGTGCTGAACCTCACCGTCCCCGCGGCCCACGCCGAGGTGGCGCACAAGGCCGTCGACGCCGGCAAGGACGTCTACTGCGAGAAGCCGCTGACCGCCACGACCGCCGAGGCGCGCGAACTGCTCGCGGCGGCCGACGCCGCCGGGGTGCGCGTGGGATGCGCGCCCGACACCGTGCTGGGCACCGCGACGCAGACCGCCAGGAAAGCCCTCGACGACGGCCTGATCGGCCGGCCGGTCGCGGCGACGGCCACGATGGTCACCCCGGGACACGAGCGCTGGCACCACCACCCCGACTTCTACTACGCCCCCGGCGGGGGACCCCTGATGGACATGGGCCCCTACTACCTCACGTCGCTCGTCACGCTGCTCGGGCCGGTGGCGACGGTCGTCGGGGCCGCGTCCCGTCCCCGCGCCGAACGCACGATCGGCACGGGACCCCGGCGGGGCGAGACCGTCCCCGTCGACGTGGACACGCACGTCACCGGGGTGCTCGTGCACCGCTCCGGCGCGCTGTCCACGCTGGTGACGACCTTCGAGGGCGTCGCCACCACCTCCCCCCACCTGGAGCTCCACGGCGACGAGGGCTCCCTGGTGCTCCCCGACCCCAACCACTTCGCCGGTGACGTCCGGCTCCAGCGCCTCGACGACGAGGACTGGCGGACCCTCCCGGTGAGCGCGGGGTACGAGCCCGCCGGGCGGGGCGACGGCCTGGCCGACTTCGCGCTCACCCCGCCCGGGGTCGAACCGCGCGCGAGCGGCCGGCTGGCCTACCACGTCCTCGACGTCATGGAGTCGCTGCTGGCCTCGGCACACTCGGGGCAGGCGGTGAGCCTGGACAGCACGTGCGACCGGCCACGGCCCGTCACCTTCGTCCCCGGAGCGGACCGGACCGGACCGCGGGGGTAGCCGGGCAGGAGGCCCGGGGAACGGTCGTGCGGGGGAGGCCGAGGAGGAAAGGCCCGGAGAACGGTCGTGCGGGGGGAAGACGATCCCTCCTCCGGGCCTCCCGGCCGGTCGCGGGAGGAAGGGGGCGCCCGCGCCCTCCCGCGACCGGGATCCTCACGGGACGGCGAGCTCCGAGACCAGGGCCCGGGCCCGCTCGGCGGTGAGCCGCCCGTCGGCGACCACGACGGTGATCGCGCGCTCCAGCCGGTCGGGGACGACCAGCGGCGCGTCCCAGGCCAGGGCCGGTCCGACGCCCGGGTACTCGGCGACGCGGACGAACCACGGGTCGAGCCCGACGGTCTGCACGAACAGCAGGCTCCAGTCGTCGCAGGTCAGCGCCAGCCAGGGGGAGAGGCTGCCGTGCACGGCCCGCTCGCCGGAGGCGTCGGCGGTGAACGCGTCCAGCCCGGGGGAGTCCTTGGGCGCACGCCAGAAGAACCCGCCGTAGCCGGCGCCGGTCCGCCCCTTGCAGGCCGAGCTCTGGATCGACAGCGGCTCGCCGGTCCTGTTGTGCAGCGTGAAGGCGAACTCCAGCGCCCAGGCGCCGGTCAGGGTACGGGCCAGCAGGGTCCGCTCCTCGACGGCCAGGACGGTGCCGTCCGGCCCGACCCAGTCGAGCCGCTCGGCGAAGCCGCCGTCACCGCCGCCGCCGTCACCGCCGCCGCCGTCACCGAAGCCGCCGTCACCGCCGCCGCCGTCACCGCCGCCGCCGTCACCGAAGCCGCCGT
>NZ_JBFABE010000011.1:162225-182748 GCF_040640155.1 Streptosporangium sp. NPDC023615
CGTCACCGCCGCCGCCGGCGCCGTTGACGGGGCGCAGCGAGCGCCGCCGCTGCCTCCCGTGGTTGGGGAGGATCACCGGCCCGGTGCCGGGCACGTAGGTGGAGCCGCCCCAGAAGTTGACGCCGTTGACGTCGGAGATCGCCACCCCCGCCCCGAAGTGGTGGACGTGGTCGGCGGGCTGGGTCTCGGTCACGACCGTCCCCGCCAGCGTCCGGACCGGATGAAGGTGCGGCCGGGGCGCGTCCGTCGCCCGCAGGTCGCCCCGCCGGACGTAGGTCGCGACCTCCCGCGCCCCGGCGCGCAGCAGCGACTCGGGCCATACCGCCGGTGCCGCCGCTGCCGCCGCTGCCGCCGCTGCCGCCGGTGTCTTCGGTGTCTTCGGTGTCGCCGGCGCGGCCGACGTGACCGGCGTCGGCGGCGCGGCCGACGTGACCGGCGCCGGCGGGGCGGTGGGCGTGGCCGCCGGGGAGCCGGCGTCGCCGGGGAAGCCGAGCTCCGACAGGGTCCTCAGCTCCGCCGCCGCGCGCACGGCCAGCTCCTCGATGCCCGGCAGCACCAGCCGGGACGGCTCCGTACGGAAACCGCCGACGGGCAGCGGGTCGGGGGCGCGCCGGATCTCGTCGAGCAGCCGGGTGAAGCCGCCGGTCCGCTCCAGCGGCACCAGCAGCTCCGCCCCCTCCCTGACGTGCGCCAGGAGGTTGGACAGCAGGTCGGTCCGGTCGAAACCGGTGCGCACCCCGTCCACCTCGACCTCGTCGAGGGTGTAGAAGAGCAGGGCCGAGCGGGTCTCGCCGTGCAGGTGCAGGTAGGGCTCGGTCCGGCGTCCGCCGCACAGGCTCACGGTGATCGCGATGACGGTGCCGTCGGAGAGGCGGAGCCGGGCGCTGGAGGTGTCGTCGGAGGAGATCGCGTTGGCGCGGTACAGCTCCAGCTCGATCCCCTCCACCGAGGAGACCGCGTCGGCGCCGGCGACGGCCAGCGCGGTGGCCACCGCGTGCGCGAACGGATTGGTCAGGGCGCCGTCCATGACGTCCACGCCGTCCAGCTTGCGCCGTCCCGCCCAGGGGGCGCGCGTGTAGTAGGAGAACGGGCGCGTCCAGGACCCGGCGACGCCGATGGCGCGGATCGGCTCGCCCAGCAGCCCGGCCGCCGCACCGACGGCGGCCGAGCCGAGCGACTGGAAGCCGACCTGGCAGGCCAGCCCCGTCTCGGCCACGGCGGCGGAGATCTGCTCGAACTCCTCCACCGACGGCGTGGGGGGCTTCTCCAGCAGCACGTGCGCCCCGGCCCGCAGGGCGGCGACGGCCAGGGGGGCGTGGGTGTGGATCGGCGTCGCGATCACCGCCACCTCCGCCCCGGTCTCGGCGATCAGCGCCGCCAGGTCCGCCGACCACGGCACGTCGAGGCCGTCGGCCGGCCGCGTGTCGCAGACGCCGGCGAGCTCCGCCCCGCCGGTCGCGGCCAGCCGCCGCACGTTCTCCACGTGGTTGCGCCCGTGGCCGTGGATCCCGGCGACCACCACGCGCACCGGCTTCACGGCGCCCACCTCGTCGGGGCGCCGGTCGCCCGCAGCTCGGCCCCGGTGATCTCCACCGGGAACGGGGCGGCGAGCAGGCCGAGGTCGGCCAGCGCGGCGTCCTCCACCCGCTCCACCATCGCGGGATGGTGCAGCGCCAGGGCGAGCTGCCCCGACAGCTCGGTGAGCAGGTGCGGGTACACCGGCACGCCGAAGACGCGGGCGAGCTCGGCGATCCGCAGGAACGGGGTGATCCCGCCGACCCGTACCAGGTTCGGCTGGACGACGTCGCAGGCGCCCGCCGTCAGCAGGTCGCGGAACCCGTGGACGGTGGCGACGTTCTCACCGACCGCGACCGGGACGCCGACGCTCCGCCGCAGCTCCACCTGACCGGGCAGGTCGTCGGCGGGCAGCGGCTCCTCGATCCAGAACAGGTCGTACCGCTCCAGGGCCCGCAGCGCGACGCGGGCCCGGTGCAGGTCCCACCGCTGGTTGGCGTCGACCATCAGCAGCCGGTCCGGCCCGATCACCTCGCGGACCGCCGCCACCCGCTCGACGTCCTCGGTCAGGGAAGGCCGCCCGACCTTCATCTTGACCGCGGTGAACCCGGCGGCGACCCACCGTCCGGCCTGCGCGCGCAACTCCTCCAGGGTGTAGTGAAGGTTGACGCCGCTGCCGTAGACGGGGACGCTCTCGCGCCGCGCGCCGAGGATCTCGACCAGCGGCCGCTCGCCGCAGCGCAGGTCCCACAGCGCGAGATCCACCCCGGACAGGGCGATCGGGACGATCCCGGACCGCCCCGCCTCGGACAGGTGGGCCGAGAGCCGGTCCCACACGAGTTCCGGGTGCGCCGGAAGGCCGATCACCGCGTCGCGGACGTCGTGCTCCAGCAGCGCCTTGACCGCCTGGGCGCCGATCTGCGGCGTCCAGGCCAGCCCGGTGCCGCGCCGCCCGTCGTCCAGCGTGACCGTGACGAGCAGCGCGTGGTTGAAGGGCACGTCCGCGCCCCAGGGCCGGGCCAGGGGCGCCGACCGCAGCGTGACCGCCAGATCCTTGATCACGAGGCCACCAGGGCGAGGCCCGAGGCGATCAGCGCCTCCAGTTCGGCCTCGTGCTCGGGCGTCACCGGCACCAGCGGCGGCCGGACCGGGCCGGCGTCCAGCCCGCGCAGCCGCACCCCGGCCTTGACCAGCGACACCGCGTACCCCGGCACCTTGGAGCGCAGCCGCACCAGCGGGGCGTAGAACTCGGCGATCAGCCGCTCGTCGCCGTGCAGGTAGGCGTTGGCGATCTCGGGCGCGAAGCAGAACACCGCGCTGGAGTACAGGCCGACGCCGAGCGCGCGGTAGGCGGGCTGGGTCAGCTCGGCGGTCGGCAGCCCGTTGAAGAACAGGAAGTCCGGGCGCGCCTCCCGCACGGCCAGCACGATCCGCTGCATCCGGTCGATGTCGCCAAGACCGTCCTTGAGGCCGATGACACCGGGGATCGCGGCCAGCTCGACCGCGGCCTCCGGCTCCAGGGCGATCGGCCCGCGCTGGTAGATGATCACCGGCAGCTCGGCGGCGATCGCCCGCACGTACTCGGGGAAGCCGGGGCCCTGCACGAGGTAGGGCGGCATGAGCAGCAGTCCGTCGGCGCCGGCCTCGCGGGCGGCCCGCGCCTGGGAGAGCGCCGCGCCGAGCGGCCCGCCGGCCCCGGCGAACACCGGGACGGCCCCGGACGCCGCCTTGACGGCCACCCGGACGACCTCGGCGTGCTCGGCCTCCGACAGGGCGGTGAACTCGCCGGTCCCGCAGGCGGCGAACACGCCGCCGGGCCGGTGCTCCAGTCCCCGCCGGACGTGGTCGGCCAGCACGCCGGGCGCGAGCTCGCCGTCCGCGCCGAAGGGGGTCACGGGGAAGAACAGGACGCCATCGAGATTCATGATCGGGCTTTCCTTCAGGAGAGTTCGGTGCGCCAGCTGCGCTTGGCGGTCCAGCCGAGCAGCCGCTCGGCCTTGGCGGAGGAGAAGGCGGGGCAGGTGCCGGTCAGGTGGGTGGCGAACGCCTTCGTCTCCGGCATGACGGCGGGCAGCGCCTCGGCCAGCGGCTCGCGCGCCAGGGCGTCGGCGGCGCCCGCGAAGAAGACCTCGCCGTTCGTCTCCAGCAGGGGGAGCCTGGCCATCAGCGTGTCGACGAAGTCGCCGGCGTCCCGGGCGTCGAGGTAGTTGAACAGGGAGACCCCGCCGATCTCGGGACGGTCCAGCCGCTCGACGATCGTGTGCCCGGACTGGGTGGGCGCGCCCTCCCACTCCTCGGGCGCGACGACGAAGCAGGGGCGGAACGCCGCCATCCGGGTCGTCTCACTGGAGCGCGCGAACGCCTGCATGGTCTGCTCGGCCACGAGCTTCGACAGGTTGTAGGCGTTCCAGGGCCGGGCCGGATGCTCCTCGTCGAGCGGCAGGTAGGCCGGGGTCCACCCGCCCGGCGCGCCGTACCCGATCACCGTGGGGCTGCTGGCCACGACGAGCTTCTCCACCCCGAGGGCGACCGAGGCCGCGCAGACGTTGAAGGCGAGCTGGGTGTTGACGCGGAACGTGGTGGCCTCGGAGCGGCTGAACGGCACCGCGATGGCCGCCAGGTGGACCACCGCCTCGGGCCGGAAGTGGGCGAGGACCGAGTGGGTCTCACCCAGGTCGGTGAGATCGGCCGGGAGGGTGGAGGCGGCCTCGCGCGGGGTTCCCGGCGCGCTGTCCACGCCGATGACCTCGTGTCCGGCCGCCGCGAGCGAGGTGACCACGCTGCGGCCGAGCCGGCCCGCGCTACCGGTGACGAGCACTCTGCTCACCGTGGGGGCTCCTTCGGAAGACTGCAATCAGTTGCAGTAAACAATCGCGCCAGCCGGGACAATACGTCAAGTGAGCGGGCTTAACCACCGACAACCGGTCTCAGGATGCTTAACCCATCTGCAAACGGTTGCGTTAGGGTGTGCGGCATGTCAGTGACCATCCGGGACGTCGCCCATGCCTCAGGTGTCCATGTGTCAACGGTTTCCCGGACCTTCTCGGCGCCCCATCTGGTGAACGCCGAGACCCGGACCCGGGTGCTCGCGGTCGCCGAGGAGCTCGACTACCGGCCCAACCGGGCGGCCCGCTCGCTCAAGACGGGCCGCACCAACAACGTCGGGCTGATCGTGCCCGATCTGGCCAACCCGTTCTTCTCGTCGTTGATCAAGGCCGCGCAGGCCGCGGCCCGCCGCCAGGACTACCACCTGTTCGTGGCCGACACCGGCGAGAGTCCCTCCGAGGAGGAGGAGCTCATCCTGGCCTTCTCCAAGCAGGTCGACGGCATCGTGCTCTGCAGCCCGCGCCTGTCCAACAAGGCCCTGGAGAAGCTCTCGGAGAGCGTCTCGTTCGTGCTGGTCAACCGGCTCATCCGCGGACTGACCACGGTCGTGATGGACGTCGCCCACGGCGCCCGCGTCGCCATGGAGCACCTGGCGGAGCTCGGCCACCGGCGCGTCGCCCTGGTGACGGGGCCGGCCGGTTCGTGGACCAGCGGCGAGATCCGCAGGGCGGTCGCGGAGGTCTCCGGTCTCGACGTGGTCGTCATCGGCCCGAACCCTCCCACCGAGGAGGGGGGCGTCGCCGCCGCGGCCGGGATCGTCGAGGCGGGGGTGACCGGGGTGCTCGCCTACAACGACCTCGTCGCCATCGGCCTCATCGAGGGACTGGAGGCCCTCGGCGTCGGCGTGCCCGGCGACGTGAGCGTGATCGGCTTCGACGACAGCACCACCGGGCGGCTGTACCGCCCCAAGCTCACCACGGTCGCGATGCCCGCGAGCGCCGCCGGCCGGATGGCGGTCGACCTCCTCGTCCAGTCGATGAGCGCCGCGACCGTCCTGGAGACCCATCTGGTGGTCCGCGACTCCACCGCGCCGCCGAGGGGGAGCGCCTGAGCGGCGCTCCCCGCGCGTCTACGACGCGCAGAACTCGTTGCCCTCGGGGTCCCGCATGAGCCACCAGTGCCCGGCCGGGCCCTTGTCGAACTCCTGGACGCGGGTCGCCCCCAGACCCTCCAGCCGGTCCGCCAGCGCGTCGAGGCCGCCGGGCTCGGCGTGGACGTCGATGTGCAGGCGGTTCTTGCCCGACTTGCCTTCGGGCACGTCCTGGAAGAGCAGCCGCCGGCCCCGGCCGACGCCGCTGACCTCGTCGAACGGATCCTCGGGGTGGCGGATCGCGGCGTAACCGCGGAAGATCCTGCGCCCGCGATGCTCGGCGACCGCCTCCTCGCCGAGGTGGCCGGCGGCCAGCAGCCGCTCGACGAGCACGCTCGGGTCCTCCACCTCGTAGCCCAGGGCCTCGGCCCAGAAGTCCGCCAGGGCGGGCGCGTCCGCGCTGTCGATGACCAGCTTCCATGTCAGTGCCATGTAACCAGTTATATTGGTTACATGGACTCCCCGGCAACCAAGGGACTGACGCTGTACTCCCGCTCCGGCGTCGCCTACCGGTTCGATCCCGGCGCCCTGTGCCTGGAGTTGCTGACCACCGGCGGCCCCGGCCCCTACAGCCGCTACGAGGTCCTGCGCGAGCCCGCCGACCTGGCCGCCTGGGCGGAACGGTCGCGGCTGACGCCGACGCCCGTACTGGAGATCGGCGAGGCCGAGGTGGCGGACGCGCGGCGGCTGCGCGACGCGCTGTTCGGGACGGTCGCCGCCCGCATGCGCGGCGAGCCCTACCCGTCCGGCGACCTGGCGGTCGTCAACGAGGCGGCGGCCCTGCCGGCCCTGGCGCCCGCCCTGACGCCGGCCGGGGAGCGGCGGTGGGCCGGGACCCCCACCGGCACGCACCTGGTGGCCACCGTGGCGCGGGACGCCGTCGAGTTGCTGACCGGCCCCTTCGCGCACCGCGTCCGCACCTGCGCCGCCGGGAACTGCGACCTCGTCTACGTCGACACCTCGCGCCCCGGCCGCCGCCGCTGGTGCTCCATGGAGCACTGCGGCAACCTCAGCAAGGTGAGGGCGCTGCGCGCCCGCCACTCCGGAGAGGAACGGTCCTCCGGGCGGGAGTGACCGCGGGCCGCGGCACGCGACCGATTCGCGACCGATTCGCGACCGATTCGCGTCCGGGGGAGGGGCCTCTCGCCGGGGCGGTCACCAGGCGCTCTCCGCTCGGCGCCGTGGGGGGCGACCACGGTCCGTGACTGCAATCGGTTGTATTAACTCGTCTTGGAACGAGATTTTTCCATTCACCCTCTGGCGGCGTAAGGACACCCTGAGCTGGTATGACGCGAAAATCACGCGTTGCGGCCCGTGAGCCAGCTCACTGCAAAGGGTTGACGTCCCGGCTCGTAAAGCTATAGGAAAAGCGCTACCCATTCACCGACTCCCCGAAGGGCCAGTGATGACGCTGAGTCCCGCAACGGCGGGGAAGACCGAAGTGCCGGTCACGCCCCCCGAAAAGGTGGCTCCCCCCGACCATCGGCGCCTCAAGAGCTCCCGCAGCCGATCGCAGGCGTGGGCGGCCTACCTGTTCCTGGCCCCTTGGTTCATCGGCCTGTTCGCGATCACGCTCGGCCCGATGATCGCCTCGCTCTACCTGTCGTTCACCGACTACAGCATGCTGAGCGAGGCCCGCTGGGTCGGCTGGGCCAACTACGAGAAGATGTTCTTCGCCGACGAGCGGTTCATCACCTCGCTCCAGGTGACGACCACCTACGTCGTGGTGTCCGTCCCGCTGCAGCTGGCCTTCGCGCTGGCGCTGGCGCTCGTGCTGGACCGGGGGCTGCGCGGCCTGCCGTTCTACCGCTCGGTCTTCTACCTGCCCTCGCTGCTCGGAGGCAGCGTGGCGATCTCGATCCTCTGGCGGAAGATCTTCGGGACCGACGGCATCGTCAACTCGTTCCTCGGCCTGTTCGGCTACGAGGGCCAGGGCTGGGTGACGAGCCCCGACACCGCGCTGTGGACGCTGATCATCCTGCACGTCTGGACGTTCGGCGCCCCGATGGTCATCTTCCTGGCCGGGCTCCGCCAGATCCCGCAGAGCCTGTACGAGGCGGCCGCGGTCGACGGCGCCGGCAGGTGGCGGAAGTTCCGCTCGATCACCCTGCCGCTGCTCACGCCGATCATCTTCTTCAACCTGGTGCTGGAGGTGATCAAGTCGTTCCAGTCCTTCACCCAGTCGTTCATCGTCAGCGGCGGCAACGGCGGACCGGTCGACTCGACCCTCTTCTACACGCTCTACCTCTACATCAAGGGCTTCAAGAACTACGAGATGGGCTACGCGGCCGGCATGGCGTGGGTGCTGCTGCTCATCATCGCCGCCCTGACCGGTGTCAACTTCATCATGTCTCGATTCTGGGTTTTCTATGGCGACGACAAGTAAGCGCGTGCCGGTGCTCTTCCGGCCCGCCCCCCGCCTGGTCAGGCACGTACTGCTGATCGCCTTCGGGTTGTTCATGCTCTACCCGCTGCTCTGGATGATCTCCAGCTCGATCAAGCCCGAAGAGCTGATCTTCCGGGAGCCGGGGCTGATGCCGACCGAGGTCACCGGCGCCAACTACACCGAGGGGTGGGTCGCCCTCAAGCACACCTTCGGTTACTACCTCTGGAACTCGGCCGTCATCACGGTCCTGGCGGTCGTCGGCAACCTGCTCGCCTGCTCGCTCGCGGCGTACGCCTTCGCCCGGCTGGAGTTCCCGCTGAAGAAGGTGTGGTTCGCGATCATGCTCGGCTCGATCATGCTGCCGCACCACGTCACGGTCGTCCCGCAGTACATCATGTTCGCCAAGTTCGACTGGATCAACACGATCTGGCCGATCATCGCGCCGAAGTTCCTCGCCACCGACGCGTTCTTCATCTTCCTGATGGTCCAGTTCATCCGGACCCTTCCCCGGGAGCTGGACGAGGCGGCGGCGATCGACGGCGCGGGCCACTGGCGCACGTTCATCCGGGTGATCATGCCGCTGTGCGTCCCGGCGCTGGCGACCACCGCGATCTTCACCTTCATCTGGACCTGGAACGACTTCTTCACCCAGAACCTCTACCTGACCAACTCCGACAACCTCACCGTCCCCGTCGCGCTCCGGCAGTTCATGGACTCCAGCGGCGAGTCCTCCTGGGGCCCGCTGTTCGCGATGTCGATCATCTCCCTAGGGCCGATCTTCGGCTTCTTCCTGGCGGGCCAGAAGTACCTCGTCCGGGGCATGGCGACCACCGGTCTCAAGTAGTCCCCCCGTCCACCCACTCACACCCCCCGTCCTCCCCACCCCCATCACCTGAGGCGATTCATGAAGATCATCAAGGCGGCCACCGCCATCACCCTGCTCGCGATATCGGCCACCGCCTGCGGCAGCGGCAGCGGTGGCGGCGAGGCCGGCGAGTCCGGCGGCAAGACGAAGGTCGTCTTCTCGTACTGGGGCAGCGACGCCCGTCAGAAGCTGACGGAGACGGCCATCGCCGCGTTCGAGAAGAAGAACCCGACGATCGACATCGAAGGCGACTTCTCCGACTGGGACAGCTACTACGAGAAGCTCGCCACCAAGGCCGCGGCCGGTGACGCCCCCGATGTCATGTCCATCGAGATCCGCGGTCTCGCCGAGTACGCCGGCCGCGGCATCCTGGCCGACCTCACCGGCAAGGTGAACAGCACCGACCTCGACCAGGACGTGCTCAAGGCCGGACAGGTCGACGGCAAGCAGTTCGCCATCCCGACCGGCGTCAACACCTTCCCGATGATCGTCAACAAGGCGGCGGTGGAGAAGGCCGGCCAGAAGGTCCCGGACGACACCACCTGGACCTGGGACGACTACATCTCGATCTCCCAGAAGATCACCGAGAAGGGTGAGGGCAAGGTCTGGGGCACCGAGTACAACGAGAACCCCGCGTTCCTGCAGCTGTTCGCCGCCCAGCGCGGGGAGCAGTTCTACAAGGACGGCAAGATCGGCCTGTCGGAGCAGACCGTCAAGGACTGGTGGGCGCTCCTGCAGAAGATCATCTCCACCAAGGCGGGCCCGAGCGCCGCCCAGATGCTGGAGACCGGCACCAAGGTCGACCAGGCCATGCTCGCCACGAACACCAGCGCGTTCGGCAGCTGGTGGAGCAACCAGCTCACCGCGCTGGGCAAGGGCTCCGGCCAGGAGCTCGACCTGCTGCGGATGCCCAAGGCCGAGGGCGCGACCACCGCCGGCATGTTCCTCCAGCCGGCCATGTACTACACGGTCTCCGCCAAGACCGAGCAGGCCGACGCCGCCAACAAGTTCGTCGACTTCCTCGTCAACGACCCCGAGGCCGGCGGCATCCTGCTCAGCGACCGCGGCATGCCGACCAACGCCAAGGTCGTCACCGCCATCAAGGACAAGCTGACCCCGGCCGACCAGAAGGTGCTGGCCTTCATCGACTCGATCAAGAGCGAGCTGAGCCCGATCTCCGTCCCGCCGAAGGGCGCGATGGAGATGGAGGACATCCTCAAGCGCGCCACCGACTCGGTGCTGTTCGAGAAGGCCACCGCGGACGACGCGGCCAAGGCCTTCATCAACGAGGCCAACACCACCCTCACCAAGTAACGACCGTTCTCCGGACGCGGGCGACGTGCCGTACGGCTCACACCGAGCCGTACGGCACGGCCGTCTCCGCCAATCTCCTGATGGGGTTCCTGATGCGATACGCCTTCGTCGGACTCGGCCACCGGGTACAGCTGTACATCGACGCGCTGCTCGGTGACTGGAGCGACACCGGCGAGATCGTCGCCCTCTGCGACGTCAACCGGACCCGGATCGGCTACTACCTCGACCGGATCGGCCGCGACGTCCCGTCCTTCGCGCCGGACGAGTTCGACAAGATGCTCCAGCTCGCGGACGCCGTCGTGGTCGCCACCGTCGACGCCACCCACGCCCGTTACGTCGTCGCCGCGCTGGACGCGGGCAAGGACGTCATCGTGGAGAAGCCGCTGTGCACCACCGCCGAGGACTGCGCGGCCATCGTCGAGGCCGCCGAGCGGAGCAGCGGCCGGCTCGTCGTCACCTTCAACTACCGCTACTCGCCGCGCAACAGTGCCGTCCGCCGGCTGATCGCCGACGGGGCGATCGGCGACGTCACCTCCGTGCACTTCGAGTGGGTGCTGGACACCATCCACGGGGCCGACTACTTCCGCCGCTGGCACCGCGACAAGGCCAGCTCCGGCGGCCTGCTGGTGCACAAGTCCACCCACCACTTCGACCTGGTCAACTGGTGGCTGGACGACACCGCCGCCTCCGTCTACGCCCGCTCGGCGCTGCGGTTCTACGGGGCCGACAACGCCCGCGCCCGCGGCCTGGGCGACCGGCCGGAACGCGCCGCCGGCGCGCCCGAGCTCGGCACCGACCCCTACCTGCTGGACATCTCCGCCGACCCCCGGCTCAAGCGCCTCTACCTGGACGCCGAGCACGAGGACGGCTACATCCGCGACCAGGACGTGTTCGGCGACGGCGTGACGATCGAGGACAACATGGCCGTCCTCGTCGGCTACTCCCGCGGGGCGATCCTCACCTACTCCCTCAACGCCCACGGACCCTTCGAGGGCTACCGGGTGGCCTTCAACGGCACCGGGGGACGGCTGGAGCTGGAGGTCGTCGAGCGCGCCTGGACCCCGCCGCGGGCCGCGATCGACCCGACCGCCGCCGACAAGGCCCACGCCGCCGGCGCCTCCGAGCGGCTCGTCCTGCACCGGCACTGGAGCGAGCCGGAGGAGGTGGCCATCTCCTCGGGCGCCGGCGGTCACGGCGGCGGCGACGTCCTCATGCTGAACGACATCTTCCGCGGCGTGGGCGATGACCCCCTGCGCCGCCAGGCCGGTCACCGCGCCGGCGTCGCCGGCGTCATGGTCGGGGTGTCGGCCAACCTGTCCGCCGCGAGCGGCGCCCCCGTCCTGCTGGAGGACGAGGGGACCCGCCAGGCGCGCTGAGTCCGGCCGGGCTCGCGGCTCCGGTCGTCCCCGCCGGTGACCGAGGTCGCGGTCGGGCCGGGTTCGCCGGCCCGGCCGGGGACGCCTACCGGGCCGCCAGCCGGTCCAGGTGGTAGCGCACGCTCTCCATGGCCTGGCCGGGATCGCGCACGCCGAACATGATGTCGGAGGCCAGGCCCTCGATCATGGCGAGCAGTGTGATCGACTCGTGTCCGGCGTGCAGCTCGGGCCGTAGCTCGCCGTCCCGCTGGGCCTGCCCGATCAGCTCGGCGACGCGGTCGTGCAGCCAGTCGTTCCCCTCGCGCAGCGGCTCGGTCAGGTGGGGGGCGTCCGCGGCGCGGACGCCGAACGCCTGCAGGACGCGGCGCTCGGCCCGGCGGCGCGCGTCCAGGGGCAGCATCTCGGACGCCATCACCCGCAGGAAGGACCCCACGGAGATGGTCCCTCCGGTATCTCCGGTCCCGCCGAGGCCGGCGAACCCGGCCATGATCCGCGCGGTGACCTGCTCGCCCGTATGGGCGATCACGTGCTGGAGCAGCTCGTCCTTGCTGCGGAAGTAGTGCTGCACGGCTCCGAGCGAGATGCCCGCCTCCACGGCGATGTCGCGCAGCGTGGCGTGGTCCAGCCCGTGGCGGCCCGTGATGCGCAGCACGGCCTCGGCGATGTGCCGTCGCCGCTCGTCGTGGTCGACCTTCTTCGGCATGTCTTCCCCTATCCCATACGTGGGTATTAAAATACACGGGTATGGCATCCGTCGCGTTCTTCGCCCCCGCAGGCTCCGGGCATGTCAACCCCACGCTGGCTCTCGCCGCCGAGCTCGTACGGCGTGGTCACCGGGTCACCTACGCCACCACGGCGCTGTACGCCGAGCGCGTCGCCGAGACCGGCGCCGAGGTCGTCCCGATCACCTCCACCTGGGAGGGGCGCGACGACATCGAGATCCCGCAGATGCACGGCAAGGGGCTCGTCCGGGCCATGGGCCTGCTGCTCGACGAGACGAGGGCGATGCTCGCGCAGCTCAAGGGGGGCGAGCGCCCCGATCTGGTGGTCCACGACGGGCCGATGTGCTGGTGGGGCCGGATCCTGGCCGGTCGGTGGGGGGTCCGCGCGGTGGAGACCTGGCCCAACCTGGTCAGCAACGAGCACTGGTCGATGAACACCGAGTACACGACGTTCAACCCGCTGAGCCCCCGCTTCCTGCTCATGGTCGTGCGGCTGAGCCGCTTCCTGCGGGAGGAGGGATTCCGCGACGTGCAGGCGTTCATGCGGGGCGACGGGGCGGCGCTCAGGCTGGTGATGCTGCCGCGCGCCTTCCAGTACGCCGGCGAGACCTTCACCGACCGGTACGCCTTCGTCGGACCGGGCATCTCCGAGCGTGCCCACCAGGGCGGCTGGCAGCCCTCCGGTGATCTCCCGCTGGTGCTGGTCTCGCTGGGCACCGCCTACAACGACCGGCCCGGCTTCTACCGCACCGTGCTGCGCGCGGCGGCCGACCGGCCCTGGCAGGTCGTGCTGGCCGTGGGCGAGGTGGACCCGGGGACGCTGGGGCCGGTGCCCTCCAACGTGGAGGTGCACCGGCACGCGCCGCAACTGGCCGTGCTGCGGCACGCGCGGGCGTTCGTCACCCACGCCGGGATGGGCAGCACGATGGAGAGCCTGCACTTCGAGGTGCCGATGGTGGCGGTGCCTCAGATGGCCGAACAGCGGGCCAACGCCGACCGCATCGCCGAACTGGGCCTCGGCACGGTGCTGCCGCCGGACGGGGTCACCCCCGACGCGCTGTGGCGGGCCGTGGAGGACGTGGCAGGGGACGGGCGCGTTCGCGAGCGGCTGGCGTGGATGCGGCGGGAGATGGCCGCCGCGGGCGGGGTCCCGGCGGCGGCCGACGCGGTGGAGGAGATCCTCGGCCGCCGGTGACGCGCCCCGCGAGCCGCCGGCGTCACCGGCCCGTCGCGAGCGGGGACGCCGCCGCGCGGTCCGCACCGGGTGCCAGGGCCAGGTCGACCGCCCGCTCGACGTGGATCCTGGTGGAGTCGAAGACCGGGAGCGGGCTGTCGCCGGGGCCGATGAGCAGCGTGATCTCGGTGCAGCCGAGGATCACCCCCTGGGCGCCGCGGTCGGCGAGGGCGGAGATGACCCGCCGGTAGCTCGCGCGTGAGGCGTCCTCGATGCGGTTCATGGTGAGTTCCCGGTAGATGACGTCGTGGACCAGCGCGCGGTCGCTCTCGCCGGGGACGACCACCTCGAGGCCGTGGGCGCGCATGCGGTCGCGGTAGAAGTCCATCTCCATGGTGAAGCGGGTGCCCAGCAGCCCCACGGTGGTGATCCCCGCGGAGAGGATCCGGCTCGCCGTGGCGTCGACGATGTGCAGGAACGGCACGCCGATCTTTGCCTCGACGACGTCGGCCACCCGGTGCATGGTGTTGGTGCACAGCAGCACCATGTCGGCGCCTGCCCCCTCCAGGGTCCGGGCGGCCCGCGCGAGCGTCCGGCCCGCGGCGGCCCAGTCACCGGCCCGCTGCATGGCCTCGATCTCGGCGAAGTCGACGGTCAGCAGCAGGCTCCGGGCGCAGTGGTGGCCGCCGAGGCGGCGCCGGGTCTCCTCGTTCAGCAGGCGGTAGTACTCGGCGGACGATTCCCAGCTCATCCCGCCGATGAGGCCGATGGTTCGTGTCATGGACCCAAGCCTCGCGCACGGCCGACCTCATAGGTAGACGTGAAGATGTTGGCACCAACCCAAGAAATACTTATGCCGTGGATGCTCACCGACTGCTCGTCTTCCGGCAGATCGCCCGTTCGGGGTCGATCGCCGGAGCGGCCCGCGTCATGGGCTGGACCCAGCCCGCCGTCAGCCAGCACCTGCGCCACCTGGAACGGCAGGCCGGGCTGCCGCTCGTGCTGCGGCGTCCCCGGGGGGTCCGGCTCACCGAGGCCGGCCGGGCACTGCTCGTGCACGCCGACGCCCTCGCCACCCGTCTGCGCGCCGCGGCCGACGAGATGAACGCGCTGGCCCGCCTGGAGGGCGGCACCGTCAGGCTGGCCGCCTTCCCCTCGGCCGGGGCCACCGTCGTCCCGGCGGCGATGAGCCTGCTGGCCACGCGTCATCCCGCGCTGGACGTCCGGTTGCTGCAGGCCGAGCCGCCCGAGGCGCTGGAGCTGGTCACCGCCGGTGAGGCGGATCTGGCCGTGACCTTCGCCCACGACGGGCAGCCGTTCACCGTGCCTTCCGGGCTGGTGGGCGTTCCCGTGGGGCAGGACCCGGTGCGGCTGGTCCTGCCGAACGGGCACGCGCGGGCCGGGGCCGCCACCGTGGACCTGCGCGACCTGGCGTCCGACAGGTGGATCGCCGGCTGCGAGCGGTGCACCGCCCACCTGGAGCGGCTCTGCCTGGCCGCCGGTTTCACGCCGGACATCCGGCACGGCAGCGACGACTACGTGGTCGCCCAGTCGCTGATCGCCCGCGGTCTCGGGATCGGGATGCTTCCCCGGCTCGCGCTCGAGGCGTTCCACAACCCCGGTGTCACCGTCCGAGAGGTGCCCGGGCTGCGGCCCCGGACCCTCCATCTGGTCCACCACCGCGAGGCGGGCCGGATCCCCGCGGTCCGCGCCGCCGTACGGGCCGTGCGCGACGCGATCGCGCCGTGACGCCGCGGGACGGCCCCGCCCCGGTGTCATCCCCGGAACCCGTGACCCCCGCGGGGCCCTCCTGAAGGGCCTTGCGGGGGTCACGGGCACGGGGCTCAGGTGGCGGGCGGGAAGGCGCGCCGGCCGATCACGACGATCGTCCCGTCGCGCTTCCGTTCACCTCAGGCCGTGACGGGCGCGCAGCTCACGGCGCGTCCGGCGGCGGTCACGGCGGCGCTCCCCGCGGCGGAAACGCTGCCACTCGCGGCCCCCGTGGCCGTACCCGAACGCGTGGTAGGCGTATGCGGTGGCACTCCAGTGGCAGCCGCCCGTGCGGTGGCTCAGGGACGCGCTGTCGGCGGTGATCTCGTCCGGCAGCGTGCAGGGCCCGAACCGGTGGTCGTGGACGGGCACGCAGGTCACCATCGGCGCGTCGGCCATCCGCACCCACCAGGGCCGGGTCTTGTCGGTCTTGCTCATACGGTCACCTTTCGGCTCCGTGACACCCCGGGCTGGGGCTGTCACAAGACCGGGTGCACCGTGACCACCTCCGACTTCACACATGATGCGACAAGACCAAAAGCGACATTACCACTCAAAGAAATCGATTCCCACGCTACTGCGAGCCCGGGCCGCAGGGATACGCGGTACGGGCGACCGCCGGCCGGCGACCCGGACCCGCGGGGACGACGCGCGGCCACCGGCCGGTGACACGGATCCGGGGCGACGCGGGGGGTGCAATCACGCCGGGCACTTCCTACCCTTGTCTTCCGTCCCCGCGGCCACGGCCGCCAGCCCGACGAAAGGAAGCACATGGACGTCATCGGAATGATCGACAAGGTTCGCGATTCCGCCACGGTCACCCGCGTCTTCGGTGAGCCGATCACGCAGGACGGGGTGACCGTCATCCCCGTGGCCCGCGTCATCGGTGGCGGTGGCGGCGGCGACGGCAGACAGGAGGGCGGCGAGAACCCGAGCGAGGGTTCCGGCGCGGGGTTCGGCGCGGGCGCGGGCGGGGCCGGGGTCTTCGTCATCAGGGACGGCGAGGTCCGCTGGCAGCCCGCGATCGACTACAACAAGATCATTATAGGTGGGCAGATCGTGGCCGTCGTCGCGCTGCTCACCCTGCGCGCGTTCGCGCGCCCGCGTTCCCGCCGGCGATGACCGCCGAACCGCCGGCGCCTCCCGCCCGCCGTTCCTCCCCGCGCGGGTAGGCCGCCGGCGCGGCTCCCAGGTTCACCGCCGTCCGGGCGTCCGGTACGCGAAACGACGGACGGCGGTTCCCCGGTGGGGTACCACTATCCAAATCTCGCCAGATTTAGGGTTAAATAGACTGATAGTGCCATTCTTTCGCATTTATCTTTTCGCATTTGTGGTGATCCGCTACAGTCGCACGCTCCAACGGAGGATCGACTGGAGACTGGAGCGTTGTGCGAAGAAGAGCCTTGTGGTTCGCCGCCCTGCTGGCGACGGTGACGGTCTCATCCCTCTCACCCGTCTCCGCGGCGAGCGCGGAAGCCGGGGTCACGGCGACGCGGACCATCGCCTGGACGCCCTGCGAGGAGGAGCCCGCCGCGGAGTGCGGCACGCTGAGCGTGCCCGTCGACTGGTCGAAGCCGAACGGGACGAGGGTCGACATCGCCGTCGCGCGGCGGAAGGCCACGGATCCGGCCGCGCGGATCGGCTCGCTGGTGATCAACCCGGGTGGTCCGGGCGGGTCGGGGGTGGAGGCCGTGTACGGCGCCCCCGGCTCCTACACCGAGGAACTGCAGCGCCGGTTCGACATCGTCGGGTTCGACCCCCGGGGCGTGGGGCGCAGCAACCCGGTGATCTGCTCGGCGTCGGTGTACAACCGGATGCCGCACACCGTGATGAGGAGCCAGGCCGACTTCGAGGCCTGGGACGCGTTCACCAAGGAGCTGCACGCCGACTGCCGTGCCCGTACCGGTCCGCTGTACGACCACGTCGACTCCGCCGACGTCGCCCGCGACCTGGACGCGCTGCGCGCCGCCCTGGGTGAGGAGAAGCTCACCTACTACGGCATCTCGTACGGCACGCTGATCGGCCAGATGTACGCCGAGCTGTTCCCCGGCCGTGTCCGGGCCCTCGGGCTCGACAGCAACATGGACCACAGCCTCGGCGTCGCGGGCTTCCTGGCCACCGAGGCGCTCGCCGTCGAGGACGCGTTCGACCAGTTCGTCGGCTGGTGCGACCAGGACACGAGTTGCGTCCTGTACGGACGCGACGTCCGCGCGATCTGGAGGGGCCTGCTGGAGAGGGCGCGGCGCGGCGAGCTGAGGTACCCCAGCACGGGCCAGCCCATGACCGAGCTGCAGGTCGTCTACAACGCCGCGCTGGGCACCGAGGGACCGGCCTGGCGGCTGCTGGCCGAGCTGATCAACTGGCTGGACGGCGGGCCGACGCCGGAGTGGGTGCCCCCGCTGCCCGGCAGGCAGCCCGTGGAGGGTGACGTCGCGCATCTGCCGACCGTCGTCCTGTGCCAGGACTACAACCTCAAGGTGCGGAACTACGCGGAGTACGCCGCGCTCATGCGCGTCTCCAACCACCTCGCGCCCGACACGCGGTACCACCCGTACCCGATCGACGATCTGCCGATCTGCATGAACCACCCGACCACCAACGCGCCGCACGCGCTGCGGTACACGGGCGAGGCCCCGCTGCTGCTCGGGAACTCCCTGCACGACCCGGCCACCCCGTGGATCTGGTCCGCCAACGCGGCCCGTCAGCTCGGGCCCAAGGCCGTGCTGCTCACCTACGAGGGCTGGGGGCATCGCATCTACGGCAAGGACAAGTGCCAGACGGACATCTTCGACGAGTACCTGATCTCGCTGAAGGTGCCGCCGCGCGGCACGCGCTGCGCCGTGGGAACGGGCGAGGAGAGCCTGCTCAGGCAGGAGCGGACGCCGTCGCGGACGTGGCCGACCGGCTCGGACCACTGGGCGTCCTCGCCCGCCTCCTGATCACAGGGGCGGATCACCGCGGCCGGGCGTCCCGCCGCCCGCGGTGATCCGCCCGCCGCTCCGGACTGTCGGGAGGCCGCCGTAGAGTGGGCCGATTCGCAGCGCTTCCGAACGAACGGGTGGAGATCATGAGCGAAGAGCTGACCCTGATGGCCGTGCACGCCCATCCCGACGACGAGGTCCTCGGGACGGGCGGGATCCTCGCCCGGTACGCCGACGAGGGCATCCGCACCGTCCTGGTCACCTGCACGAACGGGGAGCAGGGGGACGCCCCCGGCGGGGCGAAGCCGGGGGAGCCGGGCCATGACGAGGCCGTGGTGAGCGCGTTGCGGCTGGAGGAGCTCCGCGCGTCCGCGGCCCACCTGGGGATCGGGCACGTGGAACTGCTCGGGTACCGCGACTCGGGCATGGACGGCTGGGACGGGAACAAGGCCGAGGACGCCTTCGCCAACGTCCCGGTGGAGCGGGCCGCCGCGCGGCTGGCCGAGTTGATGGAACGCTACCGCCCCCAGGTCGTGGTGACCTACGACGAGAACGGGGGCTACGGCCACCCCGACCACATCCAGGCGCACCGGATCGCCATGGCCGCGACCGAGGCCAGTGGGATTCCCGCGAAGCTGTACTACACCGCGGTGCCCCGCGAGCGGATCGGCGAGTTGTTCGAGCTTCTCCGCTCGGCCGGCGCCGATCCCGGGGAGCTCGAACTTCCCGACGACTTCGGTGTGCCCGAGGAGCAGATCACCGCGATGATCGACGTGACGCCCTACGTGGAGCGCAAGCGCAAGGCGCTGGAGGCGCACGCGAGCCAGGGGGACAGCATCTTCATGCTGCGCATGCCTCCCGAGGCCCAGCGGCAGACGCTGGGGACCGAGGGGTTCGTCCGCAGGGTCAACCGTGTTCCCGAAGCCGGCGAGCGGGAGGACGACCTCTTCGACGGCCTCAGGTAGGGCCGTCGCGTGAGGCGGCCGCCCGCCGATGCCGGCGCGCGAAATGGCGACGGGTACGGGCGCGCGCCGGAGGGATTTCCACAATAGGAAATATAAATGTCCTGATAAATGCGTGAAAGAACGGCGTCACGACGATAGAAATGACCCTACGGAGAAGGGCGTAGGGGAAAAAGGGAAATCTCGTGGACGTCCAACTGCTTCTGGGAGGGGCCGGGGTGGTGGCGCTCATGGCCGTGGGCGCGACCTATGAGGGGGGCCGGCGTTTGCGGGAACGGAGGTGGGAGGCGATGCCGGAGAGCCATCGGGTCGAACGGGTCAGGCGCATGCAGGAGGAACAGCAGGCGCGGAGGGTGTGGCAACGAAGACAGCAGGGCCGCTGGCGGGTCTACTAGGAGCTGTTAGAGGTTCGGATCATGTGTGTGAGGTGAGGATTTTCAGCCACATGATCGAGCCTCGGAGGTGGAGTCCGGCCTCGTAGCTTTCTGGGGTCTTGCGTAGCGGGTGGCCAATCCGCGCCAGGTCTTGATCTTCTGGAAACAGCGTTCGACGGTGTTGCGCTGCCGGTAGCGCTGCGGATCGAAGCCGACGGGTCGTCCGCCCGCTGAACCTCTCTTCTTGCGGTTGGCCTGCTGGTCGGTCTTCTCCGGGATGACCGCGGTGATCTTGCGGCGGCGCAGGTAGGAGCGGTTGGCCTTGGAGGAGTAGGCCTTGTCCGCGGCCACCGCGGCAGGGCGGGTCCGAGGTCGGCCGACCCGGCCGGGAATGCGGACCTTGTCCAGGACGGTGATGAACCACGGGCAGTCGCCGGCTTGGCCGGGGGTGAGCACGAAAGCCAGCGGCAGCCCGGCGGCATCGGCCGCAGCATGGACCTTGCTGCTCAGCTCGCCCCGGGATCGACCGAGCCCGGCAGCCTTCCTCCGGGCCTTTCGTCGTCACCGCATGGCGCCACGATCCGGCGCGGGCGACGCGTCCGCGCTGTCCGGCTGTCCTCGCTGGGTGTGACCTGCGGCGCATCACCCGCAGCACCGGCGGTTGCTCTGCCAGCGGAGCCCTCTTTTCCTCGGTCAGCGCCTGCTCCAGCGCATCCAGGGTCTCCCCGGCGACCGCCAGCCCGGCCGACTCCTGATGCGCCCGCACGATCGTGGAGTCCACGTTGACCACCTCCAGCCCGACCTGCCCGCGCAAGGCGGCCTCGGCGATCAGCGCGTCCATCAAATCCTGAAACACCCCGGCCTTGGCCCAGCCGTTGAACCGGGAGTAGAGCGTGGATCACCGCCCATACCGTTCCGGCACATCACGCCAGCCCGACCCGGTGCGAAACCGCCACAAGACCCCGTTGAACTGATCACGCACCCGCCGCGGCAGCGGCCCGGTAGCCGCCACCGGCAGATACGGCTCGATCAACGCCCACTCGGCATCGGTCACATCAAAACGCGCCACGTCCGAGTTCTACCAGCCACGACCAGCCCGCCACCGAGCCTCACCTAGTAGTACTTCGTTAGGTTGGTTCGGGTGGGTGGTGTTGTGGCCGTCCGGCGG
>NZ_JBFABE010000012.1:0-6290 GCF_040640155.1 Streptosporangium sp. NPDC023615
CGTGCAGTCCCCCGGAACGGTGGAGTACCGGCGCGCGGGGCAGTGCCACGAGGGCGGTCGGACGAGGCGCCGATCCTCACGCGTCGGACCAGGTGCCGGCCCTCACCGGTCAGACGAGGCGCCGGCCCCCGGGATCAGATGAGGCGCAGGGCCGCGGTGCGCAGACGCGATGACGCGCGTTTCGCCTGGCGCTCGGCACGCCGGAGGCGCCGAAGACCCGAGGCCCTGCGATGCTCCTCCGCCTCGCGGTGGAGGGTTTGTATTCGGTCACGCACCAGTTCTTGGTGCATAGACGGCAGGTCGAGGCCGCTGGAGGGGAAGTAGCTCATCGGAGTGGTCCTTTCGGGAAGTTCTCTGGGTGGTCGATCAGGTTCTCGGTGGTACCGGTCGTGCTCGACGGCACCGGTCGTTCTCTGTGGTCATCGGCTTCGTGGTCATCGGCCGGTGACCGGGTCGTTCAGGCGGCGACCGGGTTCTTGCGCGGACGTCCACGCGGACGCTTCCGGGGGACGACGGCCCCCCGGAGGACGAGCTCGCCGCCCCAGACCCCCCACGGCTCCTCGCGCTCCAGCGCGCGGGCCAGGCAGGCCTCACGGATCGGACAGCCTCCGCAGAGCGCCTTGGCGAACTCCACGTCCTCCGGAGACTCGGCGAACCACAGGTCGGGGTCGGTACGACAGGGGATTGTGGCTTCGTCGATCAGGTCCATGACCGTCTGGGCCCCCATCTGCTTCACCTCTCAGCTAGGTGTTGATCTTTGGTTACCTCTTGGGGTGGGGGTCAGGAACGACGCGGACAAACAAGAAGGCCGCGGATCCTGGTGCGGATCCGCGGCCTGAAGGCTCTTTCCTCGGTCAGGTCATGACCGGAGGATGCCCCCAGGGTTGCGGACCGCGCAGTCCACCGTTTCCGATGTGCTGGGTCATTGCTGCGTAGCTGCCGCCCACTCGGGTCTTGGCGGCCGGGACATGCGCCACCGGCCTGACCGTCGCCGGAACAACCGTCGCCGGGAAGGCGGCGGGCGTGGCCCAGCGGCGGGCTTCGACCTGGAAGTGAGCAGAATCGTCCTGCGGAACCGGGACGACCGCACCGACGGTGAGGAGGGTCCGGAGCTCACAGGGCAGAACGGTGTTACGGCGCACGGAAGCGAGCCCGATCTGGGACGGCATCAGAGTGACTTTCACAGCGGACTCACCTCCATTCGAAGATCGTCGGACAGTAGCGTCCGACTTGCATGACCATGACCCTAAACCCCTGCCGGGGAGGTGGGCAACATATTTTCCACCTGCGGTGTTGCGACTATCTCACGCGGATCATGGCCTCCTGAACTACCGACACGGCCAGGTCTCCGGACCGGGTGAACATCTCGCCCCTGGCGAGTCCGCGCGCCGCCCCCGACCACGGCGACTCCTGGGCGTAGAGCATCCACTCGTCCACCCGGAAGGGGCGGTGGAACCACATCGCGTGGTCCAGCGAGGCGCCGGAGAGGTTGGAGGCGCCCCACGCGAGGCCGTGGGTCAGCAGGACGGTGTCGACGAGCGTGAAGTCGGAGGCGTAGGCGGCCAGCACCACGTGCAGCAGCGGGTCGTCGGGCAGCTCGGTGTCGTAGCGGAACCACACGTTGGTCTTGGAGCCGCGCAGTTCCGGGTCGCGGTGGGCCTCCCAGGTGAGGGGCGTCACGTAGCGGGCGTCCACCGGCCTGGGCCTGGAGATCCACTCGCGCATCGGCGAGTCGCTCCCCACGACCTGGAGCATGCGGTCCTGGAAGAGCGGCAGGGTCTCCGGATCGACCACCTGGGGCATGGCGGTCGCCTGGTGCTCGACGCTGGTCTCGGTCACGTGGAAGGAGGCCGACATGGTGAATATGGCCTTGCCGTGCTGCACGGCGACCACGCGCCGGGTGGTGAAGGAGCGGCCGTCGCGGACCCGTTCGACGTTGTAGACGATCGGGATGGCCGGGTCGCCGGGCCTGATGAAGTAGGCGTGCAGCGAGTGGACGTTCCGGTCGTCGGGAACCGTCCGGCCCGCGGCGACCAGGGCCTGGGCGGCCACCTGACCGCCGAAGACACGCTGGATACGCTCCTCGGGGCTGCTGCCCCGGAAGATGTCGAGCTCGATCTGCTCCAGGTCGAGCAGGGCCAGGAGCTCCTTGAGCGCCTCGTTCACGCGTCCTCCGTCCGGTTCGCGGCGTCGCGGCACAGATCGAGCACCGCTTCGCCGTAGCGATCCAGTTTGACGCGTCCTATTCCGGTGATCGCCAGCAGGTCCCGTTCCGAGGTCGGGGTCCGCTCGGCGATGGCCTGGAGGGTGATGTCGGTGAAGACGGCCCACTGCGGCAGCTTCTCCTTCTTCGACACCCCCGTACGCCAGGCCTTGAGCTCGTCGAGCAGCCTCTCGTCGTGGTCGGCGGGGCAGGTGGCGCACCTGCCGAGCTTCTGCTCGGTGGCGACGGCGAGGGTCTTGCCGCAGATCCGGCAGCCGACCGGCGCGGCCGGGGAGCGGCGCTCCGAGGGGGAGGACGCCGCGCCCGCGCGGCCCTTCTGCGCGGAGCGGCCCTGCGCGGAGCGGCCCTGCGCGGAGCGGCCGGTGAGCCCGTCCAGGAACCGGGAGGGCCTGCGCGAGCGGCGGCCCCCCGGGGAGCGCGCCAGCGCCCAGGAGAGCGACAGGTGCGCGCGCGCGCGGGTGACGCCGACGTACAGCAGCCGGCGTTCCTCCTCGATCTGCTCGGGCGTCTCGGCGTAGACGATCGGCAGCATGCCCTCGGTGACGCCGACCAGGAAGACCGCGTCCCATTCCAGGCCCTTGGCGGCGTGCAGCGAGGCGAGGGTGACGCCCTCGACCGGCGGCGCGTGCTGCTCGCTGGCCCGGCGCTCCAGCTCGGCCACGAACGCCGAGAGGTCCGCGCCGGCGGCGGCGAGGTCCTCGGCGAGGTCGGCCAGGGCCTTGAGCGACTCCCACTTCTCCCGGGCCTTGCCGCCCCCGGGTGCCTGGGGGGTGAGCCCGATGCCGGACAGGATGTGGTGCACGGTCGAGGCGAGGGTGTCCCCGGGGTCGGCGGAGCGGGCGGCGCCGCGCAGCAGCACGACCGCCTGGCGCACCTCGGGGCGTTCGAAGAACCGGTCGGCGCCGCGCAGCACGTACGGCAGGCCGGCGTTGCCGAAGGCCTGCTCGTAGGCCTCGGACTGGGCGTTGACCCGGAACAGCACGGCGATCTCGCGGGTGGGCACGCCGGAGTCGGCGAGCTTGCGCACCGCGCGGGCCACGCCCTCGGCCTCGGCGGTCTCGTCGTCGTACTCGGTGAAGACCGGCTCGGGGCCGTCCGGGCGCTGGGCGATCAGGGCGAGCCTGTGCGGGGTGCGGGCCGCCTCGAGCACGCGGTTGGCCAGCGAGACGACCTGGGGGGTGGAGCGGTAGTCGCGGACCAGCCTGATCACGGTGGCGTCGGGGTACTCGACCGGGAAGCCGGTCAGGTAGCGGGTGGTCGCCCCGGTGAAGGAGTAGATGGTCTGGTTGGGGTCGCCGACCACGCACAGGTCGTCGCGGCCGCCGAGCCAGGTGTCGAGCAGCAGCTTCTGCAGCGGGTTGACGTCCTGGTACTCGTCGACCACGAAGTAGCGGTACTGCTGGCGGATCTGCGAGGCGACCTCTCGATGCTCGGTCATCACCGCGGCGGTGAGCTCCAGGATGGTCTCGAAGTCGACCAGGTGCCGGTCGCGGCGGAGGTGCTCGTACTCCTCGTAGACCCGGACGACCTCCTCGGCCGGGACGGGTGGCGTCCGTCCGGCCTTCCGCGCCGCCGCCACGTAGTCCTCGGGGCCGATCTGGGTGACCTTGGCCCACTCGATCTCGGAGGCGATGTCCCGCAGTTCGGAGCGGTCCTGGTTCCTGCGCAGGGAGCGGCAGGCGTCGATCAGCAGCGGCAGCTTCGACTCGATCACCCTCGGCGGGTCGCCGCCGATGACGCGCGGCCAGAAGTAGGTGAGCTGGCGCAGCGCGGCGGCGTGGAAGGTGCGCGCCTGCACGCCCGGCGTGCCGAGTTGCCGCAACCGCTGTCTGAGCTCACCGGCCGCGCGTGTGGTGAACGTCACGGCCAGCACGCCCTGGGGGTCGACGACCCCGCTGCGGACCGCGTGCGCGATGCGGTGGGTGATGGCCCGGGTCTTGCCCGTCCCCGCCCCGGCGAGCACGCAGACCGGCCCCCGGACGGCTTCGGCCACCTCACGCTGCTCGGGGTCCAGTGCCGCCAGGACGTCGTCGGGCTCCACGGGGGCTCCTTCACGCAGTCGGACACACGCGGTCGGACGGACCGGGCGGCCTCATCCTCCCAGCCGCCGGTCGGCACCGCTCATTCTGGCAACACGCCGCCGTCAACCTATGTGGTTCGTCGAGATGCACAAAGCACGCTCTTTGCTCCACAATGATGGTCGAATGCTCCCAGGGAAGGAAAAAGACCCGTGCGAACTGGGGTAACCGTGGGTGCGCTCGCCCTTGCGGCGGCGATGCTCGGACCTGCGGTGTTGCACTCGACCGCACACGCACACGCGATCGTGGCCCCGACCCGGACGGACGGCGGAAGCACCGGGGGGACCGGAGCCGCCGGGGGCGCCGCCGCGACCCGTACCGCGCCCACGACCGGCCCGGCGGCCGCGACCGGCATGCTGTCCGCGACCAGGAGCACCGTGACCGCGGCCAGGACCGACGTGAGCACCGCCGGGAGCGGCACGGGCACCGCCCGGGGCGGAGCGGGCACGACGAGGAGCGGTGCGGGCACGACCCGGAGCGGCACGGCCGGGAGCCGCGGGACCGACGGCGAGGCGGGAAGCGCCACGGCCCGGGGCCGCGGCACCGGCGCGACCGGCGAGCGCATCCCGACGCCCACGCCGGTGCCCACCCCGACGCCCCAGCCCGACCCCCTGGTCCAGGGCACCGTCGTCAACACCGTCGCGTACGGGCCGCACCCCCGCCAGCGGATGGACGTGTGGTACCAGCCCGACGAGATCAAGCGTCCCGCCGTCTTCCTCATCCACGGCGGCTGGTGGTCCTCGGGCGACAAGAAGTACATGACGGAGATCAGCCGGAGCTACGCCGAGCAGGGCTACGTCGTCTTCAACATCAACTACCGCCTGTCCGGCGACGCCTCCTGGCCGGCCCAGCGCACCGACACCTTCGACGCCGTCGCCACGGCGCGGCGGCACGCGGCGCTGTGGTCCTTCGACCCGAACAAGTACGTGATCATCGGTTTCTCCGCGGGAGGGCACCTGGCCACCGCGGCGGGCACCTACAAGAGCGGCCTGCGGGGGCTGCGGGGCGTGGTCGGCATCTCGCCGGTCGTCTCCCCGCTCACGGCGTACACCGAGGGCGCCGACACCTTCGACGCGAACAAGCGCAGGTTGCGCCAGGCCGCCATCAAGCTCGCCGGCGGCTGCGAGCCCACCGGCAGGTGCGCCAAGGTCTGGGCCAGCATGGAGGTGCCCTGGCACGCGAGCCGCGGCGACGCTCCCATGCTGGTGGTGCACTCGGAGGACGAGTTCGTCTCGCCCGAGCACGGCGAGCAGCTCAAGGAGCACCTGCGCCGGTTCGGCGTGCCGGTGACCGTGGCGACCGAGCCGGGCATCGAGCACAGCGCTCCCCTCTACCGGTTGCCCGGCGTGGCCGAGCGGACCCAGCAGTGGGTCGCGCAGAAGCTTCTCCCGTCGGGAAGCTGAACGCCCCTCGCGTTGTTGGGATGGGGGTCGGACATCACACGAGGGGATTTCTCAGACATGGCGCTGACTGTGTACACGACCACCTGGTGCGGCCCCTGCAAGAGGCTGAAGAGCCAGCTCGGCCGCGAGGGCATCGCCTTCACGGAGGTCGACATCGATAGCGATCCCGACGCCGCCTCGTTCGTCATGAGCGTCAACAACGGCAACCAGACCGTGCCCACGGTCGTGATCGACTCCCCGGCCGGACGGGTCGTCAGGACCAACCCCTCGGTGATCGAAGTCAAGCGCATCCTGGCGGGCGCCGCCGTGTAGCCGCACGCGGGCGCGGGCGTGCGACCGCGGGCGCGTGTGTACGGCCGCCCGCGAGGTGTACCGGTGCGTGACCGCCCGGTGGCGAAGCACCCGGCCCCGGCCCGCGGACGCAGGGCGTTCCCGCGGAAGCCGGGGCTCTCGCGTGTCCGGACCCCGGGGCTCTCGCGTGTCCGGACCCCGGCGCGCCCGGCCTTGCGGGGCGGTCCCGGTCCGCGAGGCGTGTTCTGCCCCCGGAGGCGACCCGTCCCTTCGTCCCCCGGAGGCGACCCGGTC